>QEVT01000428.1 GCA_003576755.1 bacterium | reverse complement strand
CGGCCGGGCCTCGCCACGCTCGCGGGCATCGAGGTCCCCGGCGCGCGCATCCACGCCGGGCTGGCGGACGACTTCGCCGCGCTGCGGGCGGACGTGCGCGCGGCCACGGGACGGGACTTCCTGGGCACGCTGGCCGACGCCTGGCGGCCGCTGGGGTTCAAGAGCTCGGGCTCGGCGTTCTTCAGCTGGCACAAGACCGGCCGCGCCTTCGACACCCAGATGGAGCTGTGGGGGCCCGGCGGCCGGCGCGACATGGTGCTGGTCCGCGACGAGGCGGGCGGCCGGACCCAGTGGCGGATGTTCCTCCGTGCCGGCGCGCAGGACGGCAGCGCCGGCCGGCCGCTCTTCGAGCCGGGCTGGACGTTCGCGGCCGGCAGCGGCGACGCCGGGCTGGCGCAGACGGGCGGGCGGCGCGGCGCGACCGTCCCCGGCGGCTACTGGGTGGACTTCACGGCGCTCGCGGCGCGCTACGGCTGGCATCGCATCCCGTCGATCGGTCGCGGCCGGCTGGACTGGCGCCGATCGTGGACCGGCATCGAGTACTGGCACTACGAGCGCCGCGACGGCCTGCGCTGGTTCGAGGCCGCCCGCCAGGTCTACGACGACGCGGCGCTGGCCGAAGCGCTCCACCCGGATCGGCTGCGCGCCCTCGACGTCTCGCTCGGCCGGCTGGCCGGGCTCGGCTTCCCCGCGGGCTGGCCCGGCGAGAGCTGACCGGGCCGAGGGCGCAGGGCTGTTTCAACGCCGTGGGCTGAAACGCTGCGGCAAGCTTGTCCCTGGGAGCGCGGGCTTCCAGCCCGCCCGGTTTCGCGACGGCCGACGGCCTGGCGGGCTTCCCGCCCGCGGTCCCAGGCTGACCCGACCTCGGCCGGCATTCCCGCCGCCCCTCCCCGATCAAATGCCCGAGCCGGCGCCGCCGCGGGATCGGTCATTTGTCCGAAACACGATCCAAGGTTCCTCCGATGTGCCGGGGCGCGGCGCGCGATAGACTGTCGGCAAGTCTCGACCGTGCCCTTCGACACCCTTGAAAGGAACCACTGCCATGTCGACGCTCCGCCCCGGCCGCCGTTTCCGCACCGCCCTGCGCCTCGCGGGGATCGCCGCCGCGTTCGCCGCCCCGCCGCTGGCCGCCGGCGCGGTCCATTTCAGCCGCATTGCCCCGCTGACCGGCTACGCGCCGGCGCCCGCGTTCGACGCACCGGACATCGACGTGCCGTTCGACCCCGGCAAGCGGACCGCGGTCGTCGTCATGAGCAACACCGGCACCGAGCTCACCGACTTCCTCGCGCCCTACGAGGTGCTGGCCGCCACCGGCGCGTTCAACGTGCTGGCGGTGGCGCCCGAGGCCCGGATCACGCCGCTCGGCGCCGGGCTCGACATCGTGCCGCACCTCTCGTTCGCGGGCTACGACGCGCGCATCGGCGCCGACCCCGACGTCCTGGTCGTGCCGTTCATCAACGACTGGCGCGGCGCCGCCAACAGGCCGGTGGTCGCGTGGATCAAGGCCCACGCCGGGCCCGGCACGACGCTGCTGACGATCTGCGGCGGCGCCGTCACGCTGGCCGAGACCGGCCTGCTCGACGGGCGGCGCGCCACGACGTACTGGGACTTCTTCGCCTGGGTGCCGCGCGCCTACCCGGCCGTGCAATGGGTGCAGGGCCAGCGGTTCGTCGACGACGGCAACATCGTGTCGTCGGCGGGCATCGCCAACGGCATCCCGGCCACGCTGCACGTCGTCGAGAAGATCCTCGGCAAGGCCGTGGCGCTCGAGACGGCCCGGAAGGTCGGCTACGCGCCCGTGGCGCAGCTCGCCGACCCGCGCTTCACGCTCGGCATGTCGCCGCTGCCGGCGGTGCTGCTGGCCAACGCGTTCCGCTTCGACAAGACCGAGATGGGGGTGGTGCTGCACGACGGCGTCGGCGAGATCGACCTGGCGGCCGTGCTCGACACGTACCCGCGCTCGGGGACGACGCTCACCCGCCTGGTCGCCGACACCCGCCGCGTGGTGCGCTCGCGCCACGGGCTGTTCCTCGTGCCGCGCTGGGACTTCGCCAGCGCGCCGCGGCTCGACCGGGTCGTGGTGCCGGGCGCCCGCGGGGCCCTGGACGACGCGCCGCTGGCGGCATGGGCGCGCGACCGGCACGGCGTGGGCGTGACGTACCTCCGCGGCGACCTCGGCGCGCCGCTGGCGGCCGACCGGTTCCCGTTCGACCTGACGCTGGCCGACCTGGCGCGCGGCGAGAGCGCGGCCGTGGCCCGCTGGAGCGCCCGCGGCCTCGAGTACACCCCCGAGGACCCGGCGGTGCTGGCGGGCGCGGGCTGGCCGATCGGCATCGTCGTGTGGCCCATGGCGCTCGGGCTGCTCGGCGTGGCGCTCGGGACGCTCGGCGTGCGGGCGGTGCGGACCCGCGCCG
>QEVT01000050.1 GCA_003576755.1 bacterium | reverse complement strand
GGCCGGCGTCGTCGCCGAACCGGTCGGCGGATCGACCGCACCGGGCGCGGCCTCCCTAACCGCCGAGACCGGGGACGCGCCCATGCCCACCGGCGCTTCGGCCGCCGAGCCCGCCACGGCGGCCGGGCCGGGCAGCGAGGCTGCCCCCGGGGGCGCAGACGCCACCGCCCGCCCGGCCGGGGATCCCGCCGACCTCGCGGGCGCCCTGGGCCGCTTGGTCGACGCCGAACGCGTCGCGGAGGCGCGCCTGGCGGCGGCGTGCGGCAAGAGCACGACGTGCCTGGCCGAGCTCGACGCGGTGGCACGCTACATCCGCAACGACTGCCCGCGCGACTCGACGTGCCCGTCCACGGCGGCGGCCTTCCTCGAGCCGCCCGCGGCGGCGGCCCCAGGCGGGCTGCCGGCGACCTACCCGACCGTGTCCGACATCCGCGACCTCCTGTGGAAGGCGATGTACGACGAGGCGAACGCGGAAGGCGGTCGCTCGGGGGCGCCCGGGGCCGCCGGCACGCCGAGCGCGCCCGAGCCGGCCGCGCCCGACGCGCCGCCTGGCGCCGAGACGCCACCGCCCCCGGCCGCCGACACGCCGGCCGCCGTGGCAAGCCCACGGGGTTGACCCGACCAGACGGGTGCGATAAGATCGTCCGCGCGTTCGCGGCGGCGGGAGGTCCCACGCCGCGACCATCCCAAGCCAACCTGTCCCGTGTGGAGTATGCACATGCATCGGTCGTTCGCGTTCCTACGCCGGCTCGCGCTGCTCGCGGCCGCCGTCGCCTCCTTTGCCTGGGCCGGCGCGGCGCCGGTCCTGGCGCAGACGGGCACCGCCGAGCACAAGGGTGAGTTCGACCTCGTCTTGCCGGACCTCGGCAGCGTGACCTTCCTGGGGGGGATCGACGGCCACACCCTGCTCATGTACGGCATCCTGGTCTGCGCCCTCGGCCTGTTGTTCGGGCTGTGGATCTTCCGGTCGATGCGCCGGCTGCCGGTCCATGCCTCGATGCACGAGATCTCGGAGCTGATCTACGAGACATGCAAGACCTACTTGATCCAGCAGGGCAAGTTCCTCCTGATCCTCGAGGTCTTCATCGGCGTGATCATCTTCGTGTACTTCGCGGTGCTCCGCGCCGAGCCCCTGGCCAAGGTGCTGATCGTCCTGCTCTTCAGCCTCATCGGCATCGCCGGCAGCTACGGCGTGGCGTGGTTCGGCATCCGCATCAACACGCTGGCAAACTCGCGCGCGGCGTTCGCCAGCCTGCGCGGCATGCCGTACCCGGTGTACGCCATCCCGCTCCAGGCCGGCATGAGCATCGGCATGCTGCTGATCTCGGTCGAGCTCGTCCTGATGCTCTTCATCCTGTTGTTCGTGCCCGCCGACCTGGCCGGGCCGTGCTTCATCGGCTTCGCCATCGGCGAGTCGCTCGGCGCGTCGGCGCTGCGCATCGCCGGCGGCATCTTCACCAAGATCGCCGACATCGGCTCGGACCTGATGAAGATCGTCTTCAACATCAAGGAGGACGACGCCCGCAACCCGGGGGTCATCGCCGACTGCACCGGCGACAACGCCGGCGACTCGGTGGGTCCGAGCGCCGACGGCTTCGAGACCTATGGCGTCACGGGTGTGGCGCTGATCAGCTTCATCCTGCTCGCCGTGACCGACCCGGTGGTCCAGGTCAAGCTGCTGGTCTGGATCTTCGTCATGCGCATCATGATGGTGGTGGCCAGCGGCGGGTCCTACCTGATCAACGAGGCCCTGGCGCGCAGCCGATACGGCTCGGCCAATCACATGAACTTCGAGGCACCGCTCACGTCGCTGGTCTGGATGACCTCGGTCGTGTCCGTGGCCCTGACCTACGTCGTGTCGTACCTCCTCATCCCGGAGCTCGGCGACGGCCTGTGGTGGAAGCTGTCCACGGTCATCACGTGCGGCACGCTGGCCGGTGCCATCATCCCCGAGTTCGTCAAGGTGTTCACGTCGACCGACAGCGGCCACGTGCGCGAGGTCGTCAAGTCGGCGCGCGAAGGCGGCCCGTCGCTCACCATCCTCTCGGGGTTCGTCGCGGGCAACTTCAGCGCCTACTGGCTTGGCTTCACCATCCTGGCCCTGATGGGCGTCGCCTACTGGATCAGCCTGCAGGGGCTGGCCGCCCTGATGCTCGGCCCGGCCGTGTTCGCCTTCGGCCTGGTCGCGTTCGGCTTCCTGGGCATGGGGCCGGTGACCATCGCGGTCGACTCGTACGGCCCGGTGACCGACAACGCGCAGAGCATCTTCGAGCTCTCGTTGATCGAGCAGATCCCCGGCATCCAGCAGTCGCTGGCCAAGGACTACGGCTTCGAAGCCAAGTTCGACGTCGCCAAGCACCACCTGGAAGACAACGACGGCGCGGGGAACACCTTCAAGGCCACCAGCAAGCCGGTGCTCATCGGCACCGCGGTGGTCGGGGCCACGACGATGACGTTCTCGATCATCATGGCGCTGACGCACGGCCTGACCGAGAACCTCGACGGCCTGTCGGTGCTGCACCCGCCGTTCATGCTGGGGCTCATCGCCGGCGGTGCGGTCATCTACTGGTTCACCGGCGCCAGCACGCAGGCGGTCACCACAGGCGCCTATCGGGCGGTGGAGTTCATCAAGCGCAACATCAAGCTCGAGGGCACCACGAAGGCATCGGTCGCCGACAGCAAGAAGGTGGTGGAGATCTGCACGCAGTACGCGCAGCGCGGCATGTTCAACATCTTCCTCGCCGTCTTCTTCACCACGCTCGCGTTCGCCTTCTTCGAGCCGTTCTTCTTCATCGGGTACCTGGTCTCGATCGCGCTCTTCGGGCTCTTCCAGGCCATCTTCATGGCCAACGCCGGTGGCGCATGGGACAACGCCAAGAAGGTCGTCGAGGTCGACCTCAAGGAGAAGGGCACGGAGCTGCACGCCGCCACCGTCGTCGGCGACACCGTCGGCGACCCCTTCAAGGACACGTCGTCGGTGGCGATGAACCCGATCATCAAGTTCACGACGCTGTTCGGGGTGCTCGCCGTCGAGCTGGCGATCAGCCTCGGGGAGCGGAACGCGGTGCTGACGTCCGCGCTGGCCGCCGCGTTCTTCGTGGTGTCGATGGTGTTCGTGTATCGGTCGTTCTACAACATGCGCATCGAATCGGAGATCTGAGCCCGGTCCCGACGCAACCCAGGCCGGCGTCGGCGTCCGGGCGCGCGGGCCGGCCCGGCGATCCGGCGGCACGAAAAGCAGCGACACGGCGCGGTGGGGTCATCCCACCGCGCCGTGTCGCGTTCCATGGCGTGCGGGGCGGACGCCGCCGACCCTGGTGCGCACCGCCGGGAGAGTCCCCGGCACGTTTCCGGGAGAGGCGCTGCGTATGCTTGCCCTCGCCGCGTGTCGCGATGTCGCTGCGTGAGGCCGGCCCGTTGCACATCCGGCCCTAACGCGCGCGTCGACTTCGACGTCGATCACACCCATCAGGAGTGCCCCCCAATGGTCAATCATGTTGCCGGCAGGACAAGCAGGCCTGGTCGCCGCGTCGCCCGCATCGCGCTGGTCGCCGCCGCCGCCTTCGCCCTGGGCATGTCCACGCGGCAAGCGCGGACGGTCGATGCCCAGGGCGGCCCGTGCGCGGTCGTCGTCGCATCACCCGCGTTCGCGTACCTGCACGCCGTCGCCACCGGAAGCCCCCCGGCCAGTCCGAGCCCGTACCTTGCCGACTGTACGTCCGAGCCGCACCCCACCATCTCCGGCCTGGCCGTGACGTCGGTGCGGATCACCGATGACGGAGAGGTCCGCCAGACCGTTGTCGCCGACGTCGACACGGCGACCGACGCGGTCGGCATGGTGACGTTCGGGGAGGGCCGCGATCGCCCGCGCCCGCAGGCCATCGACTACCGGCTGCTGTTCGCCAACCACGCCGCCACGGCGGCATCGGATCCGGCGTCGGCGGCCGTCACCGTCGCCGGCCCCACCAGCGGCACCTACGACCCGGTCGTGGGCGGGCTCGTGGGCTTCGCGCTTCCGCCCTCGGCCGACCCGCACGGCACATGCGCGCTCGTCACGGCGCAGGCGTTCGCCGATGCGTGCGCGCGCTTCGACACAGGGTGCGCGGAGAAGGCGGCTTCCGTCGCCGCGCAGGTGTGCGCGGTGATCGCCCCCTGACGGCGCGCGGGACGGCCGCGCGCTGCGGCGTCCGGGCCCTCGGCCGGGCTTCCGGGTCGGTCACCGAGAGAGCGCCAAGCCCGAGACGACGATCTCGGGCTTGGCGCCGGACCGCCCCTGGCGCCAGCGACGGAGCTCGGCCACGGCGTCCACCGTCAGCAGCGTCTCGACGGCCGCCTCGTCCCACGCAAGCCCGCTGGCCCGAAGGCCGAGCTCGAACAGCGCCTCGTAGCGCGAGGGGCCGAGCAGCCGCTTGAGGCTGTACACACATGTGCGGAGGTCCTGCCGTTCGCCGGCCGGCAGCCCGGCGCCGATGATGGCACGCAGCTGCTGCTCGACCCCCAGGAGATAGGCGGCGCGCTCGAGCTCCTCGGCGGCGACCAGGTGCATGGCATACAACCGCAGGGCCTGGGCCACCCCGTGGCGCTCCCCGAGGCGCGCCCGAATCCGCAGGCTCTCCTCGACGGTGCGCCGCGCCTCGTCGGGAGGCTGCCTGCCGTCCAGGGCGATGCGCCCCAAAACGTGCAGCGCATCGGCCACTCCCGACGGGTCGGCGAGGCGATGGTACAGGTTCAGCCCCGCCAACGACGCGGCACGCGCCTCGTCGACGCGGTCCAGGCGGTAGAGCACGCCCCCGAGCAGGTTCTGCGAGGGCGCCAGGCCCGACTCGTCCGCGAGGTCGCGGCTGATCGCCACGCTCTGCTCGACGTAGTGGCAGGCGTCGGCATAACGCCCCTGGGCCGCAAACGCCAGCCCGACGTTGTGCAGCGCGGCCGACACGTCGGCGGCGTCCCCCTGCTCGCGGCGGAGGCGCAGGCTCTCGTGGAAGAAGCCGCCGGCCTCTGCGAACCGCCCTTGCCGGAAGCACACGTTGCCGAGCGCCGACAGCGTCGCGGCGATCGCGCCGGGGTCGCCGATCGCGCGCTGCAGCACGAGGCTCTCTTCGCACAGCGCGCGCGCCGCGTCGAACTCGCTCTGGCGGCGCAGCACCAGCGACAGGTTGGTCAGCACCGTCGCCAGGCGGCGGGGGTCGCCGATGCGGCGTTCGAAGTCGAGGCAGGCCTCGTAGTACCGCCGGGCCGCCGGGTAGTCTCCGAGCAGGAAGGCCAAGCTTCCCGCACCGTTCAAGGCCTGCGCGTAGACCCCGACGTGCGCCTCGCCACCGTCGAGCCCGAGGGACTGCTCGACGTGGCGTCGACCTTCGGCGATGAAGCCGCGGGAGGCCCAGTAGGGCCACAGCGCAACGGTCAGGCGCAACGCCACCAGGACGTCGCCGATGGACTGCGCAGCCCGGAGGGCAGCGAGGCAGTTCGGGTGCTCCACGTCCCATTCCGCAAGCGCCGACGCCGAGTCCGCCCCGCGCAACCGCGCGCCGAGCGCGTCGGCCACGTCGGCAAAGTGCCGGGCGTGCCGGGCCGCGATGGATGCGCCCTCGCCGCTCGCCTCGAGATGCTCGGCCGCGTAGCGGCGCACGAGGTCCAGCATTCGATACCGCGTCGGCAAGCCGGGAACGCGCTCCGTCAAGACGAGCGACTTGTCGATCAGCGAGCGCAACACGTCGAAGCGGGCGTCCGGTGCGGCCGGCGCGTCGCCCCGGTCCGCTGCCGGGCGGCAAACGGTGTCGATCGCCTGCCACGTCGCGCCGCCCGCGAAGATCGACAACCTCCGGAACAGCGCGCGCTCGCTCGGCGTCAGCTGCCGATGGCTCCAGTCGATCGTCCGGCGCAAGGTCGAATGGCGGCTCGGCGTGTCGCGCTCCGTGCCCGCCAGCGCGTCGAGGCCGCGGTCGAGCAACGCCGCCGTCTCGGCCAAGCTCAAGTAGACCGCCTGGCCGGCCGCCAGCTCGATGGCCAGCGGCAGGCCGTCGGTCCGCGCGCAGATCTTCGCCACGGTCTGCAGGTCGTCCGCCGACAGCACGCGTTGCGGGTCGCGCCGCGTGAGCCGGTCGACGAAGAGGTCGACGCTTTCGGCGCTGGCCGGCGATTGCCACGCGCCGGCGTCCCACTGGGGCAACGTCAGCGGCGCGACCGGCCACACGACCTCGGCCGACAGGTTCAGGCGCTCGCGGCTGGTCACCAGCAGGCGCAGCTCGGGGCAGGCGGCCAGCAACCGGGCCGAGAGCGCGGCGCAGGCGTTGAGCACGTGCTCGCAATTGTCGAGGACCAGCAGCGCGCGCGACTTGGCCAGGCGGGCGGCGATGGATGCTGCGCTCACCGCGGCACCGCTGCTCGCCGCGTCGACGGCCGAAGCCACGGTGTGGACGGCGTCGTCGGCCCCCGCCACCGATGCCAGGTCCACCCAGCAGACCGCATCCATCGACGCTCGGCAGCGGCGCGCCACCTCGATCGCGAGGCGGGTCTTGCCGCAGCCCCCGGGACCAGTGAGGGTGACCAGCCGCTGGTCGTGGACCTGCTGCTCGATGGCCTGCACGGTGTCAGCCCGGCCGACGAAGCGCGTCGGCGTCTCGGGAACACGCCCGAACGATCCCAGGCGTTCGCGGTCCGCGGGGGCGGAACGCGGCGGGTCGCCGGCCGGGCCGCCGCGCACCGTCAGCCGCGGATCGAAGACCAGGTCGGTCAACGTCTCGAGCGCGTCGCCGGCACGGATCGATCGCGCGAGCTCGGCGGTGGCCGGCTCCGGCAGGACGTCGAGCTCACGGCGCAGCACCGCCTCGCATTCGACGAACTGGCGCAGCGCTGCCGATCGTTCGCCCTTGACCATGTGGGCATACATCGCGATGCGGTAGGCGGACTCGCGCAGCGGGTCACGCGCCAGCAGCTGTCGGCACACGTCGACGGCCCGGTCGGCCTGGTCATCCAGCACATAGAGCTGCGCCAGGCGCTCGAGCAACCGTTCGTACCGGCTGGCGAAAGCCTTGCGCTCGGCCTCGATCCACTCGTCGGCATAGTCCTGCAGGAGCTCGCCGCGGTAGAGGCGTCGCGCCCGTTCGAGGTCCTCCACGGCGCTGCGGAGCGCGTGGCCGTCGCCCACGCCCATCCCGCGGTCGCACCGTTCCTGGAACTCCTGGATGTCGAGCCACGACGGCCGGTCGCCAGACCACTGCAGCTCCGACGTCGACGCCTTCAGCCACGGCCCGTCGCCGCGGCCGGCGGCCGGCGGGAGGAACTCGTGCTGAAGGCGGTAGAGCGTGCGGCTGAGCTGGGCGCGTGCGCTCGACTCGCTGCCGTCCGGCCACAACACGAACGCCACGGTCTTGCGCGCAAGGGGGCGGTCGCGGTAAAGCAAGAGGTACGCCAGCAAGCGGATCACGTCATGGCGGTCCGGCATGGGCAGCGCCACACCGCTCTGGCTGGCCTGCACGGGTCCGAACAAACGGATTCGCAACATCGGTTGGACCTCCGTCACCATTTCCGGCCACCACCAGGATACCCATGCCGCGCGGCAAGCAGCGCGGTGGAGGTGGCATCCCGGGATGAAACCGGGAGAGCCGATGGCTATGCTGTAAACCCTATCGATGGCAGTGCCATGGCAGCCGTCGGTATCCGGTTCTGTCGGCGCGCGTCAAGTGGCCCAGCCTTGCGGCACCCGGCGCCGGGCAGCATCGCACCGTATGAACCAGCAGAATGCTATTCGAGTGTGCGCGAAACGCAAACCACAGGCACCGATGCCGATCGTCCACGATCGGCGCGACACGGTTGCACGGTGTGGGCAGGCCGTCGCACGGCAGGGATGACGGCTTGGCGGCGCCGACGCCCTCGACACCCGACACATGATCCGCCGCACCACGGCGAGAGTACAGGGAGAGAGTACCGCGCGTGTTGACCGTTCGGCTCTTCGGGGACGACCTCACGGCGTTTCACGACGACCGCGAGCTGGCGCTGGACCCCAGCTGCCGCATGATCCTGGCGTTCATGCTGCTGCATCGCGATCGGCACTTCACGCGCCAATCCCTTGCCGAGCTGGCCGTTCCGGCCACGGGCCATGCCCCGGTCACCATCGCCGACGTCAACCTCCAGCTGCGCAAGCTGCGCGCCGTGTTGGAGCCCGAGCCCGCCCTACGCGGCACCTACATCGCCGTGTCGCTGGGCGGCGAGGTCGGCATCAACCCGCACGCGACCTGTTGGATGGACACCGTGGAGTTCGAGCTGTGCGCGGAAGCGCTTCTGGCCAAGCCCATCGACATGCTGTCGCTCGACGACGTCGAGGCGGCCGAGGCCACCACCAAGCTCCACGCCACCGACCTGCTCCGCGGCTACGGCGCCGCCTGGGCCGTCGCCGAGCGCGATCGCCTGCGCTTTCTGTGCCTCGACGTGCTCACGCACGCACTGGTCTACACGTGCCGTCACGACCTGCGACGGGTGGGACTGCACTTCGCGACCCGGATCGTCGCGATGGACCCCTGCCGGGAGGACGTGCACTTCGAGATCATGCGGATGTACGTCCAGACCGGCCAGGCACAGCTGGCCATTCGACAATACGAGCACTGTCGGTCGATCTTGGCGGACCGCCTGGGCGTGCAGCCGATGGTCGAGATGCAGGCGCTCTACGACGTGCTGGCACGCGGCGAGCCGCCCGCGCCCAAGACGCTGGAGTCGGTCATCCTCCGCGCGCAGGGGCCGATGGCCGCGCCCCGACCTGCCGTCACGGCGTGACCGAGTCCGGCGCCATCGGCTTGATCTGAACCTGCGCCGTCATGTTCCAGCGCAGCCGTGCGTCCGATCGCCCCGGGACGATGGTCACCCGATAGGTGATGTCGCCCAAGCGGTTCTCGCCGAACATCCTGATGCGCGCGACCCGGCCGGGCAGCACGAGCCCTTCGATGGCATCGAAGGCGATGTCCACCGGCGCGTCGACCGCCACGTCGACGATGTCGAGCTCGGTCAGATCCTGGGTCTCGACCTGCCACGCCGACGTGTCGCCGATCTGGAGCACTGGAGCGCCCGGCGCCACCACCTCGCCCCGGCGCACGTCGACGGCACCCAAGAGGCCGGCGAACGGCGCACGGAGCACTTGATCGTCGAGGGCGACGCGCGCTTGCTCCAGCCGGGCGCTGGCCTGGTCCACCTGCGCGCGCGCGGCCGACACGTCGGCTTCGTCGGCCCCGCGGCGGACACGGGCCAGCTCGGCTTCGGCCTGCTCGACACGCGCGGCCGCGGCCGCCCGCGCGCTCTCGGCCTCGCGGACCTGCGCCCGCGCCGCGGCCACGTCCTCGGCACGACCGCCCGCCTTGATGCGCGCGAGCTCGAGCTCGGCGATGCCGACCTGCTCCTCGGCCTGCGCCACCCTGGCCCGGGCGCCGTCGCAATCCGCCTGGTCGGCGAAGCCGTCTTCGACCCGCCCGCAGAGCGTGTCGCGCTGGGCCTGTGCGCCCCACAACGCGTCCTTGGCGAGCGCGACCTGCCGCTCGCCGACATCGGCGTCGTTCGACGAGCCCGACACGACGCGCGCGAGGTTGGCCTGCGCGCTGGCGATCCGGGCATCGGCCGCCGACACGTCGGCGCGCGCCACGTCGACGGCGGCCGCGGCCGCCGCGACCGACTCGGCGTCGGCCCCGCGCGCAACCTTGCGCAGGCCGGCCTCGGCGGCCACGAGGTCCGCCTCGGCCTGGAGCACCGCGGCGGCCTGGCGGGCGCTGTCGAGCTTGACCAACACGTCGCCCGCCTCGACGCGGTCGCCCTCCTGGGCATCGACCGCGCGCACGGTGCCGCCCACCGCGAAGCTGAGCGCGGCGCTGCGCACCGGCACCACGCGCGCATCGGCCACGACCACGCGATCGGCCAACACCGCGGGCAGCGGGGTAGCGGTCGGTGATGCCGCCCCGCCAGCCGCCAGCCAGCCGCGCTCGCGCGCCAGCGCGTAGGCGCCGGCAGCCGCCAACCCGACCACCGCGATCACCGACATCCACCTACCGTTCACAGGAACACCTCCGTCACGGATGCGGCCGATGGGGCGCGCCGCCGTCGGTCACTCATAGGCCAACACCGACCGTACGCTGACGCGCGTGGCGCTGCGCGCCGGGAGCACGCTGGCCAGCGCCGCCACCACGAGCACGATGCCGAGCCAGGCCGCCGCGCCGACCGGCGAGAAGACGGTCTTGAGCGCGCTGCCGAGCAGCGCGCCTCCGAGCGCCCGGGTGATCGCGATGCTGAGCGGCACCGAGACCACGAGCGCGAGCGCCCAGCTCAGGAAGCCGATGAGCATGCCTTCGGTCACGAAGATGCGCAGGAGCGCCAGGTCGGATGCGCCGATGGCTCGCATGACGCCGATCTCGCGCGTGCGCTCGATCACGTTGAGGCTCATGGTGCCGGCGAGGCCAAGCCCGCCCACCACGGCGAGCAGCCCGACCATGACGAGCAGGAGCGCGAGGATGCCCTCGAAGATCGCCGCCACCTCGGCGCGCTCCTGGTGGATCTCGGCGATCAGCCCGACCCGCAGCCCCGCCTGCTCGAGCTCGGCCTCGAGCTGCTCGGCGATGCCGCCGAGCGCTTCGGGATCGTGACGGTCGGTGACCACCGCCAGCCACTGGGCGCGCCCGGCCTCGCGCACGAGCGCGCTGAAGTACGGGTAGTTCGCGTAGACGAACGGCATCGGTCCGATCCCCTGGGTGACCCCGACCACCGTCCAGGTCGTGTCCCGCCCGCCGATGCGCAGGGCGAGCCGTCCACCGACGTCGAGACCCGCCTGGTCGTCCAGCACACCCGTGGTGACGACGATGGCCTGCTCGTCTTGCGGGACCAACCACCGCCCGCGGATCAGCGGCGGCTTGATCAGGCGGCTCTCGGCCGGCGGCGCGAAGACGATCAACGGCACCGAGAACGAGAGCAGGCTGCTGCCGCCCCCGCCGGTGGCGCTGGTGTGGCGCGCCGTGGTGTAGCTCCAGCCCTCGGCGGCCACGACGCCCGGCACCGACAACGCGGCGTTGCGCAGACGCTCGACGCGGTACGACTGGCTGAACTGAGCGGCGATGTCCCATTGCCAGAGCTCGAGCATCCCGTCGAGCGTGCGCGTCAACGAGGCGTTTACGCTGAAGGTGGCGATGAACATCGCCCCGGCCATCGTCAGCGTCGCCAGCGTCAACGTCAGGCGCGCCTTGCGCCGGAAGGTGTTGCGCAGCGAGAGCAGGGTCGGGCGCGACAGGCCGCGGACGCGTTCGACCCACCGATCGAGCCGGTGGGTGCCGAAGCGCCCGGTGCCGAGGCCGTAGGCGGCGATGGCCTCGCGCACGCTGATCCGCGTGCCGGCGACGATCGGCACCGCGGCCGCCACCAGGGGAACCACCAACGCGATGCCGACTTGCAGCGCGAGCACGGCCGGGGGAACGCGGGCGTCGGACACGGTGAGGTTGAGGTAGCCTGCCATGAGCTGCGTGAACGCACGGGTGCCGAGGATGCCCGTCGGCACGGCCACCACAAGCGCCAACGCGCCGTAGGCCGCGACCATGCCAGCATACATGCCTGCGATCTGCTGGCGCTGCGCGCCGATCGCCTTCATCACCCCGATCTGCCACGTCTCCTGGGCCAAGAGCGCCGCCACCGTGTTGGTCACCAGAAAGCCGCTGAGGCCGAGGGCCAGGGCTCCCATGACGCCCAGGAGCAGCAGCATGCCCTGGATGGTGCTGTCCAGCGGGTGCTTCCCGGGCTCGGGGATGGTCATGAAGAAGATGGCCCGGCCGTCGCGCTCCACCTTGTCGCGGACCTGCTCGACGACGTCGGTGATGTGGTCGCGATCGTGGCGGTTCTCGGCCACCGTCAGGTGCAGCTCGTTGTAGTCGCGGGGTTCGCCCAGCCAGGCCAGGGTGTCGTAGGTGATGTAGCCGAAGGCCACGCCGTCCAACGTGTAAGGCAGGGCGTAGGCGTCGAAGGCGAGGCCGGCGAGCCGCATGGTCTTCCGACGGCCGCTCGGCGTCTTGATCACCACGTCGTCGCCGACCGCGTGCTGGACGAGGCCGATCGCGGAGCGCTCGATCAGCACACCGCGCTCCGGGGGCGGCCACGCGCCGGTCACCGGCAGCACGCGGTCGAGCGTGATGGCCCGGAAGTCCGGGATGGCGATCAGCTGGACATTGGTCCAGACACCCGGGGCCGTCTCGAGGCGCACGTAGACCGTACGACGGCCCTCGGCTTCGGCGACGGCAGGCATCGCCGCGACGGACCGCACCAAGTCGGAGCCAAACGGCGCGAGGGTCTGCAGCGTGGCGCTGGCCGGGTTGATCGACGCGAAAGAGGCTTCGAGCTCGCGCGCCAGGATCTGCCGGGTGCCGGCGACGACCCCGACCGCGAAGACCCCGACCGCGATCGACACGACGACCAGGACCGTGCGCGATCGATGCAACCACAGGTCGCGCCACACCTTGCGCCAACGGGGCGGCAGCGGCATCACGGCGGCCCCCCACCGTCGTCGACCCTGGCCGCGGCCGCCGCGGAAGGAACGGGCACGGCGGCCGGCGGCCCGGCCCCGACGGGCACGCGCCCCGCGCCGCCCGTGTCGTCGACGATCCGACCGTCCGACAGCGTGATGAGGCGGCTCGCCCGCGACGCGAGGTCGCGGTCGTGCGTGACGAAGACGATGGTCTTGCCGTGGCGGACGAGGTCGGTGAACAAGGCGAACACCGCGTCCGCCGTTCGCGAATCCAGGTTCCCCGTGGGCTCGTCGGCCACGATCAGCGGCGGGTCGTTGGCCAGGGCGCGGGCGATGGCCACCCGTTGCTGCTCGCCGCCGGACAGCTCGGCCGGGAGCTTGGCCGCCTGGTCGCCGAGCGCGACGTCCGCCAGCAATCGCCGCGCGCGGTCCAGCCGCTCGCGCGGCGGCCACACCCCGCGGAAGTCCATCGGCAGCATCACGTTCTCGATCGCCGTCAGCGTCGGCATGAGCTGGAAGAACTGGAACACCACGCCGACGTTCTTGCCACGCCAGGCGGCCAGCTGGTTCTCGGTCAGGCGATGGACCGCCGTCGTGCCGACGTCGACGGTGCCTTGCGTCGGCCGGTCGATCCCGGCGACGAGGTTGAGGAGCGTGCTCTTGCCGCTGCCCGACTTGCCGACGATCGCCACGAACTCCCCGCCCTCGATCGACAGGCACACATCCCGCAAGGCGAAGAACTTGCCCGCCGCCGTCTCGAACGACTTGCCGACGTCTTGGATTCGGATGAACGCCATGCCGTAAAGCATAGCACCGCGCCGGCGCGGGAAGCCGCGGGGTTATGCTAAAATAAAGGCATGGGGGGACTCCGCTTCGACGTCGTCGCCAGGGACGGCGCCAGCTTGGCCCGGCGCGGCGTGCTCTACACGCCGCACGGCCCCATCGCCACCCCGGCGTTCGCCCCGGTCGGCACGCAGGGCGCCGTCAAGGCCCTGGCGCCGCGCGACCTGCTCGGCCTCGGCGTCGAAGTCGTCATGGCCAACGCCTACCACCTGGCCATGCGACCGGGCGCGGACACCGTCGCGGCCCTCGGCGGGCTGCACGCGCTCAGCGGCTGGGATGGACCGCTGATGACCGACTCCGGCGGGTTCCAGATCTTCAGCCTGCAAGGTGCAAGCCGGGTCGACGACGACGGCGTGACGTTCAAGTCGCACGTGGACGGCAGCATGCACCGCTTCACTCCGGAGTCCGTGGTCGCGCTCCAGCAGACCCTGGGGGCGGACTTGGTCATGCCGTTGGACGTGTGCACCGGCCACCCCGCGCCCCGTGCCCGGGCCGCCCACGACATGCGCGTGACGCTGCGCTGGGCCGAGCGCGCCCGCCGATCCCACACGCGTCCGGACCAGTGGCTCTACGGCATCGTGCAGGGATCGGTGTATGCCGACCTGCGGGCAGAGAGCGCACGGTCGACGGCGCAGCTCGGGTTCCCGGCCTACGCCATCGGCGGCGTCAGCGTCGGCGAGAGCAAGCCCGAGATGTTGGCGGCGGTCGAGGCCGCGGTGCCGCACCTGCCGCCGCACGCACCGCGCCACCTGCTCGGCGTCGGGCATCCCGAGGACATCGTCGAGGGCGTCGCGCGAGGGATCGACACGTTCGACTGCGTCATGCCCACGCGGGTGGCCCGCACCGCCGCCGCGCTGACCATGGACGGACGGATCAACCTGCGCAATGCGAGCCACGTCGCCGATCTCCGCCCGCTCGACCCCGCCTGCGGATGCTATGCGTGCCAGCGGTTCAGCCGTGGGGCGATCCGCCACCTGTTCATGGCCGGCGAGATGCTCGGCCCGCACCTCTTGACCCTCCACAACGTCCACTTCACGCTCGACCTCCTGCGTCGGATCCGCGCTGCGCTCGAGTCCGGCACGTTCGGGGGCTTTCGGCGCGACTTCCTCGCGCGATACGCCCACGGCGCGTACGCCCCGGCGCGCATCGCCACCGCGACGGCTGGCTAAGGAGCCGCACCTTCCGATGAACGAACGATCCATCCTCGAACAGCGGGTCGTCACCCTCAACGGCTTGCTCGACATCCCCGAGGGACCGCTCGGGAGCAAGGCCGGCACGCTCGGCCGGCAGTTCCGAGAACGCTGGCGGGCCGAACGGCGCCTCATCCAGCGGATCCTCGAAGAAGCGCCGCAAGACGCCGCCGACGCCGACATGACCGCGACGCTGGCGCTGTGGCGCGATCGGACCACGGCGTTCATCCGGGGCACGAACGACGAACAACCGTCGTGGACGGACCGACACGGCACGGTCTGGGACGCCCACCTCGTGCTCGCCTTGCTCGACGACGTTCAGGAGCGGATCGAGGCGTGGAAGGCCCCCGACGTCGTCGGCGACGCGCTGGACGCCGACGACGAACCGGCCAACGTCGGCCCGACGGGCTGACACCCGCGCCGAGGAAGCCGTGGGCGCGCTTCGACACCCGCCCGATCGCGAGAGGGTCGGTCGCCGGTGACCCCCGACGCCGCCGGCGCGTCCGGTGCGTTCGTGCTGCACGGTGCGCGAATCGTGACCAACGGCCACCCGCCGGTCGCCGAGGCGATGGCCGTGCGCGGCGGGCGCATCGTGGCCGTCGGATCGGGTGCGACCTGCACCGCCGCGGCCGGCACCGGCGCGACCGCCGTCGACCTCGGCGGGCGAACCGTCCTGCCCGGCCTGATCGACGCCCACCTCCATTGGCCGAACCTGGCCCTGATGCGCCGGCGCCTGGGACTCGACGCAACGCAGTCGCTCCCCGAGGTCTTGGCCGCGGTCGCGGACGCCGCCGCGCGCGGCTCGCGCGAGGGCTGGGTGATCGGCCGCGGCTGGGATCACAGCCGGTGGGGGCGTTGGCCTGATCGCCGCGATCTCGACGCCGTTTGCGCCGACCGGCCGGCGATGCTGACCCGCAAGGACGGCCACGCCGCGTGGCTGAACGGACCGGCGTTGGACGCCGCGGGCATCACCGCCCTCACGCCCGATCCCGAAGGCGGGGCGATCGTGCGCGATGCCGACGGTGAGCCCACCGGCATCCTCCTCGAGAGGGCGATCGACCTTGCCCGGCGCGTGGTGCCGGAGCCCAGCCCGGCGGAACGACGCGCAGCCATCGTGGCCGCGTGGCGAGACGCCTGGCGCGTGGGGCTCACCGGCGTGCACGAGATGGGCTTTCGCGGCGTGGACTTCTACGACGACCTCGTCGCGCTCCGGCACGCCGGCCGCCTCGGGCTGCGGGTCGTGTGGTACGGCCTGACCGACGCGTTCGACACGATGCTCGCCCGTGGCTGGCGCAGCGGCGCCGGCGACGCGTGGCTCCGGATCGGCGGGCTCAAGCTGTTTCTCGACGGGACGCTCGGCTCGCAGACGGCCGACATGCTCGCACCTTACGCGGGCCAGCCATCGAACCGCGGCCTCGCGACCATGGCGTTCGAGGACTTCTGCGATTGGGTGGATCGCGCCGCCGCCGCCGGGCTCGCCACCGCGGTGCACGCGATCGGCGACGCCGCCAACCGCAAGGCGCTCGACGGGTTCGAGCGCGTGCGTCGGCTGCGGCCGGCGGCACGCGGTTTGCGTCAGCGCATCGAGCACTGCCAGATCGTCGACCCGGTCGACCACGGCCGCTTCGCCCACCTCGGCGTCGTGGCTTCGATGCAGCCCGTGCACGCCACGGCCGACATGAGCGTGGCCGACGCCTACTGGGGTGACCGTGCGGCACACGCCTACGCGTGGCGCTCGCTGGCCGCCGCCGGCGCACACCTGGCGTTCGGCTCCGACGCCCCGATCGAGACGCTGAGCCCGATCGCCGGCCTGCACGCCGCGGTGACCCGCCAGGACCCGGCGGGCCGGCCGGCGGGGGGTTGGCGTGCCGGCCAGGCCGTGTCGCTGGCGGCAGCGCTGACGGGCTACACGCTCGGCGCCGCCTGGGCCGGTGGCGCCGAGCACGAGGTCGGAAGCCTGGCGCCCGGCAAGTGCGCCGACTTGGTCGTCCTCGATCGCGACCCGTTCGGCGTTCCGGCCGCCGAGCTCGGGACGTTGCGCGTGCTGGCGACCATGATCGACGGCGAATGGGTGTGGCAGGCCGACGAGATCGACCTGCCCGGGCCGGACCGGCGCCCGCGCCTTGCGTGATCGGGCGGCGGGGGCAGCCGCGACCGGCCGGCTGCGGCCCCCTGCCCGGGTCGCCCCGCGCACGGCTCACCGCGTTTGGCAGGCTCCCGCCGGCATGGTACCCTGAGCGCCATGCCCCTGTCGACCGTCGTTCACGAGGCGCGGCTCCGCGTCCGATACGCCGAGACCGATGCGCAAGGCATCGCGCATCACTCGAGCTACGTCCCGTGGCTCGAGGTCGGACGCGTCGAGTGGCTGCGCGCCGCCGGCGTCCGCTATGCCGATCTCGAGGCGCAAGGCTACAGCCTGCCCGTGGTCGAGCTGCACCTTCGTTATGTCGCGGCCGCCCGCTTCGACGACGCGCTCGTGGTGCGCACCGGCCTGGCGGATGTCCGCAGCCGCAGCGTGCGCTTCGTGTACGAGATCGTGACCGACACCGATCACCCGCGGCAGGTCGCCAACGGCATGACGCGGCACGTTTGCCTGTGCCAGGGACGGATCAGCACGCTGCCACACGCGTTGCGCGATCTCGTGGCCGTGCAGGCGCCGGAAGCAGGCACGCAAGCCTCGCCCACCGCGGCCGATCAGGCCAGCGCGACGACGTCGACCGCCTGAAGCCCGCGCGGCGTGCGCTCGACCTCGTACTCCACCGGCTGACCCTCGAGCAACAGGCCCTCGACCGCACCGCCGATGACCGCCGACATGTGGACGAACACCTCGCCGCCTTCGTCTTGGGCGATGAAGCCGTACCCCTTGTCGCGGTCGAACCACTTGACGGTGCCGAAGTGCCGAAAGCGGAGCTCGGTCTGCCGTGCCCGATCCTCGCGCGCGCGCCCCCCGCGGCCGCCGCCGCGGCGCTGCGGTCCGCGCTCGTCCGAGCGGCCCCGTGCCGGCCCCCGGCC
>QEVT01000427.1 GCA_003576755.1 bacterium | reverse complement strand
CGGCGGCCGCCCCGCCGGCCGGCGCGCGCGCCGGCGTGCGTCCGATCGCCCAGCCGGCCGCCCAGCCCGCGGCCGGCATGGTCTACCGCCATGCCGACACGTGGAGCGACGTGCCGTGGACGCGCCGGGCGGGGCACTTCGGGACCGTGGCGGACATCAGCTCGCGGCCGAACGACCCGCGCAGCCCGATCTACGTCCTCGACAGCCGCCAGAAGGCGGTCCACGTGCTCGCGCCCGACGGGGCGCCGCAGGCGGTGTGGGACGTGCCGGGCGCGGCGGGGCCGGACGACCCGTGGATCGTCCAGCGGCTCGACGTCGGGTTCGACGGGACGCTCCACGTGCTCGCCACCAGCCTCGCCGCCGGTGATACCGGGCGCACGTACCGCACCCGGGTCGACCGGATCGACCCGGCCGGCCGGCTTGTCGACCGGGTCGAGATCCTCGCCCCCGCACCCTATGCCTACCGCGACGTCGCCGTCGGCGCCGACGGCCGCGTCTACCTGTCGCGCGTCGTGCCGGTCGCGGGCGTCAGCCGACCGGGCTTTCCGCCGCCGACCCCCGACCCACGGGCGCCGCTGCGCGCCGTCGACGTGCTCGACGCGACCGGCGGGCTGGCGGCGTCGATCAGCCCGCCCGAGATGACCTTTCCCGACAGCCTCGACGTGGCGGCCGACGGGACGCTGTACGTCGTCAACCGCGTCCCGGCGACGTTCGTGTCGCCGGGGCCCGACCCGACGGCCACGCCGCGCCCGTCGCTGGCGGCATCGGTCGCCGACACCGCCGCCGCCACCGGTGATCCCGTCGAGGGCGTGTTGGTCTTCGCCCCCGACCACCGGCTGCGCGAGACGGTTGTGTTCAACGACGCGGAGGACATCGCCGTCGGCCGGGCGGGGGTGTTCGTCGCCCGGCACGTCGAGGTCTTCGCGCTGCGCCAGCCAGGGCCGATCTTCACGGGGCCGGTGGCCTACGCCGGGTCGCTCTCGAGCACCATCCTCCACCTCGACGTGCCCGGCGACGGGCGGCTGCTGGCCGGAGTGGCGCACTGCTACGCCCAGGGCGTGCTCGTGTTCGACGACCCCACGGCGCGGCCGGTGGTGGGGCGGATCGCCGGCGCGCTCGACCAGCCCGAGCTCGACGGCCCCCGGCACCCGTTGCGCGTCGCCGCATCCGACGCGGTCGCGGTGCTGCTCGGCCGGTACGACGCCGACCGCGCGCACGACCCGCCGGTGGTGCGGGCGCGGCCGTTCCTGCGGCAGATCCAAACGGTGCAGCGGTGGGCGCGTGCGGGCGTCGGCGCCGATCGGGCCGGCGGGAGCCACCTCGTGTCGCAGCTCGGGCTGTGCACCGGCCTCGACGGCTGGGCCGCGCGCGACGTCGCGCTCGACGGGCCGGACCTGTACGCCGTCGATCCCGAGACCGTGCAGCGCCGCCCGGACGACGGCCTGCCGGCCTGGACCGTGGCGCCGGCGGCGCTCATCGACGACCTCGACCGGCCCGCATACCTCGCCGCCGTGGCGGCCGACGGCGGCCGGGTCGCGGTGCTCGACACCGGCGCCGGCGAGGTGCTCGGGTTCGACCGCCAGGGCCGGCTGACCGACCGCTGGCCGACGGGCGCGCCCGGCGCGGTCCCGGTCGACCTGGCGCTCGACGCGCGCCATGGCCGGGTCTATCTGGCGGACGCCGGCCGCGCCCGCGTGGCCGTGCGCGACCTCGACGGCGCCGACCGCGGCGAGTGGCCCTTGCACGACGGCCCGCGGGCCGTCGCCGTGGGGCCGTCGGGCGACGTGTTCGTGCTGGGACGGGGCGGCTGGGGCCTGCGCTACCGGCCCGATGGGACGCTGGTCGCGGCCTGGCCGATGCCCGACGGCGATGCCGAGGCGCTCGACATCGCCGTCGACGTCGACGGCCGCGTCTACGTCAACTTCGCGCGGCGGGCGCCGGCGGGCGCCCCCGAACCGATCGGCGCCGAGGCCGGCACCGTGATCGTCGCCGCCGGCGTATGGGTCTTCGAGGCCGCCCCGGCGCCGGCCGCCCCGCCGCCCGCGGCGCCGGGCTGCATCGCCCGGCCGGACAAGGCCGCCGCCCCCCCACGCGTCGCTCTCGGCGGGTCGGTCGAGGTCCGGCTGCGGGTCGACGGGCGCTGTCCGGGGCGCCACGGCCGCACGCAGGTCGTCGTGGTGCTCGACGTGTCGCGATCGATGGGCTTTTCGATCGCCACCAGCAGCGCGCTGCAGCGCGCGCGCGAGGCGGTGCTCGGGCTGGTCGACGGCCTGGCCGCCGGCGGGGATGGCGTCGACGTGGCCCTCGTGACCTACGACGACACGGCGCGCGTCGTGGTGCCGCTGGGGCGCGCGGCCGACGCGGTCCGGCAGGCGCTGGCCCGCGCCGCGCCGGACGGCGACAGCCGCCTGGCCGC
>QEVT01000049.1:370-24305 GCA_003576755.1 bacterium | reverse complement strand
GTGCGCGGCGTCGGGCGGGCGCGGACCGACGACGACGGCCGGTTCGGCGGCTGGGTGCATGCGCCCGACGGCCGGCGGGTGCGGCCGGCGGCCGGCGACACGCTGACCGTCGACGACGGCGCCGACGCGCGCAGCCTGGTGGTGGCCGCCCTGACGGGCGGCTGGGACCTGGCGGCCAACCGGCTGTCGGGCACGGGGCCGCCGGGCGCCAAGCTCGACATCGTGCTGTGGAACCCGTGGCACCCCGGCGAGACCGACACGCCGGCCACGGTGGTGGGGGCGGACGGGGCGTGGTCGGTGACGCCGGCCGTGCCGCTGCGCCCGGCGTCGCACTTCTACATCACGGCCCACCTGGCGGGCGACGACCAGCTCTACCTGTGCCGGCAGATCCCCATGCTGTACATCCAGCCGGGATCGGCGCTGGTCGAGGTGCAGACGCTCTGGGAGATCCGCGCGGCGCTGTCGCTCGAGCGCGGGGGCCGCGCCGTCGCGGCCGGCGCGGGCGGGGGGCCGTGGTCGGGCAACGCGGCGGTGGTGCTGCGCGACCCCGCAGGGGCGCCGGTGCCGGTGGCGGCGGGAGACCGGATCGTCGCCGACCTCGACGGCGAAACGGTGACGGTGGACGTGGCGCCGCTCTCTGCGGCGGCCGCGCCGGACGGCGGGCCGATCACGGGCCGTGCGGCGCCGGGGCAGTCGGTCGGTCTGGCGTGGCCCGAGAACCCGATCGCGGATGTCGGCGCCACGGCCGGACCGGACGGCGCCTTTGCGATCGTGCCCAACGAGGCGGCGCTCGAACCCGACCGCGACGTCGAGGTGTACGCGATGCTGCCTTCGGGGCACAACCTGCGCCGGCGGTTCCCGCAGCCCGCCCTCGACGTGGCCCTGGACGCGCGCACGGTGACGGGCCTGGCCGAGCCGGGGACGCGCGTGGTCGTGCGTCGCCGGGCGGCCGGCGGCGCGCGCGTGGCCGAGGCATCGGCGGAGGTCGACGCGGCGGGTCGCTTCACGGCGACGTTCGCCGCGGACGGGCCGCCGCTGGCGGCGGGCGAGGTGATCGGCGTCGCGGCCGAGCCGGGTGGTCCGGAGGCGCGGCTCGACGTGCCGTCGATCGCGGCCGCGCTCGACCTCGCGGCCGGCACGGTGGCGGGCACGGGCCCGGCGGACGCGGTGCTCGACGTGGTCGTCCACGTGGGCGCCGGCGATCCGCCCAACCGCCTGGCGGCGTTCGTCGACGACGACGGGACGTGGTCGGTAGACCTCCGCAACCCGGTGAGCGGGCTCAGCGTGGTGGATCTGGGCCTGATCCGCCGGGTCGAGGTCGAACGCCACGAGGGCCGGCACGTGGCGCGGCGCGTGGTGCGCTAGCGGCCGGTCGCTTCCGCCCTTTGCCCGGACGCAGGGCGAACGTCTGGAAGGCGGCCCCAGGCGCAACCTCCTGTTGCCCGGGGCCCACGCCTCGCCTATGCTGAAGGCCGCGCGAGGGCGCGCGACCGCATCGGCAAGCGCAGGAGGTTGGGCCACATGTTCGACTTCGCACGCCGGGGCGCGGCGGCCGTCGCCGCCGTGCTGCTGGGGATGGTCTGGATACCGGGGCCGGGCGGGGGTCGGGGCGACGGTGTCGGCGGCGGCGACGGCCTCGGGCGCCTCGCCGCGCCGGCGGCGGAGGCACAGGCGGCGCGGCCGTTCGTCATGCCGTTCGCCAGCCCGCCGGGGCCGGACACGTGGCTGATGGGCCAGCCCTATGGCAACACGACGGGGGCCTACCGCCAGCGGCGGACGACGTACGGTGCCGGGCAGGGGATCCACTTCGGGGTGGACCTCTCGGCGCCGTGCGGCACGGAGGTCGTGGCGTCGGCCGACGGCGTGGTCTTCGCGTCGGACGCGATGAGCTTCGGGTCGGCGCCGCACAACCTCATGGTCGACCATCCGGACCTGGGCTACGCGACGTTCTACGGGCACCTCCTGGAGCGGCCGGACTGGCGGCCGGGGGACGTCGTGGCGCGCGGGCAGGTGGTGGCGTTGAGCGGCGACCCGGCCGGCACGTGCAACGGGCGCCCGCACCTGCACTACGAGATCCGCGACCTGCGGCACGTCCGCAAGTACAACCCGGTCGTGCTGGTCGAGGCGGACTGGGACAGCCTGGCGCTGATCGGCCCGTTCGGCCGGGCGTTCCAGCGCGACCTCGACGACCCCCGCAAGTGGCAGCACCTCGACGACCAGCCGGAGTCGGTGATCGGCGGCCCACTGCTCAACGACTTCGCGCGCCCGTGGCCGCCGGACTCGCGGTGACGGGGGGCGACGGCGGAAAGGATGGCGGCATGATGAGATACCGTTGGATCCTCGGCCTGGGGCTGCTCGCGGCGGCCTGCGGCGACGGCGGTGGCGCGGCGGACGCGCCGGCGGGGGCGGACCGCGCGGCGCCCGCCGCGGTCGGGACGCCGGCGGCGACGATCGCGGCGGCCGTTGACGGCGGCGGCGAGGACGGCGGCGTGGACGCGCCTGCGGACACGCCGGGGGGTGCGCCGGGCGACGCAAGCGGCACGGCGCAGCGCCTTGCGGGGACGGCGGACGGCGCACCCCCCGACGCCGACGACGACACGGGATCGGCCCCGGAAGATCCAGCGGGGGCGGCGACGTTGACGCGCGTGACGGCGCCGGGCTGCTGCACGCTGCCGTACTGGTCGGCGGACGGCCGGCGGGTGCAGTTCATCGACCGGCCGGCGCCGGACCAGCCGGTGGGCGTGTGGACGGTAGACGCCGAGGCGCCGGGCGCGCCGCCGGCGTTGGTGACCGATGAGATCGGCTACTTCAGCCCGGACATGCGCTACCGGATCGAGATCGCGGGCGACCGGACGACGCTGGAGCGGATCGAGGACGGCGCGCGCTGGGACCTACCGGCCGCCGGGCGCCCGATCGCGATCGCGCCGGGCGGCGAGCGGATCGCGTGGCAGGTGAGCCCGCCGAACACGGAGTTCGAGCGGCGAACGACGCGGGTCTGGGTGGCCGGGATCGACGGGTCGGGGGCGCGCGAGGTCGCCGCGCTGCCGCGGGGCTCGCTCATGACGTGGATCGACGCGGGCACCCTGCTCCTGCGCGGCCGGGACCGGCTGGATGCGCTGGACGACGTCTTGTGGGCGCTGCGGGTCGACGACGGCGCGCGACGCGAGATCGCCCGCGCGCCGAACCTACGCGGCGAGCTGCCGTCGCCGGGCGGCGGCTGGGTGGCGTATTATGTCGCGCGGCACGATGATCCGTCGGACACGGGGATGTGGGTCGCGGCCACGGGCGGCGGCGCGCCGAAGCGGATCGACAAGGCGCTCTTCGGGGCGTACCGCTGGCGCGACGACGGCCGGCTGCTGGTGGTGCCGCAAGGCGGCGACGGCGTGTCGCACGCGCTGGTCGAGGTCGACGTGGCGACGCTGGCGACGCGGCGGCTGACGGACCCGGCGACGATGCCGTTCAAGATCGCCAACGGCGACTGGACGGTGTCGCCGGACGGCCGGCGGGTGGCGTTCGTCGAGAGCCGCGACAAGGCGATCTGGGTGTTGGGGTTGCCGGATTAGGGCGGCGGGTGGCCGGCCCCCACCGCCCGGGGCCTTGCCCGCGTCCGGCCCCCTCCCCCCGGCCCCCTCCCCCGAAACAGGCTGGGGGAGGGGGAGAAGGCACGGCGGGTGCCGGCGGGTGTCGGGCCGGGCGTTGGGGGGGCAGGTTTGAAGCCTGCCCCTACTCGGGGCATTCCGTGATGCGGCTGGCGATCTGGCGGTAGATGCCCGCGAGGTCTTCGCCGTCGGGCGCGAAGTAGTAGTCCGATGGGCTGGAGGCCGCCTCGCGCAACAGGTCGCGCAAGACGTCGTCTTCTTCGCCGAGGCCGATGGCGAAGACCCGGGCGCCGGCGTCCTTGGCGGCGCGCGCGGCAGTCAGCACGGTGTCTTCCTGGCGCCCGCCCGGCGCGAACGGCACCTGGTTCGGAAGGCCGTCGGTGAGCAGCACGATCACGGGTCGGTTGCCGGCCATGCGCGGGCCTCGGGCGAGGACGGCCTGGCCTTCCTGGAAGGCGAGGTCGAGGCGCGTTCCCTGGTCGATGCGCTGCGTCATGCTTTCGAGTGCTGCCTCGATGGCGCCGCGCTCGGTGGTCAGGGGCGACGCGGTCCACGCGGTGGCGTTGAAGCCGACCACGCCGAGCTGGTCGTGGTGGCCGCGGGCATCCGGCGCGAGGCTGAACTGATCGACGAACTGGCGCGCGGCCTCGATGGCGGCCTCGTGCTTGGTCCGGCCGCCGCGGGTGGTGCGGTACATGCTCGTGGACATGTCGAGGACCACGACGGCGTCGGTGTACACCGACTCGGGCACGCACACGAACTTCTCCCAGCTCAGCATCGGCAGGTAGATCCGGTAGACGGCCTGGGTGGGCGTGGCGGTCGGCGGCGGGGTGTCGGTCGGCGTGGCGGTGGGGGTGCGGGTGGGCGTGTGGGTCGCCGTCGACGTCGGCGTGGGCGGCACGTCCGGCGTGTCGGTCGGCACGGGGGTGGGCGTGGCGGTCGGGCACAGGTCGATGACGTCGAGGCGCAGCTCGGGCACGGGCGCGACGTGCTTGCGGTAGGTGTTGTCGGTGACGGTCAGCTCGCCCTGGATGGCGTGCGGCCCGAGGGCGCCGGGGTCGACGCGGTAGGTGACGGTCTGCGCGGTGGTGGCGTCGGGGCCGGTCCACGTCCACGTGAGCAGCGACGTGCCGTCGGACTCGGTGGCGAGGGTCGGGGTGAGGCTGGCGGAGCCCTGGAGGAGCGCGAGGCCGGCGGGCAGGCGCTGGGTGACGGACATCTCGCGCACCTTGACGCCCTTGCCGTAGTCGCGCATCTCTTCGCGCACCATGCCCGTCAGCTTGGCTTCGTCGAACATGGTGTACCAGCGGGGCGAGCGCGGCATCTCGGGCTCGGGACCGCGGCAGTACCACGCGCCAGGGCTGATGGGGCAGCCGACCATGAAGGTGACGTCTTCCTTGAGCACGATGCGCGCGGCTTCTTCGAGCTCCTGGCGCTGGTCCTGGTAGTGGCTCTTGGTGTAGGCGAAGAACACGACGAACTCGCACGGGGTGCGGCTGCGGTCGCGGTCGCGGCGGAGCTCCTGGACGGCCAGCCCTGCCGCCTTGACGGCGCGGCCGCGCGGGTTGTAGGTGTTGCTGGCACGGGTGAGGGCGGACCGGACGCGGTTGATGTCGTCGGTCATGCGCACGAGCACGTTGGCGCCCTGGTTGTTGTAGAGGATGACGGCGCCGTTGAGGGTCGCGCCGGGGGGCACGAGGCGGGCGGCCTCGTCGAGGGCGCGGGTGGACTCG
This sequence comes from bacterium, assembly GCA_003576755.1. Classification (GTDB taxonomy): domain Bacteria; phylum Chloroflexota; class Anaerolineae; order Epilineales; family Epilineaceae; genus UCB3. The sequence continues at coordinate 18,973 of QEVT01000049.1, read as the reverse complement.
CGGGCCTGCCATGCGTTTTGGGGGGCGTCGATGTGGACGAACACGATCTTGACGCCGTCGGGGCACACGGGGCACTCGGGCTCGACGCGGATGGCGACGCCGACGTCGTCGCAGATCGACACGGTGCCGGCGGTGAGGGTGGCGGTGACGCTTCCGGCGCAGGCGGCATCGTTGACGACGGGGCGCTGCTGGGCGTGGGCGGGCGGCGCGGGCCGGGCGGCGAGCCACCCGACGGCGATGCCGAGGACGGCGGCGGACGCGCCGGCGGCGGCGAGGAGGCGGCGGGGGCTCGGGCGCGGGATGGCGCGGCGGTGGGCATTCCTGTCGAACATGACATCTCTCCTTGTCTGGCGTCGGGCGGCTCGCGCCGGTTGGCGGACTGCCCTCGGGGCGGTGCGCACTGGGGACGCACGGTGTCCGGGGACGGGTTCGCGCCGGGCCAGCGGGCGCAATGGGCGCAACGGGCAGATTGTACTTCCGAAAGCTGACGCGCGCCAGTGGGCTGCCGGGCGAGGCAACGGGAAGGGCGGGTTGGCGTGGACGGAGTACGGGGAATTCAGTCGCGAGGATGAACGGGAAGTCACGGGGGTGGCGTGGCGGCATCGCTCTGCGCGATCAGGCGGTCGAACCGCGCCTGCCCGGCGGACAGGGTCGAAGCGTTGATCGTGAGCGGACGATGCCGGCGTCTCGGTGTCACGTCGATCGTCGATGCGCTCGTGAGCCGCCATGCCACTCCGACAACCGCCAGAAACGCCTCGGGCGAGAGGCTGCGAATCCACCGATAATCCCCAACCGCCAGCACCATGTCGTCCCGCGACACAATGTATGCGGCACCGCCGGCAACGGCGCACTCGAAGAACTTGTCGTCGTCTGGGTCTCGCCGCACCACCGCCAGCGGCTCCTTTGGCTCGACCAACAGCGCATGCTGGCGAAAGCTCTCCATGTCGTCGGTGATCTCCGCCGCAGTCATGCCATGGACGCGGACAAGCCGTGGCGATCGCAGGATGCGCCCGTACGCTTCGAGGATTGCCGGCTGGAAGCCGGCGCTCCCAGGATCTGCCACCCGCCGCCCGGGCAGCCTCAGCGCCGAAACGGAACGAACGTTCTGTCACGCCGTCAGGGATGGCCTCTGTCACGAGCACATCGAACTCGCCCGCACGCCAGAGGCTAAGGACCTTGCCCTGCCCAGCCGAAACAGCGCCGCTGCACCACTGGCATGCCATCCCCGCCAACGCAGTCGGTCTCGACATCAGCCGATTCCCGACTGCCAGCCACACCGTCGTCGCTTCTCCAGCGGCCTTCCGTCGTGCGTCGGCCGCCCCCGGCGCCCGCGATCGCCGGCGATCGCGGGCGCCGGGAGCTTGCCGCCGCGTCGCCCGGCTACGGGCAGCCCGCCTTGAACACGAGCCCGTTGAACAGCGGGTGCCATGGCTTGCCGCTGTCCACCAGCGTCAGGCATGTGCGGAGCGGGTTCATGGGGCCTACCGCGATGTTCGGGTTGGCCGGTTGCCGGTACCCGCTGATCGCCTCCGGCTTGGCGACCGCCGCGTTGAGCACCGCCGGCGGCACGCTGAGGGTCAGCGCACGGTCGACCTTGAGGGGGGACGGGCTGCCTGCGACCCACGCGCCTTGCACCTGCAGCGGGCTGCCCCAGGCCTTGCTCTGGTCGACGTCGCGATAGACCGTCCCGGCAACGTAGGCGCTTCTGAACGCGTCGTGTTCGACGGCGTCGCGCTGCACGCTGAAGAACAGGACCTCGAGCATCCGGTCGGCCACAAGGTCGTCGGCGGGCTCCAAGTCGATGCCCGCGTCGCGCAGCGTCTTGGTGTTGAAGCTGTACACGGCGATGCGATCGATGGCAGGTGCGCCCGTCCATGCGCCTGGCGCGTAGCTCGCTTGGGCACCGGCCGCGATGGGTCCGGTGGACTCGACGCTCACCGGGGCCGGGTCCGCGCCGTGCCAGCCGACGATCGTCGCCTTCACCGGCTGGTCGCCGGTGTTGGTGATCACGAGCGGGGCACCATTCGTCAGCGCCAGCTCGGAGATCGGTGGATGGTTTTGGGCGTGGGCCGCCGGTGTGCCAGCCGGCCCAGTGGCCAGGACGAGGGCACACGCCGCCGCAAGACCAGCGGCGCGCAGGGCGGCCGAAGCAGTGCCCGTGGATCGGCGTGGAGGGGTTGGCTGTCGATACACTTGGATGTCCTTTCTGGGGTCCGTCGGCACCGGCCGTGGCGACTCGGGTGCCGCGACGAAGTGACTTGAAGCCGAAGACACGACTCGGTTCGGCCGGGTTAGATCCCACTCGGGACGCCTGGCACGCGCACAGCCGTCGGCCCAGCGGCTGCGGACGCCGCCGACGGTTGTTCCGCTCGGTCGAATGCGCCCACGACCGTCCGTTCAGGCCGTACGTGGTGCTCCGTGAGCGCAAGCGCGCCGCTTGCAGCCTCTGTCTCGTCGCGTACAATCGCCGGCGGGCGACAGCCGCGACCTCGTGGCGCAACCCACTCCCGATTCCTGTAGAACAGTCGGAGAACGGCCAGCAGGTGAACCGCGCCGCAGCCGCCCCATGAGCCAGCTTGACTCGGCGACCGCGCGCGTCGCGCCGCTCGCCCGCGCCCATCTGCCTGAAGCCGTAGGCGTGCTCGCGCGCGCCTTCGCCGCCGACCCGATGCTGCGCTGGATCATGTCCGCGTCGCCCGCACCGATGGAACGAGGCGCGCAGGCGCTCTTCCGCTTCTCGTGCGAGGTCCGTCTCCAGCTCGACTGGCCGCTCTTCGGCAGCTTCGCGGGCGAGCGGCTCGAGGCCGTCGCCGGCGTGACGGCGCTCGAGGACGTGCCGTGGCCCGACAGCCTGCGGGCGGTCTACGACGATCTCGCGGCGGTGATCGGCCCGGAAGCCACGGTGCGCCTGGAGCGTTACTCGGCCCACGCCGACCAATACCGCCCGCGCGGGCCGCACGTGCACCTCGGCGTGCTGGGCGTGGACCCGGCGGCCCAGCGGCTCGGGCACGGCCGCGCGCTGCTCGAGGCCGTCGAGGCATGGTCGGACGCGCAGCCGGCGTCGATCGGCGTGTGGCTCGACACCGAGAACCCGTCCAGCCGCGCGTTCTACGAACGGTGCGGCTATCGCTGCGTCGGAGCGACGTCCGTCGATGGCATGCGGATTTGGTGCATGTTCAGGCCTCGGGGTGGGTGGTCGATGGTGTAGTCGCGGAGGCGGTGTGACGGGTTTCACATGAGCAGGATGTTCCTTGACAATCCATCCGGCCTCGCTATCCTTCACGCATGAACACGAATGCGATCGGTCAGTGCGGCTGACCCGGTCGCACTGCGTTTCTACTTCGATTCCAGCAGCTCATCCACGTCAGCGTTCGCACCGAGCGAAGGAGCCGCCATGCCACGGAATCGTCTGCCGCTGCCGGCACCACATCGTCGGGTGGTGATGTCCTGCAGCACAACGTTCACCACGACCTTCCAACCCCGTTTGGTGTCTTCCCCCCTTCCACGGCATCCAAGGCGATGTGTGTCAGGCGACGCAGCTTGAGCGAAACGCTCTGAGCGCAATCCGCAGGTCGACGCGCTTCACGCATCGCGGGCTACGCCAGCCCGGCCGGATACCAGAGGAGCACCCGTGTCAAACCAAGCCCGCTATCTCTACCGCTACGAAGCCAAGTCCATCCAACGGTATGTGCTCGCGTCGGACCGTTTGCGGGAGATCAAAGGGGCGAGCGCGATCGTCGAGGAACTTGCTGGACTATTCAAGCGGGCCGTCGAAGCACAAGGGCACGGCGAGTATCGCTACGCCGCTGCGGGCGGCGGCACCGCGACCTTCGACAGCCGGGACGCCGCGGACGACTTCCACGCGCACTGGCCAATGGTCGTCGCCCAGCATGCGCCGGGGCTGCAGGTCGTCCAGGCCATCGTCGACCTGGAGGCGGTGGCGCCGGCCAGCGTGATAGACGCGTTGACCGGTCAACTGACGGCGGATCGGTCGCGGCTCCACATCGACCTCCCGGAAGCCGGGCCCATCGTCACCCGCGCCCCGCGATCGGGGCTGCCGGCCGTGGCGATCGGCGACGGGATTCGAACGGTCGCCCGCAGCCAGGTCGAGCGCCGGCGCGAGACGCTGTTCGATGCTGCCGCCGCCGCGAGCGTCACCGCTGCGGGTGGGCCGAACGGCGACCGACTGTGCGATCGAATCGTCATGCACTCGTCGTTGGCCGGGCTGCGCTTTATGGACGACATCGACGACCTCAACGCGCGCTACGTCGCGGTCGTCCACGCCGACGGCAACGGCATCGGGGGCATCCTTCGGGGCGTGACCGCCGCAGCCCGTGACCGCACGACGATGATCGCCGAGCTCACGCGATTCTCGGACGCGCTGAAGCACGCCACCGAACAGGCCGTCGGCGACGCCATCACGGCGGCCCTGGACGCCGCCCAATACCCCCCCGGACGCCGTGACGGCCAGGTGTTCCCGGGGCGTCCCGTGGTCGTCGGGGGCGACGACATGACGTTCGTGTTGCGCTCCGACCTGGCGCTGGTGTTCGTCGAGAAGTACCTCGAGGTGTTCGAGCGCGAGACCACCGGGATGGTCACCGTCCCTCGCGAACCCGATCGGCCGGACAGCCCGCCGCCACCGTACCTCACGGCTTGTGCGGGCATCGCGTTCGTGCATCAAAACTACCCGTTCCACCTGGCGTACGACCTCGCGCATTCGCTGTGCGACTTCACGAAAGATACCCTTCGACACGCGAAGCTAGGCATGAGGTCGGCCATGCACTTCCATCGCGTCACGGACACGGTCACCGACAAATACGGGACCGACGTCCTCGAAGCCCAGCTCACCACTCCCGAGGAGTACGTCTTGACCCGCGGACCTTTCCTCCGCCGCGCCTCGACGTCCCACCCGCCGGCGCCGACCATTGCGGGTCTCCGAGCCTTGGCGGAAACGGTGGCCGACGACGGCGAGCGCGCCGGCGACGACCGCACGGCATCACACGACGATGAGCGCGGAAGCACGTCCGTCAAGGTGCCGCGTTCGGCGATCAACGATGTCGTACAGCACATGGCGGCTGGCCGAAGCGATTTGGCGAAGGATCGACTGCTGCGGCTCCGCGAGGTCATGGTCGATCCCGTGCGCGGCCCGCGCTCGCGGGATGCGTGGGAGGCGTTCGAGACGAAGATGCGAGCGCTCCACCTCGATCTCGACAGCGGCGGGTGGGGTGAGGATGCATATGGGCGCACGTCCACGGCACTGGCCGACGTGCTGGACCTGCTGCCGGTCACGAAGCGGAGCACCAAGCGATGACGACCTCGGCACGGCTGACCATTGAGCTGCACGGCTATTGGCACGCAGGGAGCGGCCGCGGCGATGGCCACGGGGCCGACGCGGCGGTGGTGCGCACGCCTGGTGGATTGCCCTATCTGCCCGGCCGCACGGTCAAGGGCCTCCTGCGCGACGCCGCCGTGACCGCCGAAGCGCTGGGCCGATGTCCCCGAGGCTCCGTCCGAGCGTGGTTCGGCTCACCGTTGCCGGAGCCGGAAGAAGACGGGACGGACACCAGCTTCGCGGCGGAGCAGACCCTGCACCGATACACCACCGATGGCGGGAGCCTGCGCGTGAGCAGCGCCCGGCTGGGCGCCTCGCGCGATGACCAACGACGCTGGGAGGCATGGGCTGGAGCGGCACTCCCCGACGACGCCACGATCGCGCAGCTGTACCGGACGGTGTCGTCGACGGCGTTGGAGCAAGGCGTGGCGCTGGCCAACACCCTGCGCGTCGTCGAGGTGACGGTGCCGGTCACGCTGCACGCGTGCATCGACGGACCGGACGATCCTGCATGGATCGACCTGCTGGCGGCCAACGTGTTGCCGCTGATCCGCCGCCTCGGCAAGGGGCGCACCCGCGGCCTGGGCGCATGCACGTGGTCGCTGGACCGGGAAGGAGGGCAACGGTGAGACACCTGTCGTTCGTGGTCACGCTGGAAGAGGACGCCGTGATCTCGCAGCACAGCGGCACGGCGGGGGGGCATCGGAGCCTCATGTGGTTGCCCGGGGCCGTGTTCCACGGGGCGCTGGCGCGCGCGCTCTACACGCCAGGCAGCCAAGCCACATGGACGATATTCCACAGCGGCCGTGTCCGGTGCTTGCCGGCGTTTCCGCTGACCGAGGATGGCCGGCCGGCGATGCCGATGCCCCGCTGCTTCCAACGCGACAAGGGCACCGACGAGAAGCACATATGGGCCAGCACCAAGCACGCCGTGATCAGCCCGCTGCGCAACCCGAGCGGGATCTGTAACATGGCGGATCCCCGGTGCGCTCGCCCGCCCCAGCCGACCCAGTTCAAAGCAGCGTTCCTGTCGCGCAGCGGTGCGCGGGTCGAGGGCCGACAGGCGGTGATCCCCAAGACCGCCACCCACGGGGGCGTGGCGCGCGACCAGCACCTGTTCGCCTACCAGGTGATCCGGGCCGGTAGCCAGTTCGGTTTGCGGGTCGACATCGACGACGACGTCGACGCGGCGGTCGACGCCGCGGTGATCCAGGCGCTGACGAGTGGCCGCGTGCAGGTCGGCCGGTCGCGGTCGGCCGAGTTCGGGTCGGCGACGTTGAAGGTGAAGAACGACGCCGACTGGCGACCGCCCGCCCCGACGGCTTCGAGCGCAGACGTTGTCCTGTACTGCCACACCGACCTCCTCGTGCTCGACCCGGTTTCCGGTCAACCCACGCTGACGCCGCGCGCCGAGCACTTCGGCTTGCCGGCGGATTGGGTGCTGGATGCCGGCCGATCGTTTGTCGACACCCGCCGTTACGCCCCCTTCAACGCGCACCGGCGGCGTCCTGACGCCGAGCGACAGGTGATCGTCCAAGGCAGCACGCTGGTGTTCACGGTGCCGCACGGCGCACGGGTCGATGTCGCGGAAGTGGCGAAAGCGCTGGCGGGCGGCGTCGGCGCTCACCGCGAATCGGGGCTCGGCCAGGTGTGGGTGAACCCGCCGTTCCTGATGACGTCGCCGCCGGAGTTCGAGGCGCCGCCGGCATCGGACGGCGACAGCGCCCCGGCAACAGCGCCGTCTCCGCCGGACGATCCGTTGGTGACGTGGCTGGCGGCGGCCCGGGACGAGCAGCTCGCGCTGCGCGAGGCATCGGCACATGCGATGGCGTGGTCCAAGGCATACGACGAACACATTCCCGCCGCGGGCGGCATCACGCGCTCGCAATGGGCGCTGGTGCGCGACGAGGCCGCACGGGCGACGACGCTCGAGGGGCTGATGACGCGGCTCTTCGGGTCGGGCTACGCAGCCGCCGCGGATGCAGCCGCTGCCGCGCATGGCGAGGCCGATGGCGACGCCAAGCGACGGCCGCGGGCGAAGGGGATGGACGGTCTGCTGGTCGCCGGCGTGCGGGGACGCAAGTGGGGCCGGAGCTACCGAGGGAAGTCACCGCGCGACGTGCTCTTCGGCCAATTGTCGGCAACGAGAGGCGATGGGGGTACCGGCGACGACCGCCTGGTCCTGCGCGCGGTGCAGATCCTGGCGTTGCGCATGCCGCGGGTGATGAAGGCACGCGGTTTGGGGGAGGAACGATGAGCGCATCGAACACGACCTCCGTCGGCCAAACCGGCACGGAGTCTGCGGTGCCCGCTCGGACAGCGCCTGGCACCTCGACGCCTGCGGCAGACACATCGGCCGCGTGGGGACCGCGCACGGTCGACGTGGCGCGGGTGACGATCGAGCTGCTCAGCCCGCTGACGATCGGGGCCGGGGCTGCCGACGACATCGTCGACAGCCTGTTCGTCCTCGACGCCAACGGGCTGCCGGCGCTGCCGGGCGCGTCGTTGGCGGGGGTGATCCGGGAGCGCTGGCGTGCCACGACGGAGGGCGGACAGGTCGCCGGTCAGTCCGCGACAGACGTGTTCGGCACCGCGATGGTCGGTCGGGATCGTGACGAGAGTGCCGGCGCCAGATCGGGCGGGGGGGACGGCCTCGAGTCATCCGCCGCGGGCGGTGCGGACGGCGGCAGCGCTGCGGCATCGGCTCGGCCGCGCATCCGCAGCCGTCTGGTGGTCTCGTGGGGCGCCATCCACGACGCCGGAAACCGGCCGGTGACGGGGCGGGTTGCGCCGGGCATCCTGGTGGACGATCCTGTGCTGCGCCATGCGCGCGACCCGGTCGTGAGGCAGCACGTTCGTCTCGACGCCCGGGGTGCTGCGGACAGCACCGGGCGCGGGCTGTTCGACGAGAGCGTCGTGGTCCGGGGCCATCGTTTCACGTTCGAGATCGTGGCCGAGGACCTGCCGACGGAGGTCATGGACCGTGTGTTGGCGATCCTCGCCGACCCGGCGACCCGGCTCGGCGGCAAGACGCGGCGCGGAATGGGGCGGTTCGAAGTCGTCGGGGGAACGGTGCGGCGCCGGCGATTCGACCTTATGGACGACGAGGACTTCGCGGCCTTCGCGAAGCTGCCGGTCGACTTGGGCGCGGCGGTGCCCGACGGCGTGTTGGCCGTCGTCGGGGTAGACGCCCCAACGGCGGCCGATGTGGCCGTGGCAAGGCTGTCGGTGGCGCCGCGGGGCTTCTGGATGATGGGCGGCGGCTCGCCCGCGCCGGGCGCGGCGGAGGAGGGTGCCGACGACGGTGCGGTGGACCTGCTGCCCTATCGCGAGGCGGCGGTGCGGTGGAACGGGGACCGTGGAACGTTCGACCCGACGGACCGGGACGTGGTGCTCCCGGCGACGGGGATCAAGGGCGCGCTGCGGCATCGGGTGGGGTTCCACGTGCGGGCGGCGATGGGCGTCTTCGCGGATGCCCCCGACGACGCGGCCCGCCAAGGCGCCGAGGAGCGGGTGGCGACGCTGCTGCACGACCTCTTCGGGCATGTGGACACGAGGTCGGGCACGGCGGGCGACGCGCGGTTGTCGGCGGGACGGGTGATCATCGACGATGTGGTGCTGCCGGCGGCGCCGCCGAGCACGGTGGTGAACCACGTCAGCCTCGACCGGTTCACGTCGGGCCCGCTCGACGGGCACCTGTTCGCGGAGACGCCGCTTTGGAAGCTGGCGGCGGATGGCGGCACTGGCGATGGCACGGCCGGAGGCCAGGGCCGTGTGCTGGTCCGGGTGCTGGTGCGCGGCGCCGCGGAGGTGGCCCCGGAGGCGCGCCGGGCGCTGGTGGCTGCGCTGGACGACCTGGCTGCAGGGCGGCTGCAGATCGGCGCGGGCAGCGGCCGGGGACACGGGTGGTTCGAAGGCCGCGTGGCGTGGGAGGCGGAGGGCTGGCAGAGCGGTGATGCGCTTGCGGATGCGGCGGGTGCAGGAGGTGCGGCGTGAGCTGGGTGGAGAAGCTGCTGGATGAGGCGGGGCCGGCCGCGGCGGCGCGCGGGGTGACGTTGCTCGGGCGTGGCACGCTGCGGGTGGAGGGTGGCGGACCGGAGGAGCTCGGCTCGGCTGACGCGGTGCTCGGGCGCATGCGGGCCTTCGGCGGCAAGGGCTGGGTCTGCTGGGTGTCGCGCCCCGAGCGCCCTGACGGGGGCGATGCGGTGATCGTGGTGGACGACGCCCGGTCGCTTCCGGAAGGCACGGTGCTGTGGGCCGAGCTGGTCGCGGGCGACGTGAGCCTGCACGTGCGCCACGTCGGGCCGCGCTGGGCGGCGACGACGCTGCGACGGGTGGTGGACGGGCCTCCGGAGCACTGGCTGTTCGCGCACGAGATGGTGTGTGACGGCGGCGGGCTGCTGCGCTACGAGGTGGCCTGGCGGGAGGAGGCGATCAACGAGCCGGACGGGGATGGGGCGGGTGGCGACGCCGGCCGGGTGTGGCGGCCGTGGGCGGCGCGGCTTGCGGGCATGGACGACGGGCAGGGTTGACCGTGGTGAACGACCAGCGTGGAGGTGGATGATGTCACTGGACCGGGTGCGCGCGCCGTACAACTTCGTGCCGGTCAGCCCGGCTGTAGCGCTGTTCGATGCGGCCGCGGTGGGACACGACGTGCCGTTCAGCGACGGGATCAGTGGTCGGCTGACGCTCGACATCGTTGCGGAGTCGCCGATCTTCACACGGGGGAGCCGCGACAAGACACGGTTCTTCACGCTGCCGGACGGCGAGACGCGGGCGATCCCGGGCACGTCGATCAAGGGCATGCTGCGCAACGTGCTGGAGATCGCGAGCTTCGGCCGGCTGAGCCGTGTCAACGATCACACGTTTGGTGTACGCGACCTGCACAACAGCGATCTGTACACCAGGCACTTCACAGACATCGTGGGCCGCTATCCGGTGTCGATGGTGGCGGCAGGCTGGCTGCAGCTCAAGGCCGGGGCGTCGTACGACGACGTCGAAGCCGGCGAGGACGGCAGCCCGGCGTGGGAGATCGTGCCGTGCCACTATGCCAAGGTGCACTATGCGGACCTCGTGGCGGTGGCGCGGGCACACGGGGCGGCGGACTTTCGGCCGGGCGACAAGCAGAGCGCGGTCAAGAAGTACGGTGCGTGGGCCAAGGGGACGGCGGGCCTGGATGCGCAGGCGCAGGTCGAAGTGCTGGCGCGGCACGGAACGGCCGGGCTGCGTCACGAGCCGCGGCTCGGGGACTTCGGGCGCGTGAAGCGGGGCACGCTGGCGCCGGCGGGCGCCGCGCCGGCACCGGGGGCGACGGCGGGCCGTCTGGTGTTCACGGGTCAGCCGTCGTACTGGGACGGCAGCCGTGAGGGCAAGAACAGCCCGAAGCACCACGACTTCTTCTTCTACGGCGCGGCAGGACCGGCGATCACGGTGCCGTTTCGGGTGCGGCAAGCCTTCAGCCATGTCCACAAGGGCAGCGGCGAGCAGCACCGGTTGGACGACAACCCGAACACGGAGTGGAAGTACTGGCACGACAGGCTGCAGCGCGGCGAACGGGTGCCGGTGTTCTTCCTGACGAAACCGGGGGGCGGCCTTCGGGCGATGGGGCTAGCACAGATGTTCAGGCTTGCCTATGACCACGGGACGAGGGCGGCGGTGGCGCACGCGCAGCCGGGGGCGTTCGCGGCGGTGGATCCGGGCGACCCCAAGCTGGACCTGGCGGAGCTGATCTTCGGGCGGGTCGGGAAGGACTGGACGCTGAGGGGACGCGCGAGCTTCGAGACGGCGGTGGAGGTCGGGGGCGCCGAGGAGCTGCCTCCGGTGTCGACGGTGCTCGGCAGCCCGCGGGCGAGCTACTACCCGCACTATCTCGAGCAGTCGACGGATCCGAAGCGGTATGGGGCGGCGCCGCGGCAGGTGAGTCAGAAGAGCGGGCGGATGGCGCCGGCGTATCAGACCTACATGGAGCAGCAGGTACGGGCGCGGGGATGGAAGCGCTACGTGCAGCGTGAGGTGATATTGCCGGCACCTGAGCCGCCACGGCGCAAGCGCGATCAGTCGGTCAACGAAGATGTGGTCACGACGTGGCGACCGCTGGCGGCGGGAGCGCGGTTCCAGACGCACCTCATGGTGCACAACCTGCGGCCGTTCGAGCTGGGCGCGTTGCTGTGGTGCCTGGACTTCGGTGGTCGAACGGCGTGCCGGCACGGGCTGGGGATGGCTCGATCGCTGGGTTATGGCAAGGTGCGGATCGAGCTCGGCGGCGTCGACTTGAGGACGGTGGGCGGTGGGTCGGTGGACCTGGACGCGGCCCGCCGGGCGTTCGAGACCGAGATGGAGCGCCAGGTTCCCGGCTGGGCGGGCAGCGACCAGCTCGCACAGCTAGTCGCGCTGGCGACGCCGATCCCGGCCGACCGGAACGACGACCATCGGCACATGATGATCGAGCACCCGCGCAACGGCAACGAGTTCAGCGAGGCCAAGAAGGCGGGGCTGGCGCTGGCGCCGCTGGTTGACCCGGCGGATGTCCAGCGGTCGCGGTCGGAAACCAGGTCGGGGGCAATGGCGACGGGCACGACGCCGGCACGGGCGGCGGGGACCACGACGTCCGTGAGGGCGGCGCCGGCCGCGGGCGGCGGGCGGGATCGGGCGGCGGATGCGCCGGCCGCGCCGATGGACCCGCTCGAGCGTGAGCTGCGCGAGGCGCAGGCAAACGGCGGGCACGTGGCGCTGATGCGCCGCTGGATGGACGAGAAGGGCGATCTCGAGGCGGCGCGGCGGGCGGCGGCGCAGCGGGTCATCGGGCAGCCGAGCCGGCAGTGGAAGGAGTCGAAGGCGGATGTGTGGGCGTGGTTGCAGGACCCGAAGTGAAGCAGTGGTGCCGAAGTCATGGATGCAACTGAGTGGATCACACTTCAACAAGCATCTGAATTGCCTGAGTGCAATCTCCGGCCCGGCAGTCTCCGGACAGCCATCCGTCGCGGCAAGCTACGTGCGGTCATGAGAGGCAAGACCTGGCTCGTTCTTCCAAGTGAGGTTCTGCGCTATGTCACGACAAGGCAGATGGGACGACCTAGAAAGATAGGGCCTCCACTGGAACGCAGTGGAGGCCCGGGCTCTGATCTCGACATCTCGTAGTTGACAATGTGCAGCGTTACCGCTACACTTATTCAAGATCGGGCAGACCCGTTGACCTAGCGACTAGTGATTGAAGGTGGAAGTAGACGTTACCGCAGGATACGACCCCGTGTGCGGTTCAAGTAGGTTCGCGGGTAAGACGACGACATCGACGGTCATGATTAGGATAATCAGCCAGACAAGCCGGTACAGCCATGGCCAGTCCATCGCCTGAACGTCAAGCCGGAAACGGCGGGAACGCACCTCATAGCACTGAGATCCCTTCCTGACCGTTTTGGCCTTCGAGCCAGCAGTCAGTTTCATCGCATTCACTCCTTCGGTGGATGCCATTGCTAGTCGGGTCGCGAGGTCTGCCCGTCCTCAACGACGATAGCAAGCATAGCAGCACAATCGGCCCCGTCCAAAGGGGATTAAAACTGACTTCTCCGCCTGGAAGCCATTGCCAGTCGGCAGACGGATTCTCATCTGGTGTCGTCGACGATCCTTTGGCCAGCGTTGTGGCTGGTAGGATGTTGGCGGCTCAACGTCAGAGCGGCTCGCCACCGTGACAACCCTTCTGATTGAAGATGGCCATTGCGCACTGTTGTCTGTTGGCGCAGGCTGGAGCTGGCTCAATCGCAATCCAGGAGCAGATTCCTTCGCGCGCGTCGTTTCACCCACTCACAACCCGGCATCCGACGTGTGAGCCCAACCCTCATCCCCACCCCCTTCCCCCTCGCCCGCGTCCGCTTCAAGCTCGTCGCGCGCGAGCCGATGGACCTGCCGGCCTACAAGGGCGCCGTCCTGCGCGGCGGGTTCGGGGTGGCGCTCAAGGCGCGGGCGTGCCAGCGCCCGCCGCCGGACGCGTGCACGCCGTGCCGGATGGGCAACGCGTGCACCTACGGCTATGCGTTCGAGACCAGCCCGCCGCCGACGGGGGGGGTGTTCCGCAACCTCTCGGACGTGCCGACGCCGCTGGTGTTCGACCCGCCGCTCGTGCCGCAGACGGCGTACGCACCGGGCGAGACGCTGTCGTTCGACATGCTGCTGGTCGGGCGCGGGATCGGTGAGCTGACGCACTACGTGCGGGCGTTCGACGACCTGGGGGAGATGGGCCTCGGCGTGCGGCGGGCGCGGTTCGACGTGGCGCGGGTGCTGTCGATGAACCTCTGGGGGCGCGAGGCGGCGCTGTTGCGGGACGGGGCTGGCGATGGCAGACCGGTGGCTGCGGACCGGCGCGTGATCGCCGATGCGGACGCCATCGTGGCGCGGGCGGAGACGATGCCGCGGGAGCGCTTGACGCTGCGGTTCCTGACCCCCACGCGCATCAAGCACGCCAAGGCGTTCGTGGGGGACCCCGACGGCCCGGTGCCCGAGCTCGAGTTCCACATGCTCGTGCGCGCGCTGCTGCGCCGGGTGTCGGCGCTGGCGAGCTGCCATTGCGGCGCCGACTGGCAGGTGGACTTCCGCGGGGTCATCGCGGCGGCCGAGCGGGTGCGGCTCGTGCAGTCGAGTCTGCTGTGGGTGGACGAGCGGCGCTACTCGACGCGCCAGCACCAGGACATGCACCTCGGCGGGCTGGTGGACACGGTGACGTATGAGGGCGACTTGGCCATGTTCCGGCCGCTGCTCGCCGCCGGCGAGCAGGTGCATGTCGGCAAGGCGGCGGTGTTCGGGAACGGGCGGTTCGTGGTGGGCGACTGATGCCGGTACGGGCGGCATGGGCGGTACGGGCGGCCGCCGCGAGCCGCCGCTAGCTCAGCGTTGCCGATGGAACGTATGTCGCCGTTGCCTGGTCAAACTCGTAGAGGTGGATCGTGCCCAATGCGGTCAGGCGGCGCCCGAGCAGGACGGCCAGGCCGGCGGGCCCGACCATGAAAAGGTGAACGGCGGTGACGATGCCGTAGCGGCGCCTGGCCTCGACGATGGCGTCGCGGATGGCCTCGGTCACGGCCACGGCCTGACCGGGCGAGGTGAGATGCGTCGGGGTGGCGGCGCGGATGATCCCGCGATAGGGTGGCAGCATGTGGCGCTGGGCATCGAAGGGGGCGTCGACGCTCTGCACGATCGAGACGAGCACGGCCAGGTCGCGGCTGTCGTGATCGGCATCTTCGAGCTGGATCCGAAAGTCCTCGACGGGCTCGGCCCGATCGCCGGGGGACCAGAGCTGCTGCGGTGCGCCGTCCGGGAACACCTGGCGCCACCGGAGCTCGGTGCCGGTCGTGCTGGCGAATGCGCGGCCGAACGCGGTGGCGCTGGAGAGCGAGGCGCCGCCCTGGGCCGCGATGCCACGGCCTGGTGCCGTGCGCGCGACGGTCGCCGAGATGGCTTCGAGCGCGGGCAACAGGCGGTCCTTCCACACGGCGGGGTCTGCGAAACGGCCACGGTCAAATGCGTGAACCCACTCCAGCAGCAGGTCGGCGGGCAGGCGCTCGCCGGTGGGGAACGTGTGCAGCCCGACGGTGAGTGGGACGTCGGGCCGCAGCCGGCGGTGCAGCGTGCCCAGCCGCTGCGTGAGCACACGGCGGGCGACGTGTGCGGCCTCGCCGGCATCGATCGGGTCGCCCGCGACGCGCTGGATGTTCCATGCGCGCAGGTCCACCGGGACGGGGCTGCCGTCGAAGAGCCGCTGGGCAGCGTCGTAGTCCAACCTGCCGGCGGCGACGGGCACGACGAAGAAGTCGTCGGGATGGTCGCGCTGGCATCGGAAGGCTTCGAGCGCCTCGATGTCTCTTATGAAGCTGGAGCCCGCAACTTCGGGGGTCAGCCACAGGATGGCGCACGCCGAGTCGTCGCCGTGGAGTTGGGCGCGAATCGCTGGTTCGGCTGGCTCGGCCTGAAGGTCGTTAATGTCTTGCCAGGTGGGGATGCCGTGCTCGTGGAGGGCTTCGACGAGGTGCTGTACTTCGTCGCTCCGCCTGCGGCTGTAGACGACGAATGCCTTGCCGGATGGGTTGGGCATGACCTGGGTGCCTTTCTCGGGTCGATTGGTAGCGTCGGCCGCGTGCTTTGCCAGCATATCACAGGCGGGGAGTGGCGGACCAGCGGCAGGCGCTAGAACGGCGGCAGTGTCTCGTCTTCGGCCGGGGCGCAAATGGCCATGGTGCGGATGCGGTCGATGCGGAACACGCGCTCGGCGCCGGCACGGGTGCAGTAGGCGATGAGGTAGGGCACGTTGCCGCGCCGTTCGATGCGGTACGGCTCGACGCGCCGGCGGCTGGTGATGTCGCGGCCGGCGGTGTAGTAGGTAATGTCGAGGTCGGCACCGGCGGCGAGGGCGGCGTCGATGGTGGCGAGCTTGGCGTCGTTGTCCGGGTTGGCGGTGGCCGGAGCGGGCGAGGCGGGGAAGGCGAGGTAGCCGGCCATGGCCTCGGCGACGGCCTCGGTGACGGACTCGGCGGCGGCGTTGGCGAGCGCCGTTTCGGCGGGGGTCATGCGTGCGGCCAGCGCGTCGAACGTTTGCTGCGGGATGGCGGCGGGCAGGCGCACGAGTTGGCCCAGGGACTGGTAGACGCGGGCGGCGAGCCACAGCGCGGCGGCGCCGCCGGGGCCGATGTCGCCGGGATCGGGGGGCTCGCTGAGAGCGGGGTCCTGGCGCGGGAGGGCGCCGAAGTGGCTGGCGAGGGTGCGGACGAGCGCGGGCAGGCGCGCGGGATCGACGACGGCGGCGTGGCGGCCGAGGGAACGGCGGATGAGGGCGCGGTCGGGCCGGCGCCGGGCGAGCGCGGCGATGACGGTGGCGTCGGTGGTCTCGAGGACGGGCAGGGTGTGGATGACGGCGCGTGTGGCGGCGATGTGCCAGGCGACGAGGTGCTGATGTTCGTCGGCATGCAGGGGGCGCCCGATGGCATGGGCGAGGTGGTCGGCGAGGGCGGGGAGGCTGTGGCCGTGATGCAGGGCGGCTGCGAAGCTGGCGGCGGTGATGGCGGCACGATGGTGCCGGGCGGACGATGGGCGAGCATGCGAGGCGTCGGACATCACCTCGACCCAGAAGTGCTCGGAAGGGTGGGGAGCATATCGGCGTGACAGGCTGAGGTGCAGGATGGCGGCCATGGGGGTGGCGCCGTCGGTCTCGATGCGCCATGCGGCGAAGGTGCGCGGGAGCGGTGGGGGACGGACTGCGGGCCACTCGGCTGCCCACGGGGCGCGGACGAGGGTGCGGTCGGGCTGGGGGATCATCAGCCCGAGCCACCTCAAGGGGCCGGCGGCAAAGGCGCGGATGGCCTGGCCAAGGGTGCGCAGGGGGATCTTGGGAGCACCGTGTTGTCGGAGGTCGTGGTGAACGTGGTGCACGATGGCGGTGTACGCTGGACCGCGGCGGCGCGGGATGACGGGGTGGGCGAGGACGGCGGCGACGAGGTGCGCGGGATGCACGGGGAGAGTGTGTCCTGGGAGTTGAAATGCGCCCCAGCGGGCGGGATCGGGCGCCGCGAGCGCGGCAACGAGGGTGCGGTATTGGGTGTCGGGATCGGCGTCGAGCCACTGGAAGCCGGCAGGCGTGACGTCGACGCGCCGACCGGTGGCGGCGATGAGCGGCGCTCGTGCGGGGGTCGGGGGGGAGGTTGGTGGAGGCGGATGGTGTACGGGATGGTGTACGGGCGGCGCGGGAGTGGTCTCGGCGAGGTAGTGCAGGAACCGTCGCCGCGCGGTGTGAAGCTCGCTGGGCGGATGGACCTGGCGGGATGGGCGCAAGTTGCGGGCGCGCCACATATTAAGCAGTGTGGGCGACAACCACGCGACGGGTCCTGTACGGACGCGGATGCCGTGGTTGTGGACGAGGGCGAGCAGCACGGCGACGTCGTGGATGGCGGCGATGGCGTCGAGGGCGACGTGGTTCGCAGCGGCCGGGTTGGCAATGGGTGCGCGGTCGGCGTCGGTGCTGCGGCTGTCGCGGATGGGGGCGTTGGTGTCGGGCAGCGGCAGGAGCGTCGCGGCTTGCTCCGTCGCCGGCGAGGGGGTTTCGGCGTCGGTGGATGCGCTCTGGGGAACGGTGGCTGGTGGCGGGTCTGTCGAGATGGGGGGGATGACGACGGAGGCGCGGCGCACTTGAACAGGGTCGATTCTGAGGTTGCGAGGCTGTGTAGTGCGCGGGAGAAGCTGGAGGAGCTCATCGGGAACCACGAGCGCGCCGTCGATGTCGAAGGCGAGCCCGAGTCGGGTGAGCGCCTCGGGGGATGCTGGAGGTTGCGGTGATTGGCCGAGCATCGACGTGGGCAAGCGGCCACGGGACTCGCGGAGTAGGACGAGCAGGTCACGGTGGGCGGCGGGTAGCTGGGAGATGGCGCGGCGGCACGCTGCGGGGTCGGTCAGCCCTGGGGCAAGGGCGGCAATGATATCGGCCTTCAGCAGGCTGGAGCGAAGGGGCACGCGGCGGGCCCGTGCGATGGACCGCAAGGCCCGCCGCGGACATGCGTTCAGGCACTCGGTCATGGTCGGCATGCGCTTGCCCTTACGAAACAATCGCGGTAGAATCTGCCCGGCAGCACGGTTCGGCAAAGGGCGAGATTCGGGATGTCGCTGTCGGCGAGGGTTTAGTCTGCAAATTTTACCGCTGTGTCGCCAAGGTGTCACTTTTTCAAGCTGGTCGGGAGGTTCGATAATGGCCATATCGGAAACCCATAACGCGGCCTCCAGCGTGGCCTTCGGCGGCACAATGGGCACTCTGAGTGGTGTTTCGGCCCAGCATGGCGCAAAATGCAGGCGATTTTGGCGGTGCTGGTGGGTTTGACCAAAGTGCCGTCACAACGAAGGCCCCGATCGAGAGGGGATTGAAACGTGACCAGACCCTTCTCCAGCTGTGACCTGATCTCGAGTCACAACGAAGGCCCCGATCGAGAGGGGATTGAAACGAACGCCGAGTGCGAGCAGCCCGCGTGTGACCTTTTTCACGTGTCACAACGAAGGCCCCGATCGAGAGGGGATTGAAACCCGACGGGATGGCGTTCGACAGTCCCGAGCAGCTTGTGTCACAACGAAGGCCCCGATCGAGAGGGGATTGAAACTTGCCATTCCTCCTGTTCGATCCCGTACTCACTGGCGGGTCACAACGAAGGCCCCGATCGAGAGGGGATTGAAACATGCTGTGGCCGCAATCGACCACAGCACGACGCCTCGTCACAACGAAGGCCCCGATCGAGAGGGGATTGAAACGAAAG
>QEVT01000049.1:0-354 GCA_003576755.1 bacterium | reverse complement strand
AGTCACAACGAAGGCCCCGATCGAGAGGGGATTGAAACGAAAGTTCCTTTCCGTTTGGTACGATGCGGACACGGTCACAACGAAGGCCCCGATCGAGAGGGGATTGAAACGCCAGAGGTCCAGCGCCGCTTCGATATCGGTGGCGGGGATGGTCACAACGAAGGCCCCGATCGAGAGGGGATTGAAACATTCACGGAGGACCTGGCAGGTGCCAGTTCCGCATACCGTCACAACGAAGGCCCCGATCGAGAGGGGATTGAAACGATGGTACGTCCGACCAGTGTCGGCGTCCCATCCCCTCCGTCACAACGAAGGCCCCGATCGAGAGGGGATTGAAACCTACCATGGCCCACC
>QEVT01000426.1 GCA_003576755.1 bacterium | reverse complement strand
CCTCCCCTCCCATCGTGAACGCCCCCGCCGGCACCGCGCACCACGCGACGTCCGGCAGCCCGTCCGCCCGCAAGCCCACCCCCGGCCGCGGGTCGCCGATCGCCGCCAGCTTGTCCGCCGCCTCCGATCGCTCCGCCGGCGGACGGCTGACGTCCAGCATCACGTCCAATAGCGCCTGCTGCTCCGGCGTCGCCTTCGGCCCGTCCACCACGCCGCCCTCCGCCGGCGACCCGACGCGCCCCAGCTTCTCCGCCAGCCCGTCCGGATCCTCGTCGAAGTCGACGTAGTCTTCGCAGAACTGCACCCACGCCGCCCGCGCCGCCGGCAGCGAGACCCTCCGGCGTGCCAACAACGCGACGATCGCGTATTCGCCCCGCGCCTCGCGCCGATACTCCTCCGCTGCCCGCTCGCGCAAGGCCGTCGCAAGCAGTTCGTCGATCGGGGCGTAGCGCGACGAGAAGCCCCCCGCCTGCAGCTCGCGGAACAAGAAGATCGCCTTCTCGAAGTCGCGCTCGTCCTCCAGCAGCCGCAGCGCCTCGTCGAGCGTCTCCGGGCTCATGACGACCGCCGCCGCTTCCGGCGGCAGCGGGTCCGCCGCCCCCAAAACCTCCATCGCCGCACCGACCCCGGTCGAGGCTTCGGTCGAGATCCCGGTCCCCGGCGGCGTCGCCCCCGGCGCGCTCCCGCCCGCGCCCGGCGCCCACGCCGCCCCCGGCACCACCCGCACCACGAACTCGCCCAGCCGCCGCACCGCCGCGTCCCAGAACTCCGGGTAGAACGAGATCGCCTGCATCTTCGTGATCGCCCGGATCTCCTCCGGCAGGTCCACCGGCGACGGCGGCACCCGCCCGTCGATCCCCGCCAGCACGATCGGCTTGCCCAGCCGCAGCGCCTCCGCCACCTCCCGCCGCACCCAGTCGCCCGGCCGGAAGATCCGGGCCGGATCGAACGTCGTCGCCGACAGCACCAGCAGCACCCCGTCGCTCTCGCGCAGGTTGCGCAGGATCGCCGACTCGAAGTTCGCCTCGTCGATCCCCTGGAAGTCGATGAAGACCTCCGCCGCCACATGCCGCCGCAGGTCCGCCACCAGCCGCCCTGTGAACGGCCAACTGTCCCGGCGGTAGCTGACGAAGAGCTTCGAGCCGCCGGCATGCGACCGCGGCAACGGCACGGCCCCCGCAGGTGTCGAAGACGCCGGCGGTGCCGGTGCCGCCCGTCCGCCCCCGTCGTCCCCGGATCCAACCTCGCCGACGCCGTCCCCGCCCGCCGCGCCCGGTTCCGACCGCACCTCCCGGCCGCCCCCCTGCGCGCCGCTCGCCCCGCCCTGATACGGCGCCAGCAGCCCGTCGACGAACGCCCGCTCCGCCGCGTGCCCCTCCATCCGCTCGCGGAGCACCCGCAACAGCGACACCAGCGCCGGCTGTCCCGTGTCCTCCAGCGTCCCGAAGTCCTGCAGCACCCGCACCAGCTCCGCGCTGAAGTCCGCCGCGCTGGACTCCACGTTCACCCGCGTCTCGAACCGCCGCAGGCCCGCGTCCTCCAGCAGGATGTAGCGCCGCGACACCGTCGGGACGTCGCCGTGCGTCGCGATCAACGCGACGAGCTGCCTGCGCTGGCTGTTCGAGAGATCGACGCTGGCCATGGGGAAGATCGTGCTCCAGTGGGCCGGGATTATGCCGACGTCGCGGTCGGCCCGTCAATCGTGGCAAGCGACCACCAACCACGTCGGCCATGCCCTCAGGTGCTTCAGTCCTCCGCCAGCCCCACGGCCACGCGCAAGGCTTCATCGACGGCACGCAACTTTGCCCCAGACAGCGTCCCGATGAAATGGGTCAGCGTCCTCCGATCGAGGCTCGCAATGGCGTCGCAGTGAATGCTGCTCTCGTGCTTCAACCCTTCCGCGATCCCCACCGGCACCTGAGTCGACAGTCCGTCGAAGGCCGAGTAGACCGGCGCGCAAATCAGCGTAGCGTGTCGTGAGTCGATCAGGCCTTGCCGACTGACGACGAACATGCGGAACCGCTTGGGATCGCCGGACGGATGGGCGACCCGGTAGAGCTCTCCGCGCCTCACGCGCCTGCCTGATACTCGAGAACATCCGCCGCATCGCGGTTGAGCCGGTCGGCGTTGCGGTTGATGATCTCGATATCGCGCGCATCCCGCGCTTCGCGGCGCCGGTGGGCGATGAACGCGCGCAGTGCGCGCTCGATGAACTCCGAACGATTGCCGTGCCCATTGCACATCGCGTCGACAGCCTGAAGCACATCCTCGGAGAGCGTGATGGAGGTCTTGACTTTCATACCACAATCATACGACCGAACACCAGACGTAAGCGTTCAGCAGGGGCTGGGTCGGCAGTCCGCTGCAAGGCGCATCCTGTTGAGCCGCTCCGGACTGTGCCCCGCGGACGACGCTGATCACCGTCT
>QEVT01000425.1 GCA_003576755.1 bacterium | reverse complement strand
ACGCGGCGCGGCGGGGACCGGCGCCGCCGCGCCGCGGGCAAAGGCCGCGGCCAGCGGCGCGCACGCGTCGGCCTGCGCCCCGTGCAGCGCGGGCACGCGCTCGACCAGGCCGGCCCGGGCGAGCGCCTCGAAACCGTGGTAGAGGCCGAGCAAGAGGAGGCCGTGCCCCGCCGGGACCACGACGTGGTCGGGTGCGCGCCGGCCGAGGTCCTCCCAGATCTCCCACGCCAGCGTCATCTGCCCCGCCAGGAACCACGGGCTGTACACGTGGCTCGCATATGCCGTCGCCGGCCCGATCGCCGCCTGGGCGCGGTCGGTGGCGGCTTGACGGGAGGGTGCGTCGGCGACGACGACGGCGCCGTGCGCCAGGGCCTGGCGCCGCTTGGCGACCGGCGTGCCGGCGGGCACGAACAGCCTCAGGGCGATGCCGGCGCGCGCGAGGCAGGCGGCCAGGCTTGCGCCGGCGTTGCCCGACGAGTCCTCGACCGCATCCGTCACGCCGGAGCCGGCCAGCGCGGCCGCGAGCACGGCCGCGCCGCGGTCCTTGTACGCGCCCGAAGGCTGGAGGTGCTCGAGCTTGGCCCACACGCGGCGGCCGGCCAAGGGCACGTCGGCCAGCGGCGTCCCGCCCTCGCCCAAGGTGACGGGCGGCACGGGGCCAAGCGGGGGGAGGTTCGCGGCGTACCGCCAGACCGTCCGGGTGCCGTGCGCGATCGCACCCGGGTCGAACGGCGGCACGACCGGTGTCCACGCGGCGCCGCACGCACAGCGCCAGTCCCGAACGGTCACGCGGCCGGCCCCACCGCAGGCCGTGCACACCACCGCGATGGCCGGGAGCGTGACCGTGGGGTCGGCAGGCGCCGGTGGCCCCACCGCCCGAGTCACCCCGTCGGCGCCTCCGCCCGCCGCCAGTCGCCCCCGGTGCCGCCGCGCTTCTCGACGAGGCCGACCCCGGTGATCTCCATGCCGCGCTCGACGGCCTTGGCCATGTCGTAGACCGTGAGCAGCGCCACCGACACGGCGGCCAGCGCCTCCATCTCCACGCCGGTCTTGCCGCGGGTCCGGACCGTCGCGGTCGCGCGCAGGCCCGGAGCGTCGCGGTCGGGCGCCAGGTCGACGGCCACATGGGTGAGGGGAAGGGGGTGGCACAGCGGGACGAGGTCGCTGGTCCGTTTGGCGGCCTGGATGCCGGCGATCCGGGCGACGGCCAGCACGTCGCCCTTCGGGAGGCCGCCGGCGACGACGAGGGCGAGCGTGGCCGGCGCCATGCGGATGAGGCCCGTCGCCACGGCCACGCGCTCGGTGTCGGGCTTGGCGCCGACGTCGACCATCGCGGCCCGTCCGTCGGCGTCGAGGTGTGTCAGCTTCGGGGAGGACATGGGAGCACCCGCTACGCCCGTGCGGCGGCGCGGCCGTCCTTGGAGGTGAAGCGGACGCGCAAGAGGCCGCGGACGTCCTCGAGGGCGGTGCTGACGATCTTGACCCGGGTGTCGAGGTCCTCGATCCATTCGACCGGCACCTCGGCGATCCGGTAGCCGTGCTGCTCGGCCCGCAGCAGCAGCTCGCTGTCGAAGAACCACTCGTTGTTCTCGACGATCGGGACGAGGTGGTCGGCCGCCCGGCGGCTGACGGCCTTGAAGCCGCACTGCGCGTCCGAGAACGAGCGCGTGGGGAACACGAGCTTGATCATGAGGTTGTAGGCGCGCGAGATCAGCTCGCGCTTCCACTGCCGCGTCACACGTGCCCCGTGCTTGAGGCGCGAGCCGATGGCCACGTCGTAGCCGCCGTGGACGATGCTCTCGACGAGCGGAGGAAACGCGTCGAGGTTCGTCGACAGGTCGACGTCCATGTACGCCACGACGTCGGCGTCGCTGTCGAGCCAGGCCCGCCGGAGCGCCCGGCCGCGCCCCTTCTGCTCGAGGCGCAGGTAGCGGACGCGCGGGTTCGCCGCGGCCACCGCGCGCCCCACCGCCGGCGTCTGGTCGATCGACGCGTTGTCGGCGATGACGATGTGCCAGTCGTAGGGCACCGCCTCGTCCAGGAACTCGCTGAGCCGGGCGACCGAGTCGGCCAGCACGCGTTCCTCGTTGTAGACAGGGATGACGACGTCGACGTGGACGTCGGAATCAGACATGCATGGCCTCCGCGGCTCCAGGCGGCCCGGCGCGACCGCCGCGAGAGTATAGCATAGCGGCGGGGGGGTGGATGCCGGGCTTGACGCCTCGCCCGCCGTCTGCCAGACTGGAAGGCCCGGCCGCGGCGCGGCCGCCCACGACGCCTTCACTGCCACGAGCGAGGTCCACGATGAACGATGTCAAGCGCCGGACGATGGCCATGGCCGCCTGCGCGGCCCTCGCGGCCGGCTCGGCCGTCGCGTGCGCCGCCCCGCCGGCGGACCCGGCCACGCCGGCGGCCGGCGTCGTCGCC
>QEVT01000048.1 GCA_003576755.1 bacterium | reverse complement strand
GGTGCGCCATGCCCGGCCGGCGGCGCCCAGGCAGGCTCGCTGGCGGCGGGCCGCACCTCGGCCGGACGGGCGAACGCCAGCGACGCGGCCAACGCGGCGGCCGTCGCCCGGGCGACCAAGCGGGCGCTGGCGGGGCGCGTCGCCCATCCCGGCGGGGCGATGACGGTCAGCGTGGGCTTGTCATCGCCCGCGACGGCAACACAAACCCCTCGCGCCGGCCCGGGGGCCGACGCGAGGGGTGGGAGGACCGAACGGACAGGCGTGTTACGGGCGCGCGCGGCGGCGCTCGAACGTGTAGCCGACCACGGCCACGGCGCCGAGCACGGCGGCGATGGCGCCGAGCAGGCCGGACGTCGGCAAGTCCGCCACGCCCGTCGGCGGGAGGCGCATGCCGCGGTGCGCCTTCGCAGGCTCAGCGCCCGTGCGCACCAGGCCGAAGTCGATGCCCATGACCGTGTCACCGTTTACCTTGACCTTGTACAGCGCCGGCGTGGTGATCTTCCACTCCGGCCCGGTCTGCACGAAGACATCGTATTCGCCTGCACCCAGACCGTCAAAGCTGAACTGGCCCGTGCTGCTGCTGACCTGGTACAGGTCCAGGCCGCCGCCCCGGAGGTGGACGCCGACGCCGCTCATGCCTGGCTCCGACGGACCCAGGCTTCCGTCCTGATTCTGATCGGTGAAGACCAGCCCCTTGATCGAGCCCAGGCGCTCGGTGGTCGCCCGGTGCTCGTCATCGTCATCGTCGTCGTCGTCGCCCGGCTTGGACGTGGCCTTGGGCGTCGCGCCGGACGGCGGGGTCACCGTCGGCTCCTCGCCGGGGGTCGTCGGTGTCGCCTGGGCCTGGCAGCCCATCCAGAAATGGAAGTCCTCGCGCGTCGAGCCGAGCTGGAAGTCGTCGATCGTCAACGTGCGCGACGCGGACTCGTTGGGGCAGAGCTGCCAGCCGTTGGGGGGGGAGACCAGCTCGAGGGTGTACTCCTCGCCGTCGAGCAGCTCGGGCACCTCGATCTGGGCGCGCTGCAGGTTGGCCAGCGGCTCGGTGAAGCCACTCGCAATCTCGGTGCCGCCCTGGTCCTTGACGATGAACTCGAGCTCGGGGAGCGGGTTGTTCGTCGCGAAGTCCTCGTCCTCCTCGCCGAACTCGCCATCGCAGCCCGGGCAGTTGGGATCGTCACCGCCGGCCACGTCCACGAAGCCGATGGCGAAGATGGTGAGGGGGTTGTCTTGGGCCTGCGCGGTCTGGTGGGGCGGCGCGAACAGGGCGGCCGCGCCCGCGACGAGCACGGCCGCTGCCAGCACGGCTCGCCATCGCAACGAAAGCATCGTTTGCATCTTCAAGCTGTCCTTTCCATGCGTGTTCAGGTTCGTCGGGTCAGGCGAGGTCCGCCGCCCACGCCCGGGTCTTTCCCCAGGTCTTCTTGTCTTCGGCCGCGTCGTCGCGCGACAGGTCGTCGTCTGGCGGCTGCGGTCGGCCCGGGCCTTCGGCAGCCGCGGGACCGCGGCCGGGTGCTGTGGCCTTGGTCACCTTGGCAGGGGATCCCTCACGAGGAGGGGATCGCGGGCGGTTATGAATACATTATTTATTATGCACAAAATAACCCCCGCCGTCAAGTCCCCCCGCGATTTTGGTCCGAGCGCTCCTGGGCCGCCGTGGGTCGGGTGGCGTTGCGCCCGCCCGACAACGAGAAAATAACCGGCCGTATTCTAGAGCGTAGACGGCCGGCATGCCAAATCGGTTACGGGAAACTTAACTCGCCTGGCCCCGACGGGCCTCACGGGCCGGGAAAGCCTCGACCCGGCTTGGGGCGTGCGACCGATCCGGCTAGTGCGAGCGGCTTGGCTTCGGGGATCGATGGAGCCAACGGAACCGATCGGCGGGGAAGGCGTTGGCCAACCCCGCCGGGCCGACGTAGGCACCCGGCACGAGGATGTCGTCCATGCGGCGATCGGCGTGCGCGGTGCGCTCGGCGTGGGCCGCGACGTCGATGTCGTGTGCTGCCGCTTCCGCCAGGAGGAGCGCGATCCGGGTGCGCTTGCGTGCCTCGGTGGCATGGTTGGCCGCTCCGGCATCCTCGCCGCCGGCGAGGTCGTCGAGGTAGGCCTCCCAGGTGTCCAGCAGGCTGGTCAGCTCTTGGGTCAGGTGGCGGGCGTAGTCGGCCCGGTGCAGCGTGCGCGCGACGCGGAGATCGTCGTGCAAGCGGGCGAGCAGCGCCGTCTCGTCGGCCGAGAGCGCCGGTGCGCGCAGCTGCAGCGCGTGCAGGAGGTCGAGCACGAAGCCGAGGCTGATGGCCGGTCGGTAGGCCGCGCCGCCGACGTTGACGTAGATCGGCCGGGTGAGCGACCGGCCCGCGAGGTACGCCGGCAGCTGGGCGACGGCCGCGTCGGCGATCTGAAGGTCGACATGGGGATCGTGGCTGAGGATCACGGTGGGTTGAGCTCCTGACGGCTTGGACGGCGCGCGGTGGTCATGCGCACCGATCGGCACTGGACGAGGAAGCCGTCCGCGCGACCCGCTCGCGCTGCCGCCGGCGTCCCACCTCGCCCCGATGGCGCTCAGGCAAGGTCGAGCGCCATCGTCTGAGCCTCGGCGGCGTGGCCGCCGTCGTCGACCGCACCGTTCACGGGCCGGGTGGCCGCCGCGGACGCCGCGGTCAAGGAGCGCCCGCGCACCGCGCCCATGAACGCCTCGAACAGCGGGTGCGGCCGCAAGGGACGGCTCTTGAACTCGGGATGGAATTGGCTGCCCACCATGTAAGGGTGATCGCGGATCTCGGCGATGTCGACGAGGTCGCGCTCGGTGTAGACGCCGCTGACGACCAGCCCGGCCTCCTTGAGCAGCGGGAGGAACGACGGGTTGACCTCGAACCGGTGCCGGTGGCGCTCGTGGATGAGATCGGTGCCGTACGCGGCAGCGGCGCGGGTGCTCGGCAGCACGCGGCACGGCCACGCGCCCAGCCGCATCGTGCCGCCCATGTCGGTGATGTTGACCTGTTCCGGCAGGAGGTCGATCACCGGGAACTTGGTGGCCGGGTTGAACTCGGTGGAGTTGGGGTCGTCGTTGCCGAGCGCGTGCCGCGCCAGCTCGATGACCATCACCTGAAGCCCCAGGCACAGGCCGAGATAGGGGCGGCCGTTCTCGCGGGCGAACCGCGCCGCGCGGACCTTCCCCTCGATCCCGCGGTGGCCGAACCCCCCGGGGATGACGATGCCGTCGGCCTCCTCGACGCGCTCCCAGTCGCGCCCTCGTTCCAACGACTCGCTGTCCACCCAGTCGATGTGGACGCCGAGCCCGTGCTTCAGGCCGGCATGGTGCAGCGCCTCGCTGACGCTGAGGTAGGCGTCCGGCAGCTCGACGTACTTGCCGACCACCGCGATACGGGCGATCGGCTTCGGCGCGCGGATGCGGGACACGAGGTCGTGCCACTCCGTCAAGTCCGGGGTCTCGTCGGCCAGCCCAAGGTGACGGGTGACGAGCTGGCCGAGCCCGAACGCTTCGAGCTCGAGCGGCACGGCATAGATGGTGTCGAGCGTGACGAGCGGGATGACCGCCTCGCGGCGAACGTCGGTGAACAACGCGATCTTGTCGCGCAGCTCGTCCGGCACCGGCAGATCGGAGCGGGCGATGATGACGTCGGGCTGGATCCCGATGCCGCGGAGCTCCTTGACCGAGTGCTGGGTGGGCTTGGTCTTGAGCTCGCCGGTGGCTCCGATGTGCGGCAGCAGGGTGAGGTGGATGTACATGACCCGGTTGTGCCCGACGGCGACCCGCATCTGGCGGATCGCCTCGAGGAACACCAACGACTCGATGTCGCCGACCGTGCCGCCGATCTCGACGATCAGCACCTCGGCGTTGCTCTGCCGGGCGGCAAGCTGGATCCGGCGCAGGATCTCGTTCGTCACGTGCGGGATCATCTGGACGGTCTTGCCAAGGTAGTCGCCGCGCCGCTCGCGGGCGATCACCTCCTGGTAGACCTGGCCGGTCGTGATGTTGGCGGCCGACGGGAGATCTTCGTCGATGAACCGCTCGTAGTGGCCGAGGTCGAGGTCGGTCTCGGATCCCTTCTCGAGCACGAACACCTCTCCGTGCTCGAAGGGGCTCATCGTGCCGGGGTCAACATTGACATAAGGGTCCAGCTTTTGCATCGACACGTGTATGCCGCGCGCCTTGAGGATGCGCCCGAGGGCCGCGGCGGAGATGCCCTTGCCCAGCGAGCTGACGACGCCGCCGGTCACGAAGATGTAACGGGTCTGACGTTGTTCGAAGTCCACGCGGTTCTCCTGGCACGCTAGAGTCTGGGGGATGGTCGCCGGCGGCCGTCTCGTTCGAGGGCACCAACCCCGCGCGCCCGCGCGGCAGGCGCCGCCGGGGGGTTCGTCGATGGGCGAGCGCTATTGTATCATGGGCGGGGGCGGCCTGCGAGCGGCGCGGCATCCGGCGCCGGGTGCTATACTGCCGGGGATGGACGGCGAATCCACCCCGCGCCGGGCGCCCCGGCAGGCCAGGGGCCGCGCTCGCGTGGAACGCATCCTGGCGGCCGCCGCCGAGCTGTTCGGGACGGTGGGCTACGAGGCCACGACGACCAACGCGATCGCCGAGCGCGCGCGGACGTCGATCGGGTCGGTCTATCAGTTCTTCCCCAACAAGCAGGCCATCCTCCAGGCGCTGGCGAACCGCTATCTCGCCGACCTGCGTCCGCTCATCGACGTGATCTTGGCCGATGCTGGAGCCTGCGACCCGCTGCCTGACGTGGTCGATCGTCTGATCGACACCCTCGCGGCCTTCCATGCCACCCGGCCGGCCTTCGTCCACGTCTTCCACCGCTCCCTGGGCTCGGCCGAGCTCGCGGCCTCGGCCGAAGACCTCAACGCGGCCATCGTCGAACGGCTTCGGGGTGTGTTGATGGCACGCGACCCCGGGCTCGCCGAAGGGCGCGCCGATCTTGTGGCTGCGGTCAGCGTCGAGGTGGTCAAGGCCATGCTGGCGCTGGCGGCGTCGGCGCCCGGGGACGGGGCATTCCAGGCGCGCCTCATGGCCGAGACCAAACGGCTGTTGGTGCGCTACCTCCAACCTGACGGAACCGGGGAGCTTCACGGCGCGGGCGTGCCGATTGCCGGCGCCACGGGATTGGGCTAACCTCCGGGGGGTTCGCCTGCCCGGGGATCGACCAAGGAGGTGCGGGATGCACGGACGGGCTGCGCGGTGGTTTGGCTTGGTGTTGCTGGCGAGCATGGCCGTGAGGGCTGCGACGGGAGACGGGTCGCCCGCGGCGGCGGGGGCGCCGTTCGACGGCCCCCGGGATGACGCGCCCCGGCAGTGCCGGTCGCCGCGCCCGGTCACCCCGCTCGAGACGGGTTATTTCACCGACGTGTCGGATGCCAGCGGCATCCGCGAGCAGAACTTCGATCCCGATCCGCCCGAGAACATGGTGATCAACGACCACAGCCGCCTCGGCTTCGGGGACATCGACGGCGACGGCTACGACGACATCGTGGCCCACAACCTGTTCCCCAACCCGCGCCGGGGGATCCCGTTCGAGCACCTGGTCTTCCGCAACAACCGTGACGGGACGTTCTCCAACGTCAGCGACGCATCGGGCCTGCGCGACCTCCAAGCGGGCTTCTTCCTCTTCGGCGACGTCGACAACGACGGCGACCAGGACGTGTTCGCGGGCCTGGACGACCCCATCCCCAGCGCCGCCAGCCCGAGCCCCTCCAACCGCCACACGCTGCTCCTCAACGACGGGCAGGGTCACTTCGCTCCCAAGCTCGACAGCGGGGTCAACGTCGCATTTCAGGATGCGTCCGGAAACGTCCTGCACCTGACGGGCAACGCGGTCTTCGCGGACTTCGACGGCGATGCCAACCTCGACCTCTTCCTCGGCAACGGCCAGACGAGCTACCTGGCGCCCGACCAGATCTTCATGGGCAACGGCGACGGCACGTTCGTGCACGCATCGGAGCGCCTCCAGGGCCCGTTGATCCAGCGGCCGAGCAACGGATCGGTGCACTGCGACTACGACAACGACGGCGACCAGGACATCTTCGTGTCCAACTACGGCATCAGCCAGGCGCTGGGCCACGACGTCCTCTGGGAGAACGACGGCCGGGGCCGGTTCACGAACGTCGCCGAGGCGCGCGGCTTCCACGCCCTGGCCACCGGCAACTACCTCCTCTCCCAGACGGGATTCGGCCGAACGGCCGAGCCCGGCAAGACGGCGGCGCAATGGGTCGGCGGCAACGGGTTCGGCCTGCAGTGCGAGGACGCCAACAACGACGGCCGGATGGACATCTTCATCACCAACATCTCGCACCCCGAGGCGCAGGACTATGCGCGGACGTGGAGCGACCCCTCTGCCCTGCTGATCAACCTCGGGCCGGAGCGGGGGTGGGCGTTCGAGAACCAGTGGCTCGACCGTGAGCTGCCGTTCAACGAGGGCGACGTCGACGGCGGGATGGCGGACTTCGACAACGACGGGCGGATGGACCTGTCGATCAGCCGCGACCGGAAGTACGAGACGAACTCCGACGGGTCGCCGCGCTACGCCACGGCCGATCAGCTCGGCTGGTTCGGGCTGATGCATCAGGAAGCCGGCGGCGGCTTTGCCAGCGTCGGGCTGGCCAGCGGGATCAACGACACCGTCAACACGCCCCCGGAGCTCCTTCGGATGAAGGGAGCGCAGAACCACGCCTGGAGCGACATCGATCGCGACGGGGACCTCGACCTGCTGGTGGGCGGACGCGCCGGCGGCCGGGCGGGCCGGCCGAACTTCCTGTTCCGCAACGACATCGGCTCGCGCAACGACTGGCTGGCCGTGCGGCTCGTCGGCGACGGCGACAAGGTCAACCGCGATGCCATCGGGGGGCGGGTGGCGCTGGTGTACGGCGACCGCACGCTCCTGCGCGAGGTCAAGAGCAGCCGCGGTACGTACAACTCGATGGACACGCGGGTGCTGCACTTCGGGCTCGGCGACCTCGGCTGCGACTTCGTCATGCGCGTCACGTGGCCGGATGGGACGACCGTCGACGTGCCGGGCGCGGCGATCCCGCGCAACACGCACCTGACGATGCGCTATGGCGCCGCCGCCCCGGAAGCGGTTGCGACGGCACCGACGGCCTCGCCCACGGCCACGGGCGCGGTGACCCCGACGCCGACGCCGCCGGGCACGCTCACCCTGACCGGACGGGTGACGAGCGCCGTGACCGGCCAGCCGATCGCTGGCGCCACCGTGGCGGCGCAGGTCTGCCAACCGCATCAGCCGTTCCAGGCGCAGACCGGGCCGGACGGACGCTACCAGCTGCTCGTCCCCGAGCCCTACCCGATCAGCTGCCAGAGCTTCACGCTGTCGGCGCGGGCGGCGGGCTATCTGACCGTCGAGCGGGTGATGGCGGTCGCCGACCTGCTGCGCCAGCCCGAGCAGAGCTTCGCGCTCCCTCACGACGACGCCGGCACGGCCACGCCGACCGCGACGGCTGCCCCTGGGGGCGATGTGACCGTCACCGGGCTGGTCTACGATGCCCGTCAGGGCACCACCCGTCCCCTCGCCGGCGCCACGGTCGCCATCGGCGTTTGCGTCCCGCACCAACCGTTCCAGAGCACATCGGGGCTGGACGGCCGCTACGCCGTTCTGCTCCCGGCGGATTACGCCAATGCCTGCGCTGCGGTCACGCTCTCCGCGCGTGCGGTGGGTTACGCGCCTTACGAGCGATCGATCGCGGTGGCGGACCTGCGAGCCAACCCGGCACGCGACATCGCGCTGGTGCCGGTCGATGCCGCCACGCCGTCGGCGACGCCCACCGGATCGCCACGCTACCACACCTTCCTGCCGACGTTGGCGCGGCACCATCCCGGTCCGTGAGGCACGCGGCCACCGCTGTGACCGGATGGAACCCGGCGCGCGGCGCGCGTGACCACCTCAGCACCGATCGCGCGCACGGCGCACGGCGGCGGAGATGTACGCCGATGGGCGGCTGGCCCATCGCACTTCAGGAGGCCTGAGATGGATCGGCGAGGGGGATGGGCCGCCCGGCCCGTGGTCCACGTCCAGCCCGCGGCCCGGCCCACGCGGGATGCCTCGACCCGCGGTGCCGCAGCGCCGCGCGCGGTGCTTCTCGTCGTCGCGGGCCTTCTCGGAGCCGTCGCCCCTTCGGCCGCGCCCGCACGCGCCGCGCCGGCCGGACAGGGCATCCCGACGTGCTTCCCGCGCGTGGTCCAGCGCCTCGACCGCACCGCGGTGAGCCTCGGCGATCCCGTTCCGATCTTCGTCGACGTCGACCCGAACTGCGCTGCCGAGACGCTGCCGCGACACCACATGCTGGCGCTGCAGCCGTGGCCGGACGACGCCGGTGCCGCGGCGGTGCGCGACATGGCCATCGCGTTCGTCAACGCGACGGCGTTCCCCACTCAGCTCGGCGTTCTTCTCGGCGACGACCCCCAGATGCGGGTCTTCCCGGTGGGCACGCTGCGCGCCTCGCTCGATGCGGCATTGCAGACGTTCCGCTCCTCCACCACGGGCGCGTCGCTGACCGACCTGGTCCACGCCGCCTACAACCGCTACGCCGCGGTCTCCGGCGGCACGGTCGGCCCGGCGCTGCCGCCCGGCAGGCGCGGCATTGTCGTCATCGGGCACGCCGGTGCGCCGATCGGCTACGAGCCGCAGCTCCGCTTCGACCTCGAGGTGGCGCGCAGCTTCGCGATCGACGTCCACCACATCTGTATCGGCGGCGGCTGCAAGCGCTTCCCGGGCCTGACGACCCACGACGTGGTCGACGCGGCGGCGGGTGGCGCGCGGCTGGACGCGTTGCACGCGGGCCGGGTACCCGTGGCGCTGGAGTGGGCGACGCTGCGCGCGACGATGGGCACGCAGACGGCCTACGCGTTCGGCTCGGTCGCTCCCCCGCCGGCGCGGATCGGGCGAGCAGGGGGAGCGTTCATCGAATGGCGGCTGGCGGCGCCGATCGACGCCCGCACGATGCGCTTCGCCACCATCCCGGCCACCGTCGGCGACGTGGTCGTCGCGGGCGTCGTCACGCTGCAGGGCGTCACGACGGCCGGCGACGAGGTGAGCTTCGTCGCCGGCCCGCTGCCGCCGGTCCGGGTTCTGCCCGCACCCGAGAAGCCCAGCGTGTGCGGCGTCCGGGCTCTGGCCGAGGCGACCCCCGACCGTGTGCCGCTCGACGCGTCGGTGGCGGTCACGCTGACGGTGCTGGCGGACTGCCCCACGGCTCGGCGCGACGTCGACGTCGTGCTGGCCGTCGACCGCTCGTCGTCGATGCTGCAGGGTCAACGGCTGGCGGACG
Source organism: bacterium (assembly GCA_003576755.1). Classification (GTDB taxonomy): domain Bacteria; phylum Chloroflexota; class Anaerolineae; order Epilineales; family Epilineaceae; genus UCB3. The sequence goes on along the minus strand of QEVT01000048.1, from coordinate 8,319 downwards.
TCCAGACGGCCGCGCGCGCGTTCGTGGCGGGAGCCGATCCTGAGCGTACACGGGTCGGGTTGGTCACCTTCGCCTCTACGGCCGACCGCGTGGCCGAGCTGGCGCGCGATCCCGCGCCGGTCCTGGCCGGGCTGGATGCGGTGTCCGCCGGCGGTGAGACCTACATGGGCGAGGGTATCGCCGCGGCGCGGCGCATGCTCGAAGGACGCCGGCCAGGCGCCCTGCCGGTGATCGTGCTCCTCTCCGATGGCGAGGTGCGCGACGACCCCCTGCCCGAAGCCCAGTGGGCGCACGTCGAGGGCGTGCGGGTCGTCACCGTTTGCGTCAACACGCCCGCCGTGTGCGACGAGAAGTTCCGAGCGCTCGCCGCGCCGGCCTCCCACCATCTGGCCACCACCGACCCCGTCGAGCTGACGCGCTTCTACGGCGACTTGGCCGCCTACCTCGGTCGCCCGGACTTCGACCGGCTGGCGATCAACCACACCGCGTTTCCGGTCTTCCCGTATCGCGGGTCCGATGGCGTTCACGATCGGCCGACCACCATCGACGACGCGGTGTTGACGTGGGAGCAGGCGGCGCCGCTCTTCGGGCGAACCCGCGTGGCGTTCCCACTGGCCGCGGCGGGCCCGGGGCGCTGGCCGGTGGCCGAGCGCATCGAGGTCGTCTGGCGCGACAGCGAAGGCGGCGTCGGCTCGGCGCAACTGAACGTGCCGGAAGTCACGGTGGTGCCGCCCGCGACCGGCCCGTGCACCGTCGAGGTCCTCGAGCGCGTGCTGCGCCCGGTGGCGGTGACGGTCGGCGAGGCGATCTCGACGACGGTGCGCGCCGACCTTGCGTGCCGCGGCGCGCCGCTGCCGATGGAGGTCGTCCTGGTGGTCGACCACTCGTTCTCGATGCGCGGGCAGCGCATCGCCGACACACGCCTGGCGGTCGAAACGCTCCTCGGCCAGGCCACCGGCGCCGACGTGCGGTTCGGCCTCGTGGCCTTCAGCAACGTGCTGGTCGCGCGCGAGCCGCTGACGGCCGATCGCACCGTCATCGCCGACCGGCTGCGGTCCCTCACCCCCGGCGGCGACACGAACATCGGGATGGCGATCGACACGGCGGTCGAGGTGCTGAAGGCGGCCCGGCCGGGGGCGCGGCGCTTCATCGTGCTGCTGACCGACGGCTACAACTCGACCGGCGCACGGCCGATTCCCGAGACGGCCGGCAACGCGAGGGATGCCGGAATCGACGTCATCGCCGTGTGCGCGGGCGGGGTGTGCGACCCCGCGCTCGTCAACGCCGTCAGCGACCCGGCGTTCTACTTCGACGTGCCCGACAGCCGCGGGCTCGTCGCGCTCTACAGCCGGATCGCGGCGGTCATCAACGGCACGGTGCCGGCGAGCGTGCGGGTCGTCGACCAGCCACACGGCGAGCGTGTGCTGCCTGCGGTGCCCGACACCGCCGTTCCGATGCCTGTCCGGGGCCCGGACCCCGACGTGTGGGCGTTCGGCTTCCCCGGCGATGGGGGGGTCGCCGTCTCGCGGCAGCTCGTGGCGCGGCGCCCCGGGCGGTTCCCGGCCACGCTTTGGACCCGGCTCGAGTACACGACGGCCGACGGCAGCAGCGGTGTCCGCTACGTCCCGCCGGTACCGATCGCGATCGCCGGTCCCGTACCGCCGGACCTCCCGACGGCCGCCCCGTTGCCGACGGTCACGCCGATCCCGACGGCCACGCCGACCGCAACCGCCTCGCCGGTGCCGACGTCGACGCCGACGTCGACGCCGACGCCGCGGCCCGAGGAGCGCGGCCTCTATCTGCCCATCGCGCTGGTCGCCGCGGCGCGCGGCGACATCCCGACGGCTGTCGTGCCTTCGCCCACGCCGTTGCCCAGCGACACTCCGCCACCGACGGCGACCCCGACCCCGACGCGCACGCCGATCCCGCTGCCGACGCGAACACCCCGGCCGACCGGCACGCCCGGCCCGACGCGCACGCCGGCCGGCACCGCACCGCCCTGAGCGTCAACCCCCGATGGCGTGCATCCGCCGGTCTTCGGTGTGGACGCCCTGCCGCAGGCTGTGGCCGGTCGGCTTGGCGGCCACCGCGCGGCGCAGGACGTCGCGCACCGCCTCGGCGTCGCCTCCGGCGCGCAAGACGGCGCGGACGTCGATCTCGTCGTCGTGCAGCAGGCAAAGGTGGAACTTTCCGTCGGCGGTCAGGCGCATCCGGTTGCAGGTGTCGCAGTACGGCTCGCTGACCGGTGAGATGAAGCCCACCGTGCCCGGGGCGTCCGCGAGGCGGTAGTTGCGCGCCTCGTCGGCCGGGTCGGCGTTCGGGACGGCCTCGAGCGCGCCGAGCGCCGCCTCGATGCGCGCGCGCACCTCGCTGTTCGGCACGTAGTGGTCGACCGAGAACTGGGCCTCGGCGCTCGTGCCGAACGGCATCAGCTCGATAAAGCGCACCGCCCAGGCGTGTGCCAGCGTCAGCCGCGCCAGGTCGACGGCGTCGCCGTCGTTGTAGCCACGGGCGACGACGGTGTTGAGCTTGAGCGGCACCAGCCCCGCCGCCTCGGCCGCGTCGGCGGCCGCCCACAGCGACTCGGCATGGCTCCAGCGCATCAGGTGCTCGACGTTGGCCTTGTCGAGCGAGTCCACGTGCAGGTTGACGCGGCGCAGGCCGGCGGCCTTCAGCGCGGGCGCAAGCTGCGGCAGGCGCGTGCCGTTGGTCGTCATCGAGACGTCGGCGATCCCCGGCACCGCCGCGATCCGTCCGACGATGTCGACGATGTCGTGGCGCAGCATCGGTTCGCCGCCCGTCAGCCGCACCTTGCGGAAGCCCAGCCCGGCCGCCGCCCGGACGACGGATTCGATCTCGGCCGCCGTCAGCAGCGCGTCGTCCGGCGCGAACGTCAGGCCATGCGTCGGCATGCAATAGCGGCAGCGCAGGTTGCAGCGGTCGGTGAGCGACACGCGCAAGTAGTCGATGCGCCGCCCGAAGCCGTCGAAGATGGTGTTGCGGTCCAAGTCGTCCGCAGGATTCATGTGGGTCGTTCCCCGGGCCGTTCTGCGGCCGCCCGCGCCGGCAGTCGGCGATTCACGGCGCCACCTGCGATTCCGGCGTGACGGGCGAGGGCGCGCCGCGTGTGATGCGGTAGGCCAGGACCCAGTCCGTCGGGTCCGGGCACGGGGCGCTGCCGATCCAGCGCCGGTAGTGGCTCGCCGTCACGGCGACCACGTACGGAGGGTCCGCCGCCAGCGCGCCCGTCGCGCCCGCCATCAGCGTGACGGCCGCGTCGCCATGGCGGACCTCGACCGGCGCCGCGCGCAGCTCGTACCCGCACGGGTCCACGGCGCCGGGAAGGCACAGCGTCTCGGTCTGGCGGATGGCGAAGCCGGCACGGTCGCCGCCCATGAGCCGCCGATCGGCGCCGTCGGTCTCGCGGGTGCTGATCCCGAGGAAGACCGGACCGGCCTCGTCGTCGATGCGCAGGCCCGCCCCGGCCGGCGGCTGACCCGCCACGTCGTTGTGGGCCGTGAAGCGGTAGCGCTTGCCGATTTCGATCGGAAGCGTGCCGCCCGTGTGGAGCAAGAGGAACGGGTGGTCGGCCGCCGGCTCACGCGCCGCGAGCTTGTAGATCCCGAGCTCGGCGTTGTGCTCCACCACCTCGGCGTCGAGCGCGACCGTCGTCTGTCCGGACCAGGCCACACGGACGTCCTCGGGCGCTTCCGGCGCCGGCGCCAGCGCGTACACGTCGGCCGACTTCACGATGGGGCACGCCTCGAGCGGCACCGGCGCCGCCGGCGGCACGGCACTGGCCGCCGTGCTCGGGTCGGGCGGTGGCGCGGCGGGGGCGGGCGGCGTGCCGGCCGGGCCGGCCGATACCGCGATCGCCGTCAACGTTGCCACGAGCGCCGTGGCTGTCGGGGCGAGGTCCGCCGGCATCGGCGGCGCCGTGCCCGGCGGCTCCGGCGTTCCCAACGGCAGCACGCCGCCCACGAGCGGCCGAGGCGTGGGCGTGGCCGCCGGCACGTCGGATGTCAGCCGGCTGCATCCGGGCAGCATCGCCGCGGCCACGCCCACCGCGACGGACACAAGGCCGTGCGGGGCGCCGGATCGCATGCGTCGCCCGGCCGTCGACGGCCATCGGCGAGGCGAGACGTGGAATTCGGCGGTCGTAGGAGCTCGGTGCATCGTGCCATAATCTTAGCGCCGCGCGCGGCAATCGCGGCACGGTCACGTGCCGCCGCCGGCGGCCGTTCAAGAACGTGGGAGGGCGATCATGGCGCGACGGAGTTGGGGCGGTGCAGGAGGGCGCGCGTCGCTGGCGGCGCTGGGCATGGCCGGCGCCATCGCGGCCGCAGCGGGAGCGGTCGGCGCGCCGGCCGCGCGCTCATCCGCCTCCGAGCCGGCCTTCGGGGCCGCAGTCACCCGCCCGCCCGTCAGCCGCCGGCACGCCCCCGCGGCCGCGAGCCGGCCGATGCCGAGCTCCCCGATCGTCAGCGCTGTCGTCCGCCTCGAGGGCGCCGGCGTCTACGACCGATTCGTCGCCCTGGCCGGCGTGGCGCCATCTGGGCCCGCCAGCGTGGCGCGTGCCGCCAAGCTGCGCCGCCAGCTCGACGCGGCCGACGCCGACGTGCTCCGCCGCCAGGCCCCGGTGGTCGCCGCCGCGCGGCGATCGGGCGTCATCGTCGTCAGCCGGTATCGAACCGTCGCCAACGCGCTCCTCGTCCACGGCCCGCCGGCGGCTGTCGCCGCGCTGGCGCGGGCGCCCGGTGTCGTCGCCATCGAGCCGGCCCCCCGGGTCCGCTTGGACCTCGCCCGAAGCGTGCCGCGCATCCGCGCCGACGAGGTGGCCAGGCGGTTGGGATTCGACGGCTCCGGCACCTTCGTGGCGGTGATCGACTCCGGCATCGACTACACGCACGCCCACTTCGGTGGCCCCGGCACGGCCGCCGCTTATCAGGCGGCGAACGGACAGGCCGAGACCATCGCCGACACCTGGGAGGGCCGGTTGCTCTTCCCGACCGACAAGGTCGTGGGCGGGTGGGACTTCGTCGGCCCCAAGTACACCCACCCGAGCTATTGCGGCGACGACCTGGTCCGCGCCGGACGCTGCGTCAACATCCCGCAGCCCGACCCCGACCCGCTCGATCAGCACAACCACGGCACCCATGTGGCCGGCATCGTCGCGGGGCGTGCGGTCGGGGGCGTGGCCGACGGTGTGGCACCCGGGGCGAAGCTCGTGGCGCTCAAGATCTACGGCACGCCGGCCGGCCTGGCGGTCGACGAGGCGGTCGACGTCGTCGTCGACGCCATCGAGTGGTGCGTGAGCGTCAACCTGGCGCGCCCGGTGCCGGGCGTCGCGCCGCCGCACGTCGACGTGATCAACATGAGCCTCGGCGAGCCCTTCGGGCAGGCCAGCCCGCTCTTCGATGCCGCCGTGGAGGCCGCGACGGGCACCGGCATCGCCGTCGCGGCGTCGGCGGGCAACGCCGGCAACCGTCCGTTCGTGCTCAACGCGCCGTCGGCGAGCCCCAAGGTGCTGAGCGTCGCCAGCGCCATCGTCGGCGGCGACGCCGACGCGATATCGGACTTCAGCGCCCGCGGGCCGGGCAAGCACGGCGCGCTCAAGCCCGACGTCACCGCGCCGGGCTCCGCCGTCTTCTCGGCGGCGCGCGGCAGCGGGTCGGGCGGCGTGTCGCTGAGCGGCACGTCGATGTCCAGCCCGCATGCCGCCGGCGCGCTGGCGGTGCTGCGCCAGCGCGACCGTGAGGCGCAGCTCGGTCTCGGCGCGCTCGACCTGGCGGCTCTGCTGATGAACCATGCGGACCGCGGCGTCGCACCGCCGAGCGGCGCGATGGATGCCGCCGTGGGCGTCACCCGTCAAGGAGCGGGTCGCATCGACGTCTTGCGCGCCGCCACGGGTTGGCTGACGGCACGCGCCGGCGACATCGCCAGCCTCAACCTCGGCGCCGTGTCGCTCGATCGCCCAGGCGAACGACGCGAGCTCGGCATCGACGTGCGCAACCTCTCCGACACCGCGGTGTTCGTGCTGCCCGAGGCGCGCTTCGTGCATCCCGACGACGCGGGCAAGGGCGTGGCGGTGGTGCCGTGGGATGAACCCGTCGAGGTTCCGGCGCATGGCCGCGCCCTCGTGTCCACGACCTTCTTCTTCGAGGACGCCGCCCGCGGCACCGGTCGCCTGCGCGACTGGGCCGCCGACCGGGCGTGGGTGGGCCCCGACGTGCTGGACGCCCTCGAGATCGACGGCTTCGTCACGGTGCGGCTCACGGACGCGGACGGACGAAGGACGGGCGGCGCCGAGCCCGAACCGAGCGTGCCGTTCTTCGTCCTTCCCCGGCGCGCGTCGCGCGTCGTCGGCGCGGCCTCGCCCCCGGACGCCCCGGCGCCGGCGCTGATCTTCGACAACGGCGGCTTCGACGGGACGGTCGAGCTGTTCGCATTACCGGTTGGTGGCGAGGGCGGCGATCCCGACGAGGCCGACACGGTCGGCGAGATCGACATCGCAGCCGTCGGAGTGCGCCACGACACCGCGCCGTCCGAGCCGCCGGCCGTGACCTTCGGGTTGGCGCTGCACGCCGTCGCGGCCATCCCACAGTCGACGGCGGTCGAGATCTTCGTCGACGGCGACGGCGACGGCGCGATCGACCGCCGCGTGAGGGTGGGGGCCCCCAGCGTTTTGAGCGGCAGCGGCACGGACGATCGCGTCCAGCTCGGCGTGACGCCGTGGGACGACGCCGCCGGTGCGCCCGCGGGTGGCGAGACGATCGTGGGCGAGGTGCCGGGCGACCTGCACACGCGCGTTCGCACGGTGAGCGTGCCGCTCGCCGCGCTCGGGCTCGCGGCGGGCGCACCGTTCGACTTCTACGTCGTCCATCGGGGCCTGAACGAGGATTGGCTGGACGTCGTGCGGGCCGACGTGGCGCCGGACGGGGCGGACCAACGGGACGGCCCCCGCTATCGGTTCGACCCGGCGAGCCGTCGCCGGGTGCCGGAACGGTGGTCGGCCGCCGTCGCCGCGGGCCAGCGAGCGACGGTGGGCCTCGCCGCCACCGGTGGGGCGGGCCCTGCGCCGCTTCTGGCGCTCTATCCCGACAACCGGTTCGAGCCGGACGGGGCGCAACACGCGATCATCGACCCGGACCGCCGGGTCCCGGGGATCCCACCGCTCTACCTGCCGATCGCACGGCGGGCGCGGTGAACCCCCGTCGACCTACCGGTGCTTGGGCATCTGCTTGAGGGCGTCGAACGCCGGGCGCGGCGTGCCGTCCGGGTTGTTGATGCACCACCAGTACTGCTCGTCCTGCTCGGTCCAATCGGCGTTGCACAGGAAGATCGTGGACATGATCGTCATCCACGGCTGCCAGTGCTCCGCAGCATACGCGTATGCCCGGACGAGGTACTCGGCCTTCTGCGCCTCGGTCACCGCATGCCACCGATACTCGGGGTGGACCTGGTCGCTCGTCCAGCCCATCTCGAGAATGGCGAAGCGCCGCGAGGCGTCGCCGTGGCGCTCCACGATGGCGCGCAGGTCTTCGACGCGCCGGAACGTGAAGTAGCGCTCGCCCCCGTAGGCGTCGCTGGCGGCCGCCTCTTCCGGCGCGGTCTCCGGCGGCGCGGCGTATCCCGGCGCGTGGACGCCGAGGATATCGAAGTAGCCGTCGCCCGATCCGCCGATGGCGGTGTAAAGGGCGTCGAGGTACGCGTCGTCGGGCATCGCGGTCGGTGGCTGCGTCCCGGTAGGCGCCATGCCGGCGCTGATCACGTAGGCGTCGGGGTCCACGGACTTGATCGCCCCGTAGGCCACGCGCAGCATCTCGGCGTACGCCTCGGGATCGGGTGCCTGGTCGCACCACTCGCGGGCGAGGTTCGGCTCGTTCCAGATCTGATAGGCCGCGATCCTGCCGCGGTAGCGGGTCGCGACCGCCGTCAGGAAGTCGGCGAGGTCACCGAGGTCGCGCGGGGGGCCCTGCATCGAGCAGCCCTCGCGCGCCCATGCCGGCTGGTGGTCGATGCGGGCGATCAGGTGCAGCCCGCCGTACTCGTGGATCTTGCCGACGATGTGGTCGGTGTGCTCCCAGTCGAACGTGCCCTTGGAGAGCTCGATGTCGCGCCAGCCGAAGCCCTGCTTGATCCAGCCGAACCCCATGTCCTTGACCAGGAGCATGTCGCGCTCGGCCACCTCGGGCCGCCACCACAGGAATCCGTGGACCCCGTACTCGGGCGAGCCGAGCGGGACGGGGCCGGCCGCGGCCGGCCCGGCGGTGGCGCCGCGCGCGACGATGGTCGGCGGCGCAGCGGTCGGCGGGGCGA
>QEVT01000424.1 GCA_003576755.1 bacterium | reverse complement strand
CCATCCGGCGCACCATCGCCCGGCGCCTGAGCGAGAGCTGGACGGCCGCGCCGCACATCTTCGTCACCATGCCGATCGCGATGGACGCGGCGCTCGGCCTGCGCGGGCAGATCAACGCGGCCCTGGCCCCGACCGGCGTCAAGGTGTCGGTCAACGACGTCGTCGTCAAGGCGGTGGCCCACACGCTGCGCCGCCACCCGCTGGTCAACGTGAGCTGGGACGACGGCGCGCGCGTCCGCCACGACCGCGTCAACATCGGGGTGGCCGTGGCGCTCGACGACGGGCTGATCACGCTGACGCTGCCGGACGCCGACCGCCGACCGATCTCGGCGCTGGCGGCCGAGATCGCCGACAAGGCCGCGCGTGCCCGCGAAGGCAAGCTGACGCCCGCCGACCTCGCCACGCCCAGCACGTTCACGGTCAGCAACCTCGGCATGTACGGCGTCGAGCAGTTCACGGCCATCATCAACCCGCCCGAGGCCTGCATCCTGGCCGTGGGCGCGGCCGCGCCCACGGCGGTGGTCGAGGACGGCCAGGTGGCCGTGCGGACGATGATGAAGGTCACGCTGTCGGCCGACCACCGGGTGGTCGACGGCGCGGCCGCCGCCGAGTTCCTGGCGACGCTCAGGGAGACGCTCGAGAACCCGCTGGCGATGCTGGTGTAGCGGCCGGCGCCCCACCCGACATTCACGCGAGGACATCACAGCCATGGCAGATCGCTACGACGTCGCCATCATCGGCTCGGGCCCCGGCGGCTACGTCGCCGGCATCCGCGCCGGCCAGCTCGGCCTGCGGGCCGTCGTCATCGAGCGCGAGCCCGCCCTCGGCGGGGTGTGCCTGAACTGGGGCTGCATCCCCACCAAGGCCCTGATCAAGAACGCCGAGATGGTGGCGTTCCTCAAGAAGCACGCCGCCGAGTTCGGCATCGTGGTCAAGGATCCCGAGATCAGCTGGACCAAGGGCGTCGAGCGCTCCGGGCGGGTCGTCCAGCGGATGAACCGCGGCGTGGCCGGGCTCCTCAAGAAGCACAAGTGCGACGTCGTCCAGGGCACGGCCCGCTTCGCCGACGCCGGCACGCTCGAGGTGACGGCGCCGGACGGCGCGGCCACGCGCGTGGCGGCCGCCCACATCGTCATCGCCACCGGCTCGCGCTCGCGGATGTTGCCGGGCATCACGGCCGACGGCGAGCGGATCCTCACCAGCCGGCACGCCGTGCGGCTCGACGCGGTGCCCAGGCGGCTCGTGATCATGGGTTCGGGTGCGGTCGGCATGGAGTTCGGCTACGTCTACAACGCCTACGGCGCCGAGGTGACGATCGTCGAGATGCTCGACCGCGTGCTGCCGCTCGAGGACGCCGACGCGAGCGCGCTGGTGCGCAAGGCGTTCGAGCGGTCGGGCATCGACATCCGCACCGGCACCAAGGTCGACGCCGTCGCCAAGACCAAGACGGGCGTGGCCCTGACGCTCTCGCCCACGGCGGGCGGCGGCACGCCGGAGACGCTCGAGGGCGACCAGGTGCTGGTGGCCATCGGGCGGGCGCCCAACACCGAGGACCTCGGGCTCGAGGCGGTCGGCGTGCAGACCGAGCGCGGCTTCGTCAAGGTCGACGCCGACCTGCGGTCGACGGTCCCGCACATCTTCGCCATCGGCGACGTCGCCGGCCCGCCGATGCTGGCCCACAAGGCCATGCACGAGGGCGTGCAGGTCGTCGAGCACCTCGCGGGGCGCCCGACGCACCCCGTCGACGCCACGTTCATCCCCAACTGCACGTACTGCCAGCCGCAGGTGGCGTCGATCGGCATGACCGAGGCCAAGGCGCGCGAGGCCGGCTACAGCGTCAAGGTCAGCCAGTTCCCGTTCGTCGGCGTCGGCAAGTCGGTGGCCATCGGCGAGACCGAGGGCTGGGTCAAGATCGTGTCGGACGCCCGCTACGGCGAGATCCTCGGCGCGACCATCGTCGGCCCCGAGGCCACCGAGCTGATCCACGAGCTGGTGCTGGCCCGCACGGCCGAGCTGACGGCCGACGAGCTGGTGGGCATGGTCCACGCCCACCCCACCCTCAGCGAGGCGATCCACGAGGCGGCCCTCGGCGTCGACGGGCTGCCGCTGCACATCTGAGGGGCGGGGGCTCCCGGCCACCGCCCTGCCGCACCATGACCGATCTCACCACGGAGTCTGCGATGCGAGTCGAGGTGATCCAAGGCGCCATCCAGGACGCGGCGGCCGACGCCGTCGTCGTCAACCTGTTCCAGGGCGTGTCCGAGCCCGGCGGCGCCACCGGCGCGGTCGACGCCGCGCTGGGCGGCCAGATCCGCGACGTGCTGGCCACCGGCGACTTCAAGGGCAAGGTCGGCGAGACGCTGGTGCTCTACGGGCGCGGCGGCGTGGCTGCGCCGCGCGTGGTGCTGGCCGGCCTGGGGCCGCGCGACGGGTTCGGGCTCGAGGCAGTCCGCCGCGCGTC
>QEVT01000423.1 GCA_003576755.1 bacterium | reverse complement strand
GCCCGGGCACGGCGCCCTCCGCCGGGCCGGCGGTCGGATCGGCGTCGTGCCCCGGCCGTGCCGTGATGCGCCAGGCGCCGATGCCGATGGCGGCCACGGTGAGGCCTGCGGTGAGCCACCGGGAGAGCGCCCGGCCGTGCGACCCCGCCATCGACCGGCCGAGCGCTGGCGCCGGGTCGGGCCGGCCGGCCCGCGGGGGCGGCCAGGCGGTGTCGCGGTTGGCGACGGCCAGCAGCCGGGCCTCGAGGCCCGGGCGGGGCTGCGGGTCGCGGCGTTCGAGCATGAGGCGACGGAAGGCCGCCTCGTCGTGCCATGCGGCGGCGCAGGTCGCGCAGCCGCGCACGTGCCGGTCCAGCAGCCGGCGGGTCGGCGCGTCGAGCTCGGCGTAGACGCCGATCAGCACCTGGATCTGTGCGCACGTCATGGCCCGGCCGCCTTCCGATAGGCCAGCATGAAGGCCTCGCGAGCCCGCTGTCGGCGCTTGCGGGCGGCGGCGGCCGTGATGCCGAGCACCTCGGCGACCTCGGGGGCCGTGAGCTCGGCCTGGGCGAAGAGCATGAGCAGCGTGCGCTCGTCCGGCGCGAGCGCCGCCAGGGCGCGGCGCACGGGGTCGGCGGCGGCCGGATCGCCCGGTCCCTCGGCACCGCGCAGGACGTGCGCCAGGCGGTCGAGGCTGACCCACCGCACCCGCCGCCCGCGGCGGATGTGGTCGATGGCCAGGTTGGTGGCGATGCGGTAGAGCCACGCCTTGGGGTTGTCGAGCCCGCCGACCGTCGGCAGCGACGCATAGGCGCGCACGAACGTGTCCTGGACCACGTCCTCGGCCTGCTGGATCCCCGGCACGAGGCTGTGGACGTAGCCGATCAAAGGCGCATGGTAGGCCCGCACCAGCCCGATGTACAGCGTCTCGAGCTCGTCGCGCGCCAGCGCCGCCCCGCCCGCACCGTGGTGCGCGGCAGGCACCGCGCCGACGCGGGCCTCGGGGTCGGCCGGCTGGACGTGGATCAACGCGGGCCTCGCGGCGCGGGCCGGCACGGCCGGCGCGGGCGGTCCGTGCAGCGGCGGCCAGGCGTGCGTTCGGACATGATCCCAAGACGAGCCACGGCGCCGGAATGTGACAGCCGCGGGTCATGCGCCGTCGGTTGGCCGGGGCGCGGGCTCGAATCCCGCGCGACCGGAGGCAGAGGCCGGCGGCCCGCGCTCCCCGTGCGGGACGTGCGGCGTGGCGCTACGTGCGGTAGTCGTAGAAGCCCTTGCCGCCCTTGCGCCCGGTGTGGCCGGCGGCGACCATCCGCCGCAGGAGCGGTGGCGCGGCGTAGCGCGGGTCGCGCGTCTCGTCGTACATCGCGTCGGCGATGAAGAGCACGGTGTCCAGGCCCACGAAGTCCAGCAGCTCGAACGGGCCCATCGGGTGGTTCATCCCGAGCTTCATCGCGACGTCGAAGTCCTCCTTGGTGGCCACGCCCTGCTCGAGGCCGCGGATGGCGTCGAGCCCGTAGGGGATGAACAGGAGGTTGACGATGAAGCCGGGGTTGTCGGCCAGGCACACGACGACCTGTTTGCCGAGCGCCTGACCGAACGCCTTGACGGCCTCGAAAGTGGCGTCGCTGGTCTGCAGGCCGCGGATGATCTCGACGAGCGGCATGACCGGCACGGGATTGAAGAAGTGGGCGCCGACGACCTGCGCCGGCCGCCCGGTGGCGGCGGCGAGCCGCGTGATCGAGATCGACGACGTGTTGGACGCCAGGATCGCATGGGCCGGGGCGATCTCGTCGAGACGCCGGAAGATCTCGCGCTTGGTGTCGAGGTGCTCGACCGCCGCCTCGATGATCAGGTCGCAGTCCGCGAAGTCGGCCAGGTCGGTGGTGCCGCGGATGCGGTCGAGCGTGACGGCGTGGTCGAGGTCGGTGAGCTTGCCGCGCTCGAGGGCCCTGTCGAGCGACCCGCGCAGGCGCGCCAGGCCGGCGTGCAGCGCGGCTTGCGAGACCTCGCTGACGGTCACGGGGTGTCCGCGGCGGGCGCAGACCTCGGCGATGCCGGCGCCCATCAGGCCGCAGCCCACGACGCCGATGGTGTGCAGCGGGGCGGGGTGGTCGGGAGCGTGTTCCGTGGTCATGCCGATATGGTAAGCGTGCGGCATCGGGCGTCAAGTCGCCGCACGGCGCCCGCACGGCACGGCCGCGGGTGCCACGGCCCGGCGCGCCGGTGGACACCGCCTGGTGTTGTCACGGGCGACCGAGTCGCCCTATCATGATGGTTGTTTGCGGTTTGCGAACCTTGCCGCCGGATCTCCATTTGCCGCCACGCGCCATGCCGACCTCGAACCGCGGAACGAAGATGCCCACGACGACATCGACGCCACGCCTGCTCGCCGTGCTCGCCACCCTGACGCTCGTCGCCGGCCCCGCCGGCTGCCGGCTGCCCGACGGCACGGACCCGGCCGATGCCGCGCGCGACGCGGCGCGCGCC
>QEVT01000047.1 GCA_003576755.1 bacterium | reverse complement strand
TACCTGAGCGTGCACAAGCGCCTCCCTTTGGGTATGCGCCCATGATGCCACACCCCCCCCTCGTAACACCTGTGCACAAACGTTCTGTCCAATGGCATGAGAACGGCTGGGGGAGGGGGAGCATTCAGGCGGGCGGGGCGTGTGGCGAGTCGGAGTGCGGATCGGTCGGGCAAGGTGTCGGCGCGGGAAGCTCGACGAACTCCGGCGGGACGTGTTCCACTAGCCAGACGCCGTTGTCGGCGCGCCGGAAGGCGTGACCCACGGCCGCCATCTCGGCGGCCCTTACGGCGAGCACGACCGGGCGACCGCGCCGGGCCCCGACCCTCGCTGCGGTTGCCGGGTCGGACGAGAGGTGCACGTCGTGGCGAGATCCCCGGAGCAACCCGCGCTCGCGGATGCCGGCCAGCGCCGCCTCGACGGTGCCGTGGAAGAGGCGCTCCGGCGGCGTCACGACGGGCAGGCCAAGGTCGACCGGCACCGAATGCCCCTGGCTGGCGCGGATCCGCGTGCCGTCGGGCGACAGCGCGAACCGCTGCTTGTCCGATCGCTCCACGAGCGCCCGCAACGCCTCGGCGGAGATGGGGACGCCGTGCGCGGCGCAGGCTGCGAGCAGCGCGGGCACCGAGGTCCATCCACCCTCGTCGAGCTCGATGCCGATGCGCCCCGGATCGTGCCGCAGCACGAGCGCCAGGAACTTGGATCGCTTGGCGTCGTCGGTGGTGGTCACGTCGTGTCACGCATTCGCCAAGAGCCCCGACGCCGGACACGCTGCCATCGCCGATCGAAACGTGACGAACCTGGCCCACCTCCGGGCTGCCGGCGACGCTCCCGCTCCCCCAGCCGTTGTGGGGGAGCGGGTTGGGGAGTGGGGGCCGACTCCGCGACCACCGCCTCCGTTCCCGATCCGATCACCTCGCCACACAGCGCCCTCCGTCCGCCAGCGCCCGCACGCGCCCCATCGACCCGCCAGGTTCGCCAGCCGCGCCGCCAGGTCCGTCGTCACCCGCGCGCTCCGCCGCGCCGGGTCGAGCGCCAGCGGGTCCAGCCACACCTGGCGCAGCAGCGCCCGCGGCGCCTCGTCCAGCAAGTCCTCCAGCCGGATCCGGTTCGACCGCGCGTCCGGGAACGCCACGGACACCCGCCCCTCCTGCGCAAACGCCGCGTACAGGTCGATGGCCTGCCCGACGCTGGCGTCGGGCAGGGTGGGATCAGGGCGGGGGACGTCCAGGACATTGCACAGCTCGGCGAGGAAGCGCAGGTAGTTGGCGCGCTCGGCGGCGCCCGACCGGCGCCAGCGCTCGACGAATGCGTGCGGGGTCATGCGGGGGATGGTAGGGTGGAACGGCGGTGGGGGTCAAGCTCGTGTGGCGTGGTGTAGGGTTGGCGGGGTGTTCCACCGTCGATGTGCATGTAGTGGTGCTTTCGGGGAGCGGCGGGTTGACAATACGAGGCGGGAGGCGCAGAATGGGCTTGCGTGCGGTGCTAAGGTTACGGATCGTAGCTGCGTGCGAGCACCGTAACACGGAATAGCGCCATCGGGAGCAGATCGGCAACGCCGTGCCAACGTATGTCTACGCCGCCGATTCAGACTTGTGTTGGCGTGAACAGCCTTTTCTCGGATGACTCTGTCGTGTAAGGAGCATTAGGGTTGATACATCATCGTATTCGGATCGGACTCCGAATGCTCGTCGTCGTCGGAGTTATCGACCTCCTTTCCCTGGCTTCGCTCCCTCAACCTGTAAGAGCAGGGCATGGAGGACTTGCCCAGTGCCCTACTGGCAATGAGCACTGCCTTGCGCGAGCCCAGATGTTCCCGGGAGATGACAGGGTTGTCGGGATAATAGCCACGCTATCGAACCCTGGACGACCATGCGCCCAGGCGTCTTGTGGCAACGCTCAAGGCGAGAACGGTTGTGGCGGCTTCTCGGCGATGCCTATTTGGATTCCAGCTACTCGGAGTGGCCATGGCTCTACGGATGTCGTTCCTGAGATCGGCGTTGTGCGATTCGACAGCCCGGATGGTGGACTTACGCCTCACGTGTATTCCTACTGTAACAATTGCGATCAGTCTGATGGATGGCAGTTGCATGACATCGCCTATGGGGGGATGAAGATCATGCTCTGGTATGAGCCGTCGAGTGATGAGTGGGCCTGGTACTTGATATACGGTGGCGAAATCAAGCATCTGAGGAGTGCACGCAATATTGGGATGGCGGGGGGGTCTCGCGTTGATGTCGGAGGAGAGACCACGGATTGGCACTATGACATGGGGGTTGCGGTGTATAAGGACATTGCCGTAAATGTCGCCTCTTCGATCTCCAATCTCAACAATAGATCGTGGATTGCATTCGTGCCAAATCCCGGTGGTTTCCTTGGGTTCTACCCACCCGGAGACGAAGGGCGTGGACGATACTTCAATGCAAGTATCCAATCGAAAGTATTCGTGATGAGTGATCATCACTATTCTCACAGCACGGACGCCTGCGGAGATACACCGTGAGACAATTGTCACCGAGTTATCCAGTCCGGGCAGCCTGCCTGGGCGTCTTCCCCTGTCATGAGGAATACAAGATCGCGGGGGGAGCCGAATCAACGACAAGGACCCACTGGCCCCACGGTGACGGGCTACTTACTGCGAGCGGCTTGGATAGTGAGGGAGGTGTATGAGAAGGCGCAAGATGTTTGCGGTCGCCGCAATTGGTATCGGAGCACTGCTTGTTGCGTTGCTTCGGCTTTCACCTCAGGGAGCCAGCGTCCGTGCAACTGATCCAACGACTACTCCGGCGCCTGATACCGTGACACCTCCAGTATCGCCAACTACAAGCGGAGGAGCCGCAACTCCGACTGACATTGCAACTATTCCTCCCCCGGGATTGAAACCACATTGGCCCACCGGCGTACCCATGGACACCGCTGTGCCTCCCACCATATCAGCAACACCACCTCCGATTCCTACAGTGCCATGACGGCCAATCTCGCGGCCAGAGATGAGCCGTCTGAGGGAACATCTAAGGGCCATCGTCATGGAATCGGCCAGTTGACGATAACGAGAGAATGGACAAACATGGCTGACCCCGGTATCTTGAGGGTATCACCGCCTTCGAGAGCCGAGGTCGAGCCATGCCACCACAGGTTAGCACAGAAGAGGCGCGGGGGGGAGTCAAGCCGCGCTGGGACCGGATGAGGAGCGCAACGCTCTTGGCGGCGTATGAGAAGCTGGCGGAGCAGGGTGTGAGCGAGCGGGAGTTCGCCGAGACGGTGGGTGTGCCCCGCACGACGCTGCAGCACTGGCGGGCGCGGAAGGCGAGCCTGGACAGCGATCCGGCGTTGGTGGCCCTGTTCGAGAGTCCGGCTGGCCTGGCCTTCCTGCACCGGCTGGTTGGAGCGGCGCACTTCGTATTCGGCCAGGTGGGTCCATGCGGCGTGGACCTGCTGTGCAGCTTTCTGGAGTTGGCACACTTGGATGCCTTTGTGGCCGGCTCGCACGGCAGTCAGCACAAGGTGGCCGCGGAGATGACGGTCCAGATCGTTCGGTTCGGGGCGACGCAGCGCAAGGGCCAAGCCGGCGCCATGCCGCGGCGCACACTCGTGCTGGCCGAGGATGAGACCTTCCCGGAGGGCGTGTGGCTGGTGGCGATGGACCCGGTGAGCGGCTACATCGTGCTGGAGCAGGCAGCCGAGAGCCGCGACGCGGACACCTGGACAGCGGCGGTCAACGCCGCGATCGCCGACTTGTGGGTCGAGGTGGTGGTCGCCGCCGGGGACGAAGCCAGCGGCCTGGCGGCGCACGCGGTGCAGATGGGCGCCCAGCACGCTCCCGATCTGTTCCACGTCCAGCACCCCTTGTGGCGGGCACTGGTGCGGCCGCTGCAGCGCAGCCTTGAGGGGCCGGCGGCTGCCCTGGCGCGCGCCGCACAGCACACGCGGACCTGGCACTCCCGCTGGCAAGCCTTCCTGAGCGGACCGCGGCCGCCCGGTCGCCCGCCGGACTACCCGCGCCGCATCGCCGAGGCCGAGGCTGCCGAAGCCGGCGTGCGCGCCGACCATGAGGCCGCCCTGGCACGCAAGGAGGCCGCCTACGCGGCCATCCGAAGCTTGGGCTCGGCCTACCATCCCGTGGACCTGGCGACCGGCGCACTCCGTGACGTCGAGACCCTCGCCGAGGAGCTGGGCGCGGCGATCGCTACGCTGCGCACGACCGCCCAGGCCATCCGTCTGGCCGACAAGGGCCGTGACTTGATCGACAAGGCCGCCCGCGTCATCCCCAAGATGGTAGCTCACCTGGGCTTCTGCCGTACCGAGTGGGAGCGGCGCTTGGCGGCGCTCTCTCTGCCCGGCAGCGTCCACGCCTACGCCCAGCAGGTCCTCATCCCGGCAGCCTACCTGGCACGCCTGGCCGAGCGGGCCGCCACCGTAGCAGAACGGACGACGCTCCTGGCGCTGCGTCAAGGTCTTCTGGCTCAGCCCGAGCCGGCAGACCTGGCCCTGCTGAGCCCCTACCAGCGCTTCTTGCTCGACCGCACGGTGCCGGTTTGCATCGACCTGTTCGTCCGCTCGACCTCCTGCGTCGAGGGCCGCAACGGTCGTCTCGCTCTGTGGCATCATCACAAGCACCGGCTCTCCGCCGCACCACTGTCCGCCCTGACCGTGATCCACAACTACTGGCTCAAACGCTCCGACGGCTCCACCGCCGCCGAACGCTTCTTCGAGGTCCCCCATGATGACCTCTTCGAGTGGCTGCTGGATCACATGGCCTTGCCGCTCCGGCCTGCTGTCCCCGCGGCTCCTCTCCCTGCCGCTGCGTGATCCTCGTGGCCGATTCCGTGACTATGGCCCATCTATCATCG
Source organism: bacterium (assembly GCA_003576755.1). GTDB lineage: Bacteria > Chloroflexota > Anaerolineae > Epilineales > Epilineaceae > UCB3. Next base: position 13,186 of record QEVT01000047.1, on the reverse strand, counting down.
CATTTCGCACAATCGCTTAGCCAGCCGCGGATACGCACCGCTGCGCCCGCCGGTCGAAGGCATGCCCGACGTCGGCGACGAGCAGGAACGGCGGCTGCGGCTCCGCGACTGGCAGCGCCCGCGCATAGCCCTCGGCCTGGTTGCGGGCGGCGACCATCGCGCGGTCCCTCGCCGACGTGCCGTGCCTGGCCGTGCCCCGCTTGCGCCCGCGCGCGGCGCCTCCGCCAGCGCCGGCACGGACCCGGCATCGCCGTCGCCGTCCGGGGCGCCTTGCTTGGCCTCGATGACGAAGCAGCCGCACTGGAATGTGGGTTCCGCAGAACTCAAATGCCTACCTGCTCCCACTACGGCCTTCGAGGTGCGTTTCAAGGCCTACGATCAGCTGACTTGCCGGGGCCGGATTGGCGCAGCACTGCTCAGGCTACCTCGAAGTGTAGCTGGCGCGGGTTCGCGTGGGGCACGCGTGACTTGACCCGAAGGACTTCGACACCCACGACTTGACCATGGTCGTTGAAGTCCAGCACCATCCCCGGCTGCACTTCTTCGGACTCGATGATCTTGGAATCGTCCAGACGCCAGTACAGCGCATCAGCGTCCTTGTCGTAGTGTAGTCTCATGTCGGCTAACTCGCTCGTGCCGCACACGAGCAGGAATCATGGTCTGAGGAGCCCTTCCAGAGGACAGGTCGCACGTGCGAACCAACCACCCCCCCGCTACAGCTTCCCCGCCGCCTTCGCCCGCTCGCGCCAGACCGCCATCCGCTCCTGCATCGCGAGCTGCGCCTCCGAAGGCCCGCCCGCCGGCGCGGCTTCCTCGTCGCCGCCCGCCGCGACATCCGCCGCGCCCTCGACCGCCTGGATCTGGTTGATGACCCCGTGCACGCCGGGCACCGCCCGGACGATCGCCTCCACCCGCTGCCGCAGCGCTTCCGCCGCCGCCAGCGTCGGGGCCGCGATCACCCCGTCCATCTCCACCGTGCCCAGGATCGAGAACAGGCTGATGCGGTCCGTCAGCACCCCCGCGTCGGGGTCCATGGCCACCGCCACCGCCGCCCGGCTCTCGATGTCGGTGTCGCTGACCAGTGCGTTGACCACCCGCCGCACGCCCGGGACCCCGGCCGCCAGCCGCCCGGCCATGTTCGTCATGATGCTGCTGCGCATGTTGCCCGCCAGCGTCACCACCCCGTCGTCGGCGCTGACGCGCAGGATCGTGTTCGTCTGGCGGATCGGGTCGTAGGCCCAGATGGCGCCCTCGACCGCCGTGGCCAGGTTCTGGATCAGGCGCTGGCTGGGGTGCTCGATCATCGCGGTGGGCATGGCCATGGTCATCGCGGGTTCCTCACGGCGGGTCGTCGGTCGAATGGAGCGGCAGTATATCGCACTTCCCGCGATCGCTCAAGCAGGCGCGGTTCCTCGCGCCCCACCCGCCGGGCCCGCCGGGCCATGGCGGCGGGGCGCCGAGCGTGCCCCGCCCGCCCCGGGTCGACCGATCAGCCCTCCGCCGGCCGCCCGACGATCACGCGCGCCGGCCGGAGGAGATCCCCGTTCAGCGTGTAGCCCGCCTGCTCCACCGAGATCACCTTCTCGTCGTCCAGCCCCGGCACGTTCACCAGCCCCACCGCGTCGTGCAGGTTCGGGTCGAATGCCGCGTCCTGCGCCGCGATCCGCTGCACCCCTTCGCGCTCGAGCAGCCGCTCGACCTCGCGGGCCGTCGCCTGGATGCCCGCCACGAGCGATTGCGGGTCCGCCGTCGCGTGCGCCAGCGCCCGCTCGAGGTTGTCGGCGACCTCGAGCACGCGGCCCAGGAGGTCGCGCCGCACCCGCGCCGTCGCGTCCGCGCGCTGCCGCTCCGCCGCCTTGCGCAGGTTGTCGAGCTCGGCCTCGGCGCGCAGGTAGCGGTCCCAGCTCTCGTCGGCCTTGCGGTGCGCCTCGGCCAGCTCGGCCTCGAACGCCGCGACGATCGCCTGGTCGACCCCCGCGCGCGCCGCGTCGGCGGCAGGCGCGGCCGTGCGCGTCGCCTCGCCGTCGGGTGCGACCGCCCCGGACGTCGCCGGATCGTCGGCCCCCCCCTCCACCGTCAGGTCCACGTCCGCGCGGGGCGCCGGCGCCGACCCCGTCGGGTCGGCGCCGGCAGCGCCCTCGCCCGCCGGCTCAGGCCTCACGGTACTCGCCCTCGACCACGTCGTCGGCGTCGGTCTCCGCCGCGCCGTTCCGCGCCGCCCCCGCGCCGTCCACGCCCGGCTGGCCCTCGCCCGCCGCGTACATCGCCGCCGAGAGCGCGTGGAGCGCCTGCTCGAGCTGCTCGATGCCGGCCCGCATGCGCGCCGCGTCGTCGGCCTCGAGCGCCTCGCGCAGCGCCTTGATCTTGCCGTCGACGTCGTCGCGCAGCGCGGCGTCCGCGCCGGACGCGTCGCGGAGCGTCTTCTCGGCCTGGTAGGCCAGGCCGTCGGCCCGGTTGCGCAGCTCGATGTGCTCGCGCTGCGCCTGGTCCTCGGCGCGGTGCGACTCCGCCTCGCGGACCAGCCGCTCGACCTCGTCCTTGGCCAGGTTCGTGCTCGCCGTCACCGTGATCTGCTGCTCGCGGCCGGTGGCGCGGTCCTTCGCCTTGACGTTGAGGATGCCGTTGGCGTCGATGTCGAACGTCACCTCGACCTGCGGCACCCCGCGCGGCGCCGGCGGGATCCCGTCCAGCCGGAACCGGCCGAGCGACATGTTGTCGCGCGACATCGGCCGCTCGCCCTGCAGCACGTGGATGTCGACCGCCGTCTGGTTGTCGTCGGCCGTGCTGAAGATCTCGCTCTTGCGCGTCGGGATCGTCGTGTTGCGCTCGATCAGGCGCGTCATGACCCCGCCCAGCGTCTCGACGCCGAGCGACAGCGGCGTCACGTCGAGCAGCACGACGTCGCGCACCTCGCCCGCCAGCACGCCGGCCTGGAGCGCCGCGCCGAGGGCCACCACCTCGTCGGGGTTGACGCCCTTGTTGGGCGCCTTGCCGATCAGCTCCTGGATGAGCTGCTGGACCATCGGCATGCGCGTCGAGCCGCCGACCAGGATGACCTCGTCGATGTCGCCTGCCGACAGCTTCGCGTCCGCGAGCGATTGCTGCACCGGCTTGCGCAGGCGCTGCACGAGGTCCTCGGTCATCTGCTCGAACTTCGCGCGCGACAGCCGGAGCTGCAGGTGCTTGGGACCCGACGCGTCGGCCGTGATGAACGGCAGGTTGATCTCGCTCTCCTGGAGCTCCGACAGCTCGATCTTGGCCTTCTCGGCCGCCTCCTTGAGCCGCTGCAGCGCCTGGCTGTCGCCGCGCAGGTCGATGCCCTGGTCCTTCTTGAACTCGTCGGCGATCCACAGCACGATCCGCTCGTCCCAGTCGTCGCCGCCGAGGTAGGTGTCGCCCGAGGTCGAGCGCACCTCGACGACCCCCTCGCCGACGTCGAGCACCGACACGTCGAACGTGCCGCCGCCGAGGTCGAACACCAGGATCGTCTCGTCGGCGCCCTTGTCGAGCCCGTAGGCCAGCGCGGCCGCCGTCGGCTCGTTGATGATGCGCTTGACGTCGAGGCCGGCGACCTTGCCGGCGTCCTTGGTGGCCTGGCGCTGGCTGTCGTTGAAGTAGGCCGGCACCGTGATCACGGCGCTGTCGACCGTCTCGCCGAGGTACGCCTCGGCGTCGCGCTTGAGCTTGCCGAGGATCATCGCCGAGATCTCCTGCGGCGAGAACGCCTTGCCGGCCTGCGGGACCTTCACGCGGGCGTCGCCCGCCGGGCCCGCCACGATCTCGTACGGCACGAGCTGGGTGGCGCGCTGGGTCTCGGGCTCGTCGAAGCGCCGGCCCATCAGGCGCTTGACGGAGTACACCGTGTTCTGGGGGTTGACGACCGCCTGCCGTTTGGCCGCGGCGCCGACCACCCGCTCGCCGGTCTTGGTGAAGCCCACCACCGACGGCGTGGTCCGCCCGCCCTCGGCGTTGGCGATCACTTTGGGCTGCCCGCCCTCCATGACGGCGACCACCGAGTTCGTGGTGCCGAGGTCGATGCCGACTGTCTTTGCCATGGCTGTGCTCCTCGTGCTGGCGCCCGCCGCGGGGCGGCGCCGGATTTCAAGATTAAGGCGCTGCGATCATAGCGGCGCGGGAAGACCGGTACAAGGGGGGGGCGGTTAGATGTGTGTTAGAAGGGGGTCGCGCCATCCCTTGGCGTGCCCGTTCCCGGGTGACCTACCCGCCCTTCCGCTGCGCAAGCCCGCGCGGGGCAAAGCCGTCTTGACCCGCCTGTGAAACTGTGATATCGTGCCACTGTGAAGAACATCACCGTGTCCGTCGACGATCACCTCTATCAGCAGGCGCGTGTCCGAGCCGCGCAGCGCAACAGCTCGGTGTCCGCGCTCGTCCGCGAGTTCCTGGCCGCCCTGGTCGAGGAGGACACCGGTTTCGAGCGCCTCCAGCGCGAACAGAACGACCTCATCGCACGCATCCGCGCCGGCCATCCGGGCTTCTCCGCCGCCGACCGCCTGACCAGGGACGACGTGCACGACCGCCATGCGCTTCGTTGACACCAACGTGCTGCTTTACGCGATCAGCTCGCGCGCGGACGAGGCCGGCAAGGCCGAGCGGGCCGTGACCCTCCTGAACGAACGTGACCTGGCGGTGTCCGTCCAGGTCCTGCAGGAGTTCTACGTCCAGGCAACCCGACCGTCGCGCTCGCCGCGCCTTGGCCACGACGAGGCCGTGGCCTTCATCGGAACGTTCTTCCGGTTCCCGGTGCACGAGACGACCGCATCCTTGCTCCGATCGGCCCTGGCGGCCAAGCACCGCTGGCAGATCGACTACTGGGACGCCACCATCGTCGAGGCCGCCCGTGCGCTTGGCTGCCGGACGCTTTACTCGGAGGATCTGCGGCACGGGCAGGACTTCGACGGCGTGCGCGTGGTCAACCCTTTCCTGGCGAACGACGGCGACTGAAAGGGTCCGAGGCGAGTCATGTCCCCGCGCGCACGCACCGCCCTCATCGCGGGCAACTGGAAGATGCACACCACGCAGGCCACCGCCCGCGACCTGGCCCGGGCCGTCGCCGACATCGCGGCCGCCCCGGGCGTGGCCGACGCCGTCGACGTCCTCGTCGCCCCGCCGTTCACCGCACTGGCCGCGGTTGCCGACGTCGCCCGCGGGACGCCGGTGCGCGTCGCCGCCCAGGACATGCACTGGGCCGACACCGGCGCGTTTACCGGCGAGGTCAGCCCGGTGATGGTCGCCGAGCTCGCCACCCACGTCATCCTCGGCCATTCCGAGCGCCGCCACGGGTTCGGCGAGACCGACGGCGACGTCAACCGCAAGGCCCACGCGGCGCTGGCCCACGGCCTCGTGCCGATCGTGTGCGTCGGCGAGACGCTCGCCGAGCGCGACGCCGGCAAGACCGACGCGGTCGTCGCCCGGCAGGTCGACGCCGCGCTCGAGGGCGCCGCGCCCGACGAGGCCGGCCGCGCCGTCGTGGCCTACGAGCCCGTGTGGGCCATCGGCACCGGGCGCGCGTGCGATCCCGCCGAGGCAGGGCGGGTGATGCGCCTGATCCGCCAGCGCGTGGCCGCCGCCTTCGGTGCCCCGGCCGCCGACGCGGTGCGCCTCGTCTACGGCGGATCGGTCACGCCCGACAACGCGGCCGCCTACTTCGCCGACCCCGACATCGACGGCGCGCTCGTCGGCGGCGCATCGCTGAAGGCCGATGCCTTTGGCGCCATCATCCGCGCGGCCGCGGTCGCGCCCGGCGCCCCGGCCCCCGCGGGCGCGAGGAAGGAACAACCGACGTGAGCGGCTCGCTACGCATCATCCCCCTCGGCGGCTACGGCGAGGTCGGGCGCAACATGACGGTCATCGAGTACGACGGCGCCATCATCGTCGTCGACTGCGGGCTGATGTTCCCCGAGGGCGACATGCCGGGCGTCGACCTCGTCGTGCCCAACTTCACGTACCTTGCCGACAACGTCGAGCGCGTGCTCGGCTACTTCATCACCCACGGCCACGAGGACCACCACGGCGCGCTGCCGTACGTCCTGCCGCACGCGCCGGCGCCGATCTACGCCACGCGCCTGACGCGCGGCTTCATCGAGGTCAAGCTCAAGGAGCACCGCCTCCTCGGCTCGGCCGAGATCGTGACGATCGCGGCCGGCGAGACCATCGAGGTCGGCCCGTTCCGCGTCGAGCCGTTCCGCGTCGGGCACTCCATCCCCGACGCCGTCGGCTTCGCCGTCGACACTCCGCTCGGGCTGGTGCTGCACAGCGGCGAGTACAAGTTCGACCTCACGCCGGTGTCCGGCAAGAGCACCGACCTGCACGCCCTGGCGGCGTACGGCCAGCGCGGCGTCCTGGCGCTCATGGCCGACAGCACCAACGCCGAGCGCCACGGCCACACGCCGTCGGAGTCGGTGGTCCGCGAAGCCCTCGAGCACGTATTCGAGCGGGCCGAGGGCCGGATCATCCTCGCGACGTTCGCCAGCAACATCAGCCGCGTGCAGGAGGTCGTCAACGTCGCCGAGGACTTCGGGCGCAAGGTCGGCCTCGCGGGGCGCAGCATGGAGCAGAACATCGCCATGGCGCGCAACCTCGGCTACCTCGAGGCGGCCGAGGGGACGCTGGTGGGGCTGAAGGAGCTCGACGCGCTCCCCGACGACGAGGTCGTCGTCTGCTGCACCGGCACCCAGGGCGAGCCGACGTCGGCGCTCGTGCGCATGGCCAACGACACCCATCGCGACCTGTCGCTGCGGCCGGGCGACACCGTGATCCTGTCGGCCACGCCGATCCCGGGCAACGAGGAGCTGGTCCACCGCACCATCGACAACCTCTTCCGGCGCGGCGCCCACGTCGTGTACCAGTCGCTGATGCCGGTGCACGTCAGCGGCCACGCCAGCCGCGAAGAGATGAAGCTCCTGCTCAAGCTCGTCAGCCCGCGCTACTTCATCCCGGCCGGCGGCGAGTACCGGATGCTCGTGCTCCACGCCGAGCTGGCCGAGTCGCTCGGGATGCCGCCCGAGGACGTCTTCGTCGTCGAGAGCGGCGAGGTCGTCGCGTTCGACGGCAACGGCGCGCGCCGCGACGGCACCGTGCCGGGCGGCTACATCTACGTCGACGGCCTCGGCGTCGGCGACATCGGCGAGGTCGTCCTGCGCGACCGCAACCACCTGGCGCGCGACGGGTTCGTGGTGGTGGTGGTGGCCGTCGACCGCCAGTCGGCCGCGCTGGCGCGCGAGCCCGAGATCCTGACGCGCGGCTTCGTGTTCCTGCCCGAGGCCGGCGAGCTCATCGCCGAGCTGCGGGCGTATGTCGCCGACCTCGTGGCTCAGGAGCACGGCAGCCACGACGCGCTCATCGGCCGCATCCGCAGCGGCCTCGGCGACCTCGTCAACAAGCGGACCGGGCGGCGGCCGATGGTGCTGCCGATGGTGATCGACGTCTGAAGCCGCGCGACCGCACGCGATCGCGCCCCATCGGCCGCGGCCTTGGCGCGGTCCGCGCGGCCCGCGTACAATTGCAGCAGCCATGTCGCCAGCCACCCCAGATCCCCGTGCCCCGCGGCGGTGCGTCGTCACCGGCGCCGCCGGGTTCATCGGCAGCCATCTCGTCGACCGCCTGTTGGACGCGGGCCACGCCGTCGTCGGCGTCGACAGCTTCACGGACTACTACCCCCGGGCGATCAAGGAGCGCAACCTCGCCGCGGCGCGCGGCCGGCCCGGCTTCACCTTCGTCGAGGCCGACCTCCGGACGTGCGACATCGCGCCGCTGATCGACGGCGCCGACACCGTGTTCCACCTGGCCGCCATGGCCGGGCTGCTCCAGTCGTGGTCGGCGTTCGACGCATACCTCTCGTGCAACGTCCTGGCCACCCAGCGGCTGCTCGACGCCGCACGCCAGGCGCGGCCCGGCCACCTCGTCCACGTGTCGACGTCGTCGGTGTACGGGCTCGACTCGACCGGCGCCGAGGACCGCCCGCGCGAGCCGATGTCGCCCTACGGCGTGACCAAGCTGGCGGCCGAGCACCTCGTGTTCGCCTACGCCCGCAACTTCGACCTGCCGGTGACGGTGCTGCGCTACTTCTCGATCTACGGCCCGCGCCAGCGGCCCGACATGGGCTACACCATCTTCATCGACCGCGTGCTGCGCGGGGCGCCCATCACCATCCACGGCGACGGGCGCCAGACGCGCGGCAACACGTACGTCGACGACTGCGTCGACGCCACGCTGGCCGCGATGGCGCACGGCCCCACCGGCGACGTGTTCAACGTCGGCGGCGGCGACGTGATCAGCGCCATCGACGCGCTGCGGTTGATCGAGTCGATCACGGGCCGCGCCGCCGACGTCGTGTTCGGGCCGTCGCGGCCCGGCGAGCAGCGCGAGGCGCTGGCCGACACGTCGAAGGCGCGCCGCGTGCTGGGCTGGTCCCCGCGGGTCGGCATCGAGGCCGGCCTGCGGCGGCAGGTGGCCTGGCAGGCCGCCGCACAGGCCGCGGCCTGAGGCGCAGCCGATGCCCGAAGCCGTCGCGTCCGCCGCGTCCGCCGCCGCGCTTCGCCGCCAGACCGACCACGGCGGCGCCCCCGACATCTCGGTGGTGATCCCGCTCTTCAACGAGGCGCCGACGGTGCCGGAGCTGGCGCGCCGCCTCAGCGCGGCGCTGGACCGCCTGGGGCGGACGTGGGAGGTCGTCATCGTCGACGACGGGTCCACCGACGGGTCGTTCGACGCGCTGCGCGCCGTGCACGCGGCCGACCCGCGCTACACCGTCGTGCGCCTCCGGCGCAACTTCGGGCAGACGCCGGCGTTCGCCGCCGGCTTCGACGCCGCGCGCGGCGCCATCGTCGTGACGATGGACGCCGACCTCCAGAACGACCCCGACGACATCGCGCGCGTGCTGGCGGCCATGGAGGCCGGGGGGCTCGACATCGTCAGCGGCTGGCGGCAGGACCGCAAGGAGCCGCTGCTCCTGAGGCGCATCCCGTCGCGGATCGGCAACCGCGTCATGACGCGCCTGACCGGCGTGGCGCTGCACGACACCGGGTGCTCGCTCAAGGCCTACCGCGCCGACGTGATCCACAACACGCGGCTGTACGGCAACTTCCACCGCTTCATCCCCGCGGTGGCCAGCTGGTACGGCGTGACGGTCGGCGAGGTGCCGGTGCGCGACAACGCCCGCGAGCACGGCACGTCGAAGTACGGCCGCGGCCTCATGCGCGCCCCGCGCGTCGTGCTCGACCTGTTGACGCTGCACTTCCTGCTGAACTACGCCACGCGGCCGATCCACGTGTTCGGCGGTCTCGGGATCGCCTCGGCCGGGCTGGGCCTCGTGTTCGGCGCCTACCTGACCGTGCTCAAGCTGGTGGGGCACCAGGACATCGGCAACCGCCCGCTGCTGCTCCTGGCGATCCTGCTGGTGATCGTCGGCGTCCAGTTCATCTCGATGGGATTCCTCGGCGAGCTCGTGGTGCGCACCTACTACGAATCCCAGAACAAGCCGATCTACGCCGTGCGCGAGGTGCTCGACGGAGCGCTGCCCGCGGGTTGACCGGGCGGTCCCCTTGGAGGAGACAAGCGACATGACATCGGTTCAGCGTGGATGGATCATCGCCGCCGCGGCCCTGGCCGCCGCGGCCGGCAGCCTGTCCGGCCCGCCGGCGGGCGCGCAGCCGCCGCGGACCGCGACCCCGACGCCCACCCGCACGCCGACCCCGACGCCGCCGCCGACGTGGCCGGTGGTCGGGATGACCGGCGGGCCGGTCTACGGGCTGGACGTGTATGCCGTGAAGGCGGGCCGCAACCCCGTCAACGCCCGCCAGCAGGTCGTGGCGGCCGGCAACACGGTCTGGACCGGCGCCCAGGGCACGGAGTGGTCGCCGCGCACCGGGACGGGCCCGATCGACAACGTCCGCGCCGCGACCGACGGCGTGATCTTCGCCGACAACGCCGACGGCCGGGCGTGGCGGTCGACGACCTACGGCGAGACGTGGACCACGGTGCGCGTCCGCGACGACGCGCCGGTGCACTTCCTGGCCGTGTCGCCGTTCTTCAGCCGCGACAGCGTGGCGCTGGCGGCGACGACGGGCGACTGGCGCCCCTACCGCTTCGACAAGGCGTCGACGCAGTGGGTCGAGGTCGTCATCAAGCCCGGCGAGCGCCACGCCGTCGGCGCCGCGGGCTTCTCGCCGCTGTTCGAGGCCGACGAGACCGTGCTCCTCGGGACCGACCGCGGCATCTACCGCTCGACGAACGGCGGCCAGACGTGGGCGCTCTTTGCCGACGCCGCCGACGGCGCCCCGACGTTCGGCCCGGCCGCGGGGCCGATCGAGCAGCAGGGCATCGTGTTCCCCGACGACTACGGCGACGACCCGGCGGTGCGCTGGGACCTCGTCGACCACACGGTCTTCGCGTTCAACCCTGCCGGGGTGTACCGCTCCGACGACGACGGCGCCACGTGGCGGCGCCTGCCGCTCGCCGCCGAGGCCGTCCACGACCTGGCGGTCTCCAACGCCTGGCCGGCGGACCCGGTGCTCGTCGCCGCCGTCCGGCAGCCCGGCGCCGTGGCGGCGGTCTCGTCCGACGGCGGCGCCACGTGGCGCCTGGTCTCCGGGCCGGCCGGGGTCGGCGGGACCGGCGCGGCGGTGGCCCGCGACTTCGGCGCCCCGGGCTACCGCGTGCCGCCCATCCCCGGCTTCGACCACGTGCTGCGGCTGCCGATCGTGGCCAAGCTGGCGCTCGACGGCATCCACACCGAGCCGGGCTACCGCGGGAGCCGCGAGGCCTACCTGGCCACCGACGCCGACGGGGTGTGGCGCTCGCAGGACGGCGGTGCCACGTGGGACCGCGAGTCGCCGCGCGCCACGCTGCGCAACATCCAGCCGACGGGCCTCGTGGTGCTGCCCGGCGCCCCGGCCGAGGCGCTGGCCGGCACCGAGGCGTCCGGGCTCTACCGCTCGGCCGACGGCGGCCGGAGCTGGGAATGGCTCGACACCGAGCTGCCGCGCGGCCACGGCCAGAACGTGCACCGTCTGATGCTGTCGCCAAACTACGCCAACGATCGCACGGTGTTCGCGGCGACCACCAGCGGCGTGTGGGCCGGGCGCGAGGGCGGCCGCCGCTGGAGCAAGCTGTCGGGGCCGGCGCCGGCGCGCGCGCTGGCCGTCTCGCCGGCGTTCGCCCGCGACCGGACGCTCGTGGCCGACGGGCAGATCTCGCGCGACGGCGGGGCCAGCTGGCAGCCCCTGCCGGTCGTCGGGGCGTTCCCGTGGCACGCGGCCGCGTTCTCGGCGCGGTTCGAGGCCGACCGCACGCTGTGGGTCAGCCGGGTCCCGCTGCCGGACGAGAGCCTGGAGTACACGCTGTACCGGTCGCAGGACGCCGGCGAGACGTGGCAGCGCGTCGACGTGCCGGCGGTGCGCGGGCGGCAGATGTTCGACCTGGCGACGCTGTCGGTCGGCGCCGACCCGCTCAAGCTCATCGCGGCCACCGACAGCGGCCTGTACGTCTCGCCGGACCTCGGCGCCACGTGGACCCGCCCGAACGGGACGCCCGGCCGCCGCTCCGTCGCGATCGCCAGCCTGACGCTCAGCGAGCCGTACACCGCCGGCGTCGTGGCGGTGGCGGCCGACGACGGGGTCTACTGGTCGGTCAACCGCGGCGCCAACTGGTCGCGCGCGCCGCAGCGCATCGCCAACGTCCGCGCGGTCGCGTGGGCTCCCGACGGCACGTCGCTCCTCGGCGTGGTGCCGATGGGGGTGACGCGCTCCGACATCAGCTTGTCCGGGCTGTCGGCGGCACCGGCCGCGCACGCGCGCCGATGAGCCTGGCCGCCCCGGCCCGGCCTCGGCTGGCGTCGCGCCGGCTGCTGGACCTCGCCTTGATCGCCGTGGTCTGCCTCGCCGGGCTCGGCCCGCGCCTGGCGATCGCGCGCTCGTACGCCGAGCCGCTCCAGAGCGAGGAGCGCCTATACAACCGCTACGCGGTGCCGTGGGCGCTGGGCGAAGGCGCGGAGCCGCGCGAGAAGTACCTGCCGTGGCACCCCTACGGCTCGTTCACGCACCGGCCGCCGGGCTACGCGCTGTTCGTCGGCACGGTGTACCGGCTCGCCGGCATCGAGAACCACGCGGCGGTGCGCGAGGCGCAGGCGTGGATCGACACGTCCAGCCTCGGCCTCGTGTACGTGATCGGGCTGCTGCTGTTCGGCGGGTGGCTCGGCCGCGCGGTCGGCCTGACGGCGGCGCTGGCGGTGGCGCGCTACGACTTCATGATGCTGTTCGTCGCGCGCCTGTTGAGCGAGGTCGTCTACCTCTGGCTGTGCCTGGCGTTCGTGGTGCTGGCGCTGGTGGCGCTCCGGCGCGACCGTGTGGCCGTGACGCTGGCGGCGGCGTTCGTGCTCGGCTGGGCGAACCTCACCCGGCCGTTCGTGATCTTCGTGGCGCCGGGCCTGGTGGCGTGGTGGCTGCTGGCGCCCCGCGTGCCTTGGGCCAGGCGGTGGCGGCACGCCGTGGCGGCGGCCGTCGGCGTGGCGCTGGCGATCGCGCCGGTCACGCTGCGCAACTGGCAGTTCCACGAGCGGCTGATCCTGATCTCGACGAACAGCGGCTTCACGCTGTACCAGAGCCTGGCCAACGTGCCCGACCTGTCCGCGCCCGCCGACCTGCCCACCGAGGAGGACATCGACGCGCTGGGGCTCGGCGAGGTCGACGAGCAGGCGGCCTTCCGGCGCGCCGCGCTGGACTACATGCAGCGCCACCCCGAGGACCTCCCCAAGGTGTTCGGCCGCAAGCTGCACGTGCTGTGGGCGGCCAAGGGCGGGCACAAGATCAGCCACGAGCTGATGGTGACGCCGGACGACCCCTGGCTCTACCCGCTGGTGCTCCTCGGGGCCGTGGCGTCGCTGTTCGTCCGCCCCCGCGTCGCGTGGCACCCGCGGCTGCTGGTGGCCGGCACCATCCTCAGCCAGTACCTCGTGAGCCTGATCGCCAACGCCGAGGTCCGCTACCGGGTGCCGGTCGTGCCGCTGCTCGCCGTGCTGGCCGCGTGGGCGGCGTGGGGGGCGGTGGACGCCTGGCGGCGCCGGCGCGGCTCCGCCGCGGCGCCCGCCCCCGCGATCGTCGGGTAGACGGGCGCCGGTGGAGACCCCCGCCGCCGCGGCGCCGGCCGTGTCGCCGGCGCGCCGTGCCATCGG
>QEVT01000422.1 GCA_003576755.1 bacterium | reverse complement strand
CGCCGCCTGGACCTCGGCGTAGCCGTCGGCCCCCAGGCGCTGGACGAGCGCCGTCGAGCCCTCGATGTCGGTGAAGAGCAGTGTCAGCGGGGCGGCGGGGGTCGGCGGAGGGCCGGGCGGTGGCGGGGCGCCATCGCGTGGCTCAGGGGGCGTCGCGCCGACTGCCGAAGGATCAGACATGCCGCGCTCGTCCTGGGGGATAGGGTGGTTCGATCATCGGATGACGACTTGGCGTGACCCATGGTATCGCGGCCTTGCGCGGCGCACAAGTCCGCCGGCGGCGAACCGTGCCAACGCGATCGACCGCCGCACCCAGCACCGCGGAAAGACTGCCGGCCGAGCCGGATTGACGTCTCGACAGTGCCCGGACTATGATTCGATTGATGAGAACCACGTTGAACCTCGATGACGACGTCGCCATCAGCCTTGAGCGTCTACGCCGGACGCGACGGCAAAGCCTCAGCGTGATCGTGAACGATTTGTTGCGCCGCGGCATCACGGTTGCCGAACGATCGGGTGTGGCACAACGAACGCGTTTCGAGACGGCCGTCGCCGACTCTGGGCGCGCGCTCGTGCCCGATGTGGACGACATCGCTGCGGCCCTCGAGGCCTTGGAAGTCGACCAGGCTCAGTGATCCTCGTAGACGCGAACCTCCTCGTCTACGCGCATCATCCAGGCTTCCGCCAACATGCGGCGGCCCGGGCTTGGTTGGATGAGCAGCTCGGCGGCAGCACCCAAGTGGCCCTGCCATGGCCATCGCTCCTGGCGTTTCTCCGACTGTCGATCAACGGTCGGGTCCTGGAACGACCGCTCTCGGCCAGTGCCGCGTGGGCACAGGTGGAGGCCTGGCTGTCTGTGCCCGTCGCCTGGGTGCCCGTGCCTACCGAGCGTCATGCGGAAGTGTTGGCACATCTCATGCGGTCGAGCGTCTCGTCACATGCGTTGGTGACGGATGCCCACCTTGCGGCCTTGGCGCTGGAACATGGCCTCGTCCTGTGCAGCTCGGACGGCGACTTCGCGCGCTTTCCAGGATTGCGCTGGAGCAACCCTCTCGCCGCGACATAAGAATTGTGGTGGGTGGCGGACGTCAGGCCATGGTTGCGGTGGGGATCGATGAGTCAGAGCAGTCAGAGCCTGACCGCTGTTCGGGGCGTATGATCCTCTTTGCAACGCGCAACCAGTGATCAGCGCTTCGAGATGGGGGTCGGGCGCGCCAAGCGTACCCCGACGACCGTGTTACGAATGTCGGGGACATTCCAGTTGCGATACTCGGCGCGAGCGTTGAACGATACAATGAACCACGACCCGCCCCGCACTACCCGGTGGATACTCGGCGCCGCATCCGGTTCCTCGCGCCCGTCAGCAGCATCGTAGGGATACTTGAACGCCGGCTCGTCGTAATCCAAGCCCCACAAGCTGGACGTCCACGTCATGACGTTCCCCACCATATCGCAGATACCGTCCGGCGTGTCGCCCTCGGCGAACACGCCTACTGGGGTCGGCCGCTTGACGCGTGTCTCAATCGTGTTGCCCCGCGCCGCGTCGAACACCTCACCATAGGCGTAGTGCCGCCCCGCCGCACCGCGCGCCGCTGCTTCCCACTCCACTTCCGTCGGCAGCCGGTAGGTCTGCCCCGTCTGCGCGCCGAGCCACGCCGCGCACGCCCGCGCCTCGTACAGCGAGATCCCTACCACTGGTTGTGCGGGGTTGTTGTACCGCCCGTCCTGCCAGTGTCGCGGCTCGGTCTCGCGGCCGCCCGGGTACAACTCGGTCAGATGAGACTCGAACTCGTCTGGCGTCATCGCCAGCCGCCTCAGCCAGAGTTCGTATATCTCATCGTCCAGATGCCCACTGTCATGCCAGCTCTCCAGAGCCTGAAGGTTGCCCCGGGCATGTTGCAGAGTGTCACGCACGTTCCGCTTCGGTCCTTCCGCAGTACCGTCGCCCCTCCGCCACGCACGCCCGGCCTCGGTGTCCCACCACCGCTCGTCGTCGTACCCGCCGGCCGCCATGAAGCACGCGTACTCGGCGTTCGTCAGCGGATACCGCCCGATCGCGAATGCCTCGATGGCGACGGCATGTCGCGGCATGTGGTCACTGATGTCTTCTCCGTCGTTGGTGTCGACGATCGGCTCATCCTCCCCGATCGGATACATCCCGCCCGGGATCTCGACCATCGGCGGCGCGAGGTACGCCCCAAACGGCCCATCGAGGCGCTCGAACCGCGGGTCGCCGAGCCACCCCAGCTCCAGCCCCGCCGCGATCCGCGCCCGCAGGTCCGCCTCGGGGTCGCGGCTGCGGGCCACCAGCGCCCAGCGCAGCGCGTCGACGAAGGCCGTGCCCAGCCGCGGCCGGACCTCCGGGTCGTTCGCGCAGCGCCCCGCCAGCGCCAGGTTCGCGCCCATCAGCCCGCGCACGAAGCCCTCGGCGTCGTCCGCCCTCGGCGTCGTCCGCCATCGCCGCCGCCAGCACCGCCGTCTCCTCCCAGCCCGTCGCCGGCAAGGGCGGCAGCACCTCGGCGGCCGGCAGCGTCTCCAGCAGCTCGCGCACGCCCGGTCGTATCTCGTCGATCCGCCACGCCGCCCGCACCCGCTCGGGCTCGGGCGCCCGGGCCAGCGCGCGCGCCGCGAAGTACTCCTGCACGAGCTGGTGCGCGTACTGCACCTCGTCCCGCCCCGGGTCCTCGTCCAGCACCGCCAGCGCCAGCCCCGCCTTGACGATGTCCGCATCGCGGGCGTGGTCGATCAGCGCCAGCGCGGCGTCGTACGGCACCCGCACCTGCGCGCCCTCGCCCGCCGCCCCGCCGGCCGCCTGCATCGCGTGCGCCAGCCGCGCCAGCCGCGGTACGAGCGCCCCGCGCTCCGGCAGCTCCCAGGCCGTCCGCCAATCTGCCCCCTGCACCAAGCGGCGGTAGTCCCGCTCCGTCAAGAGCGTGTCCGGCTGGAACAGCGGGTTCTCGCGCTCGACCTCGCGCCGCAGGCTCTGGCGCACCAGCCCCGTGAAGAGCCCCGCCCGGCCGTCCGGGAAGCGCCCCTCGGCCTCGACCTGGTCCACCAGGAGCTTCAAGAAGAACGGCGACCGGAACAGCGCGAGCTGCGCCGACCCCGCCAGCCGCGCCCAGATGGCGCCGGCCTGCGCCGGGCTGTAGAGATCGAGGAACCGCTCGACCCGCGCGTCGGAGAGCGGCTCGATCTGCACCTGCGGCACGCGGAGGGCGGGCGTCGAGAGCGGCGCGCTGTAGTCCAGGCTGCGGCAGGCGAAGACGATGCGCGTGCCGGGGAAGCGCTCGACGACGTCGACGACGAGCTGCCGCCACAGCCCGACGCGCTCGCGGTAGTCGGCCTCGCCGGCGTGCGGCATCTCGTTGAGGGCGTCGAGGAGCAAGAGGACGTTGCCCGCGGCCAGGACGTCGCCGAGCGCCGGCAGGTCCGGGCAGCGCGCGGCCCAGCGGTCCGCCAGCCAGTCGAGCGGCGGCGGGGGCGGCGCGCCGGGGCGTGGCGGGCGGTACTGGCTGAGCTGGATGAAGAAGGTGGTGGGGGAGGGGGTCGGGGGGTGGGGGCCGCCTCCCCCACGCACCCCCAATATCGCCGCATCCATCTCCAGCCGCCGGAGCAGCGTGCTCTTGCCGCTGCCGGGCGGCCCGAGGACCACGACCGCCGGCTCGGGCACCGCCGCCAGGAGCGCGCCGAGGTCGTCGTAGCGCTCCTGCCGCGCCGCCCAGCGGCCGCTGGCGGCATCCTCGCCCTGGTCGACCAGGAGCGAGAGGTCGACGAAGCGGCCGTCGAGCCGGTAGCGCGGCTGGCTCCACTCCGCGATGCGGCCCAAACGGTACTCCGTCCAGTCCGCCGGCCGGTGCCGGGCCGCGGCCATGACCTGGGCCGGCGTCAGCACGACCGTGCGGGAGTCGCCGCGGACCACGTCCGCCAGCGCGGCCAGCGTCTCCGGAACGGTGCGGTCGACGACCGTCGGCGCGGCATCCAGCCGCGTCGGGTCGCCCGCGGGGGCCGTGGGGTCGGTGACGATGATGCGGTCGCGCGCCGTCAGCACGCCGGCGGTGCGCGGGGGGCGGGCCACGTCCGGCAGGCCGTCGGCGAGCACCTGGAAGAGCCGCTCGGCGTGGCGCAGGTCCTTGAGCCGGTGCTCGCCGAGGTCCCGCAAGTCGAGGGTCGGGATCGGCAGGGCATCGGGGGCGGTGGCGGGCGGCGGGGCGCCGCCGTCGACGGCGATCGGCCGACTCCCCAACGCCTCCGCGATGGCCGTCGAGACTAAGACCTGCCCGCCGTTGGCGGCGTCGCAGATGCGGGCGGCCCGGTTGAGGTCGACGCCGACGTAGCCTTCGGCGGTGGGGCGGGGGGTGCCGGCGTGAAGGCCCATGCGCACGCGGATGTCGCCGTCCGGCGGCCACGGGTGGGCGGCCAGCGCCCGCTGGGCCGCGATCGCCGCGGCCAGGCCGTCGGCGGCAGCCGGGAAGACCACGAAGAACGCGTCGCCGTGGCTCGCCATCTCCCGCCCGCCGTGGGCGGCGACGGCGGCGCGGACCAGCGCGTTGTGCGCCGCCTGGACCTCGGCGTAGCCGTCGGCCCCCAGGCGCTGGACGAGCGCCGTCGAGCCCTCGATGTCGGTGAAGAGCAGTGTCAGCGGGGCGGCGGG
>QEVT01000421.1 GCA_003576755.1 bacterium | reverse complement strand
TACCTGAGCGTGCACAAGCGCCTCCCTTTGGGTATGCGCCCATGATGCCACACCCCCCCCTCGTAACACCTGTGCACAAACGTTCTGTCCAATGGCATGCAGCCGTTTTGGGGGAGGGGGTCGGGGGGTGGGGGCCGGCGTTCGCGCCACCCCCGCCCGGCCGAACACAGGCGCTACAGCATCTCCGCGACCGCCGCGCGCTCCTCGAGCAGCTCCGCGCCGGTGACGGCGATCCGCTCGCGGTCGAAGTCCGACAGCGCCAGGCCGGGCACCACCGTGCAGACGCCGTCGCGGATCGTCACGGGGTAGCCGAAGATCACCCCCTCGGCGGAGCCGTAGTCGCCCGTGCTCGGGAGCGCCATGCTGACCCAGTCGCCGGCCGGCGTGCCGCGGTGCCAGCTCTGCACGTGGTTGATGCACGCGTTGGCCGCGCTGGCCGCGCTGCTCTGGCCGCGGGCCTCGATGACCTCGGCGCCGCGCTTCTGGACGCGCGGGATGAACGTGTCGCGGATCCAGGCGTCGTCGCCGATGACCTCCGGCGCGGGCCGTCCGCCGATCTCGGCGTGGAACGCGTCGGGGTACTGCGTCGACGAGTGGTTGCCCCAGATCGTCACCTTCTTGACGTCGCCGACGGCCACGCCGGCCTTGGCCGCCAGCTGCCGGACGGCGCGGTTGTGGTCCAGCCGCGTCATCGCGCTGAACCGCTCGCGCGGCACGTCGGGCGCGTTGGCCATGGCGATCAGGCAGTTGGTGTTGGCCGGGTTGCCGACGACGACGACGCGCACGTCGGACGCCGCGCGCGCGTTGATCGCCTTGCCCTGCACCGTGAAGATCGCGCCGTTGGCGCTCAGGAGGTCCTTGCGCTCCATCCCCTTGCCGCGCGGGCGCGCGCCGACCAGGAGCGCCCAGTGCGTGCCGTCGAACGCGACGTTCGGGTCGTCGGTCAGCTCCATGCCGGCCAGGAGCGGGAAGGCGCAGTCGTCGAGCTCCATCGCCACGCCGCCCAGCGCGCCCATGGCCGGCGTGATCTCGAGCATGCGCAGGAACACCGGCTGGTCCGGGCCGAAGAGGTCGCCGTTGGCGATGCGGAACAGAATGGCGTAGCCGATGTTGCCGGCGGCGCCGGTGACGGTGACGTGCAGCGGGGTCTTCATCTCACATCCTTTC
The DNA here is from genome assembly GCA_003576755.1 of bacterium. Classification (GTDB taxonomy): domain Bacteria; phylum Chloroflexota; class Anaerolineae; order Epilineales; family Epilineaceae; genus UCB3. Next base: position 1,358 of record QEVT01000421.1, on the reverse strand, counting down.
GATGACGGCGGCGGCGAAGGCGCTGCAGCGCACCTCGCGCGCGTCGGCGCGCTGGCGGGCCAGGTCGTAGGTCACCACGCCGTCGGCGATGGCCGCGGCGACGCCGGCCCGCACCCGGGCGGCGGCCTCGTCCCAGCCGAGGTGCTCGAGCATCATCACGCCCGAGAGGATGAGGGCCGTGGGGTTGACCTTGTCCTGCCCCGCGTACTTCGGCGCCGTGCCGTGCACGGCCTCGAACACCGCCACGTCGTCGCCGATGTTGCCGCCGTGCGCGATGCCGAGCCCGCCGACCTGCGCGGCGGCGGCGTCCGAGAGGTAGTCGCCGTTGAGGTTGGGCAGCGCCAGGACGTCGTAGTCGCCGGTGCGCAGCAGGATCTGCTGCAGCATGTTGTCGGCGATGCGGTCCATCATCACCACGCGCCCGGCGGGCGCCTGGCCGCCGTGCTTGTCCCACACGTCGGCCTCGGTGACGGTGCGGTCGCCGTACTCCGCGGCGGCCACCTGGTAGCCCCAGTCCCGGAAGGCGCCCTCGGTGAACTTCATGATGTTGCCCTTGTGGACGAGCGTCACGCTCTTGCGGCCCCGGGCCAGGGCGTAGTCGATGGCCTTGCGCACCAGGCGCTTGGTCTTGCGCTCGCCGATGGGCTTGATCCCCACCCCGGTCACGTCGGCGTCCTGGTCGTCGAGCGCCGTCACGCCCATCTCGCGCTTGAGGAAGTCGATGACCTTGCGCGCCTCGGGGGTGCCGGCCTTCCACTCGATGCCGGCATACACGTCCTCGGTGGCCTCACGGAAGAGGACGATGTCCATGGCCTCGGGCGTCTTGACCGGGCTGGGCAGGCCGGGGATGTAGTAGACCGGCCGGACGTTGGCGTAGAGGTCCAGCGTCTGGCGGATGGCGACGTTGAGGCTGCGGATGCCGCCGCCGACGGGCGTCGAGAGCGGGCCCTTGATGCCCACGCGGAAGTGGGCGAACGCCTCGAGCGTCTCGGCCGGCAGCCACTCGCCCCGCGCCGCCTGGGCGCGGTCGCCGGCGAGCACCTCGACCCACGCGATCGACCGCCCGCCGCCGTAGGCCTTGGCGACGGCCGCGTCGAGGACGGCGCGCATGGCCGGCGTGACGTCGACGCCGATGCCGTCGCCGAGGATGAAGGGGATGATCGGCCGGTCGGGCACGGCCAGCCGGCCGCCGGCGCCGGTGATCGGCTGACCGTCGGCCGGGATCGTCAGGGTCTCGAAGGCCATCGCGGGGTGTCTCCTCGATTGGGTGGTGGTCGCGGGGGCCGGGTGCCGTGTCGCGGCCGCGCCGGGCCTGCCGGCCGCATGCGTGCCGGGCGGCGGGCGGCGCGGGCCGCCCG
>QEVT01000046.1 GCA_003576755.1 bacterium | reverse complement strand
CCGTCGGGCGGCGCGGACGCGACCGCGGCCGTACCGATGTTCCCGGCGGCGCCGACGCGGTTCTCGATGACGACCTGGTGGCCCCACATCGCCGCAAGGTGCGGTCCGACCAGCCGCATCACCACGTCCGGCGACGTGGCGGCGGGGAACGGGATGATCAGGCGGACGAAGCGGTTCGGCCAGGTGCCCTGCTGGGCGTGGACGAGCAGCGGCAGGCACATCAGGACGAAGAAGACGAACGGCCGAAACCGGAATCGCATGGGGCGCATGCTCCTAGAGCGGGTGGGCAGGTGGAATTGAACGCGTGACTCTACTGGAGTTCCATCGCTTCGCCCAGAGCCGACTGGGCGCGAAGCGCTGCGCGAGTTCGGGCGCGTCGCAGCGTCAGCCTCCGACGCGCCGCGTTCCGCAAGCGGTGCCCGGGGACTACCCCACCGCCACCGGCGCAGTCGCGTCGATGTCGGTCACGAGGATGCTGATGCGCTCGAAGTCGGGCGCCAGGCTGAGCACGCCCATGTCGATCTTCTCGCGCCATGCCCGCGGGGCGGCGTCAGCCATCGGCGACGAGCGCCTGCCGCTCGAAGTACCGCGCCAGGCCGTCCTGCCAGGGCGGGAGCCGGACACCGGCCTGGGCGGCGGCGAAGTTGCGCAGCGGGGCGTACGACGGCGCGCGCGCCAGCCGCGGGTAGTGGTCGACGGGGTGGATCGGGTAGTCGGGCCGGCCGGCGAGGTCGAGGATGGCGCGGGCGAAGGCGTGCCGCGAGCAGGCGCCTTCGTTGACGAGGTGGCAGATGCCGTAGGCGCGGGTGTGGACCAGCGCCAGGACCGCGTCGGCCAGGTCGTCGCAGAACGTCGGGTTGCCGACCTCGTTGTCGACGACCTCGAGCGACGGCCGCTCGGCGGCCAGGTCGAGGATGCGGGTGACGAAGTTGCGGCCGCCGATGCCGTAGAGCCACGCCGTGCGGGCGATGTAGACGCGGTCGTGGACGCGCCCGACCCATTCCTCGCCGGCCAGCTTCGAGGCGCCATACACGCTGATCGGCGCCGTCCGGTCGAACTCCCAGTAGGCGTCGCCCTTGCCGCCGTCGAACACGAAGTCGGTGCTGATATGGACGAGGTCGGCCCCTGCCAGCGCCGCGCCGAGCGCGACGTTGCGCGCGCCGAGGGCGTTGACGCGGAAGGCCTCGTCGGGGTCGCGCTCGCAGCCGTCGACGTCGGTCATGGCGGCGGCGTTGATCACGACGTCGGGCTCGGCGGCGGCGATGGCGTCGCGGACGCCGAGGTCGGTCACGTCCATCTCGCCCCGCCCGCAGGCCACGACGCCGTGGCCGCGCGCGAGGTCGGCCCGACCGAGCGCCCGGCGCCGCAGCGCCCGCCCAAGCTGGCCGCCGGCGCCCACGATGAGGATCCGCATCCCGTCTGTCACCGCTCCGATTATAACACGCCTCGGGGCGCGGTTCCGGTGCGCCGCCGCGCGGGCGAATTCTACCGTAACACCGGCGGGGGCCCAACGTAACATAGCCTGCGGCAACCGATTCCCGTCCATTTCCCCTCGCACAGCATCGCGCTCCGCACGCGCCGTGCGCGTCGTGCGCAACCCAAGGAGGCATCCCATGCAGAGTTGGCGACGACAAGGCGTCGCGTGGTTGGCGCTGGCGGGCCTGGCGCCGGCCTTCGCGGCCGCGGTGGCGCCCGGCGCACCCACCGCCCACGGCAAGGCAGACGGGCCGGCCCCGGCCCAGGCGACGCCGGTCAGCGAGACCGTCGTCGTCGAGGGACGGGTGCTGTACATCGACCGCGACAGCGACCGCAACCACCCCGGCGCCGGCCTCAAGGTCGAGATCTGGGACCGCGACAAGAACTTCCCGGTCACCGGCCAGAAGCTCGACGAGACCGTGACCGACGCCAGCGGCTTCTTCCGCTCCAAGGCCATCAGCAACGTCGACCCCGACGGCCCGACGGGCCAGCGCGAGGGCACGCAGGACATCTTCCTCAAGCTGTTCACCAACAACGGCACCATCCGGCTCTATCAGTACGGCACCACCATCGAGTACACCTGGCAGAGCTACGACGTCGACCCCCGCGACGGCTACGTCGCCAACGTGCCCAACGGCGTGTACGGGATGCAGCCCCTGATCATCCAGGAGAACACGCCCAACGTCGAGGCGCTGTGGACGTTCGTCAACCTGGCCGAGGGCTGGCTCTACCTCAAGGAGCAGTCGGGGCGCGACCCGGGCGAGATCACGGGCTTCTGGTCGAAGGGCAACACCGACGGCCCGCGCTACGACCCGGCCGCCCGCGCGCTCTTCTACCGCACCGACAACGCCGGCTACGGCGACGTGATCGTCCAGCAGGAGGCCTACGCCCTGGCGCACAACATGCTCGGCGAGCTGCCGGGCGGCTGGGCGGCCTGCCTCGCCGGCCCGGTCGACGGCGTCACGCAGCCCACCTCGGCTGCTTGCGCCTTCGTCCAGGGCTTTGCGACGTTCTTCCCGATGGCCGTGTACAACGACCCGATGTTCGACTCGCCGGCGCTGCGCGGCGACTTCGACAAGCCGCGCGCCGGCACGCTGGGCTGGAGCGACGGCGACACCGTGGCCGGCCGTGTGGCCGGTGCGTTCTGGGACCTGTTCGAGGGCGACGAGACCGAGGACGGCTACGACGCGTTCAACGCCACCTTCGCCGACATCTTCGCCGTCATCCAGGCCCGCAAGCCCGAGACGATGGCCGACTGGTGGGCCGGTTGGAAGGCGATGGGCAAGGACGGCTGTCGGGCGCTGGGCAGCCTGGCGCAAAACACCATCGACTACAACTCGCGGCCGCAGGTCGGCACCATCCCGGAGGTCGTGCTCAACGAGGACGAGACGGCCACGGTCAACCTGCGCGACTACATCGCCGACGGCGAGTGCCCCGACGACCAGCTCGTGTTCCGCATGGTCGACGGCGGCGACCCCAAGGCGGGCGTCGTGTTCATGCCCACCGGGGTGGTCAGCATCACGCCCGAGGCCAACTGGTTCGGCCAGACGCAGGCGAGCTTCGAGGTGAGCGACGGCCCGGCGGTGGTGCCGTTCCCGCTGCGGATCCGCGTGGTCCCGATCAACGACTGCCCCAAGGTCAAGCCGCCGGTGTCGGACCCGCCGACGGCGCGCTACAAGGACGCGATCGTCCTCAACCTGCTGCCGCACGGCGAGGACGTCGAGGACCAGCCGCAGCTCCTGCGCTGGGACGCCGCGGTGCCGCCGCAAAACGAGGCCGACATCAAGGTCGACGGGCGCGGCACGACGACGCTGGCGTTCAGCCTGCTCAAGGACACCATCGAGCAGTACAGCGCGCGCGTCGAGCTGATCGTCAAGGACCGCGACGGCTGCGAGACGCGCCAGCCGATCGTGCTGTCGTGGGACAGCCGGCCCAACGAGGCGCCGGTGATCATCTGGGACCGCTTCACGCGCGAGTACACGGCGGCGATGAACCAGAAGATCACGGTGGACCTGACCGACATGGCCGGCGACGACCGCGACCCGCCGGACCAGCTCGAGTGGTTCGTCGACCCGCAGACGGTGGACCACGCGCAGTTCGGCTACGCGCTGCCCGACAACAAGCAGATCCTGATCTTCGAGCCCGAGGTGAACTACAAGGGCTCCGACGAGGTCGGCATCTCGGTCAAGGACCTCGGCGGCCTGTCGGCGCGCGCGGCGATCACGCTGACGTGGCTCGACCCCGACGTGTACAACAACGTCCCGCCGCAGATCCTGCGCAACCGGCTCATCGGCAAGCTCGGCGGGCTCAACGCGACGACGTGCTACGACTTGACCGACAAGGCCGACGACCCCGACGACCCGATCTCGTCGCTCAAGTGGTACGCCACGGGCTACTCGCTGCAGGACCTCTCGGTGCGCGGCGAGGGCACGCGGCAACTCTGCCTCAGCCTCTCCCCGCAGCGCTACAACTTCGAGGGGTGCTTCCCGACGATGTTCGTCGTGCGCGACCCCAAGGGCGGCGAGGACAAGCACGAGGTCCGCACGTGCTGGCGCAAGATCGCGCTCTACATGCCGTGGACGGTGCAGAAGAAAGCGACGGCGCTGGCCCGCGGGCGATAGCCTTTCCGCACCGCGTGGCCCGTGGAGGGGCGCGCGGCCGGGGCACTCCCCCCCGCCCCGCCGCCGCCCGACGGCAAGCGGCCCCCGTCGCGTCTCGCGACGGGGGCCGCACCCGTTGAGACGGTGACGGCTACCGGTTGCGCGCCCGCCAGGCGTCGAGGCTGAAGCCGCCGGCGCCGACGGTCGACAGGTAGAGCATGATCCAGGCGTACATCGCCGACCGCTCGCCCTGGTTCTGCCACCAGAACCACTTGAGACCCTCGGGGCCGAACACGTGGCCGTAGAAGTACGCCACCGCCATCTCCCCGGCGGCGATGAACGCCACGGGCTGGGTGAACAGCCCGAGGGCGACGGCCAGGCCGCCGAAGAACTCGATGATGCCGGCCAGGCCCATCAGGCTCATGAGCTCGGCCGATCCGCCGTCGGGGCCCATGCCGCCGAACCACCCGAACAGCTTCTTGGCGCCGTTCGACCAGAACAGCACGCCGATGGCGATGCGCATCAGGATGTGGGCCTGGGGCTGGAAGCGGGCCAGCGCGCCGTTCATGTGCGTCTCCTCATCTGTGATCTCCTTGGGGATGCGGTGAACCGGACGCCCGCGCCGTCGCTGCCGGCCGGCTCGGATGGGGCAGAGCCTCGGCGGCGGTCGCGGCGGCGGCCGCGGGGGCCCCCGCGCGCCCCGGCGCGTGCGTTCTTCATCCGACGCCGTGCCGCCGGCTATCCTTACGATTGGAGGTGACGACCATGTCCGAGACGACGCACGGTCCCGGCGCGCGGGGTGCCCGCGGGCCGGGGGTGCACGGCATCCACCACGTGACGGCCATCGCCGGCGACGCCCAGGCGAACCTCGACTTCTATACGGGCGTCCTCGGCCTGCGGCTGGTCAAGCGCAGCGTCAATCAGGACGCGCCGACGACCTACCACCTGTTCTACGCCGACGCCGCCGGCACGCCGGGCACCGACATCACGTTCTTCCCTTGGCCCGAGATGGGCCCGGGCCGCCCGGGCGCGGGCCTGGCCGGCGAGGTCTCGTTCGCCGTGCCGGCCGGAAGCCTGGCGTGGTGGTCGGATCGGCTCGACCGGCACGCGGTGGCGCGCGACGCCGTCGAGACGCGCTTCGGCGAGGCGACGCTGCCGTTCGCCGACCCGCACGGGCTGCGGCTGGCGCTGGTCGAGACGCCGGAGGACCGCCCGTTCGCGGTGTGGCCGGGCAGCCCGGTGCCGCCGGCCCACCAGCTCCGCGGCATGCATGCGGTGCGCCTGGTGGTGCGCGACGCCGCGCCGTCGGCGCGGCTGCTGACCGACGTCCTGGGCTTTGCCGCGGTGGGCGAGGACGGCGGCTGGGCGCGCTACGCGGCGGCCGGCGGCGGCTCGGGCACGCTGGTCGACGTGCGCGCCGCGCCCGAGGCACGGCTGGGGGCGTGGGGCACCGGGGTGGTGCACCACGTGGCCTGGCGCGTGCCGGACGACGCCGCGGAGCTCGCGGTGCGGGCGGCGGTGATCGGGGCAGGCCTGCGGCCGACCGAGCCGATCGACCGGTTCTGGTTCCGGTCGGTGTATTTCCGCGAGCCGGGCGGGGTGCTGTTCGAGCTGGCGACCGACGGGCCGGGCTTCGCGCGCGACGAGGCCGCGGACCACCTCGGCGAGCGGCTCATCCTGCCGCCGTGGCTCGAGCCGCGGCGGACGGAGATCGAGGCGGCGCTGCCGCGGCTGCGGGAGGGGTGAGGGGCGGGGGGCGTTCCGCCTGCCGATGGCGCCTCGGTCATCGAGCGCTCCCCCCACCCCCCTACCCGCCCACAGCCCAAACCCCGTTTGACCCGCCGCCCCGCCCCGTATATCCTGGCGGCACGCGCAGCGGGACGCCCCGTCTCGTCCGAGACACGGTTGGCCCGGGCGTGTGCGGCCGCCCGCTGCCGCTGCCCGGTCGCGGCGGATGGGCGACGCCCGCGCCCCCGCACGCCCCGCCGCGCCTGGATACGCCAACGGGTCCGGACGACCGCCACCCGTCGAAAGGAGTCGGAGTTGTCGCGTCACACCTTCACGCTGAACGGCCGGGCGCACGAGGTCGAGGCGCCGGACGACATGCCCCTCCTGTGGGTCCTGCGCGACCTCATCGGGCTGACCGGCGCCAAGTACGGCTGCGGCGAGGGCGAGTGCGGCGCCTGCACCGTCCTGGTCGACGGCGTCGCCGAGCCGAGCTGCCTCGTGCGGGCCGCCCAGGTCCGCGGCCGCGCCGTCACCACCATCGAGGGCCTGTCGGCCGACGGCAGCCACCCGCTGCAACGGGCGTGGATGGCCGAGGACGTCCCGCAGTGCGGCTACTGCCAGGCCGGGCAGATCATGGGCGCCGCCGCGCTCCTCGCCGCGCACCCCGAGCCCACCGACGCGCAGATCGACGCCGCGCTGGCCGGCCACGTCTGCCGCTGCGGCACCTACGTCCGCATCCGCGCCGCCATCCACCGCGCCGCGAAGGAGGCCCGCGCATGACCACGCCCGACGTCAACCCGCCCGACCCGACCGCCGCCTCCATCGCCCCCGCCGCCCCGGACCCGTCCGGCCAGCGCGCCCTCTCGCGGCGCGACGTCCTCAAGCTGACCGCCGGCTTCCAGCTCGCCGCCGTCTTCGGCCCGCTGGACCGCGTCGTCGGCTTCGTCACGCCGCGCACGGCGGGGCTCGACGGCGCCGGGCCGGCCCGCTCCGACCGCGCGGCGGCCGACGGCCCGGCGCAGCCCGGCGCCGCGCGGATCAGCCAGTGGGTCGGCATCGCCCCCGACGGGACGGTGACGATCACCGCCCACAAGGGCGACCTCGGCCAGGGCATCCGCACGACGCTCGCCATGATCGTCGCCGAGGAGCTCGACGCCGACTGGAGCGCCGTCACCGTCGTCCAGGCCCCGGCCGACAACGCCTACGGCAACCAGGGCGTCGCCGGCAGCGGCAGCACCATGAGCGCGTTCAACCCCGCCACCGGCGGCCTGCGCGCCGCCGGCGCGGCCGCCCGCCAGATGCTCGTCGAGGCCGCCGCCGCCCGGTGGGGGATCCCGGCGGCGCGCTGCCGCACCGAGCGGAGCACCGTCATCGCCGACGACGGCCGCCGGCTGGGCTACGGCGAGCTGGCCGCCGACGCGGCGCGCCGCACGCCGCCGGCCGCCAGCGCCGTGCGGCTCAAGAGCGCCGCCGAGTTCAAGATCGTCGGCCGCCCGACGCCGCGCGTCGACAACCGAGACGTCGTGACCGGCCGCGCGCAGTTCGCGCTCGACCCGGCGCGGCCGGGCACGCGCTACGCCGTCGTCAAGAAGTCGCCCTTCGTCGGCGGCCGCGTGCGGAGCGTCGACGACGCGGCCGCGCGCGCCGTGCCGGGCGTGCTCGACGTCGTCACGCTCGGCAACGGCGTCGCCGTCGTCGGCGAGCACACCTGGGCGGCGCTCCAGGGACGGGCCGCGCTCAAGGTCGAGTGGGACGACCGCGGCAACGCGGGCCTGGCCAGCGCCGCGATCATGGCCGCCAAGGCCGCCGCGCTGCCGGCGCCGGCGCCGATCGAGGCGCCGGGCGCGCGCATCGTCGAGACGACGCTCGACCTGCCCTTCCTGGCGCACGCGACGATGGAGCCGATGACGTGCATGGCCGAGGTGGTGGGCGACCGCGTGACGGTGTGGGTCGGCACGCAGAGCCCGTCGAACGCGCGCCAGTCCGCCGCGCAGGGGGCCGGCGTGCCCGAGGCCAACGTGACGGTGAACTGCATGCTGATGGGCGGCGGCTTCGGCCGGCGCGGCGGCGGCGAGTGGGTGCGCGAGGCCGTGATGCTGTCGAAGCGCGTCGGCGCGCCCGTCAAGCTGCTGTACCCGCGCGACGACGACATGCGCACCGACAACTTCCGCCCGGCCAGCCACCACCGCCTGCGCGGCGCCGTCGACGCGTCCGGCAAGATCGTCGCCTGGCAGCACCACCTGGCCTCGGGCGGCATCGGCAACGGCCCCAACCAGAGCCTGGCCAACCAGGCGCGGCCGAGCTACGCCGTCGCGTCGCCCGACGTGCAGGCCGTCGGGGTCGGCGACCCGGTGTCGACCGGTGCCTGGCGGTCGGTGTCGCACTCGCAGACCAACCCGGCCAACGAGGTCCTGATGGACATGCTGGCCCACGCCGCCGACCAGGACCCGCTGGCCTTCCGGCTGGCCAACGTGTCGAACCCCCGCCTGCGCGGCGTGCTCGAGCTGGCGGCCGAGAAGGCCGGCTGGGGCACGCCGCTGCCGGCGCGCCGCGGCCGCGGCATCGCGGCCTGCGCGGCCTGGAGCTCGTTCGTCGCCCAGGTCGTCGAGCTCGAGGTGGCGCCGAGCGGCGCCGTCAAGGTCTTGCGCGTGGTGGCGGCCGTCGACTGCGGCCAGGCGATCAACCCGCTGGGCGTCGAGGCGCAGATCCAGGGCGCCACGGTCGACGGCCTCTCGACGGCGCTCGGCGCGGCCATCTCGGTCGACGGCGGGCGCATCCAGGAGCGCACGTTCACCGACTACGTCTGGTTCCGCATGGCCGACACGCCGCCGATCGAGGTGCACATCGTCACCGGCAAGAGCGCCTCGGCCGGCGGCATGGGCGAGCTGGGCTACCCGGCGATGCCGGCGGCCGTCATCAACGCGGTCTTCGCCGCCACCGGCATCCGCGTCCGGCGGTTGCCGATCCGCCCGGCCGACCTCGCCCTGCCGGGCGTGCCGACGGCGGCGCCGACCAGCGTCCCGACCGCCGTGCCGCCGACCCAGCCGCCGCCCCGGCCGACGGACGCGGCGCCGACCCCGGCGTCGAAGGTGTTCCTGCCGTGGACGGGGACGGGTCGGCCGTGAGCTGAGGGCGCCCGCCCCGCGCCGCGGACCGCGGCCGGGGGCGGGCGCCTACCAGTCGCTCTCCTCTTCGTCGGACAGCGCGTCGCGGACGGCGTCGAGGACGGCGTCGACGGGCCGCTCGGCCTGCTCGGCCGGTCGGTCGAGCGCGGCCAGGGCCTCGCGGGCCATGGCCACCCCGCCCTCGAGCTCGGGCTGGACGACGTGGTCGGCGCCGAGGTCCTCGAGGTCGTGCATCTCGGCGATGCTCGTCGCCCGCGCGATGACGCGCAGGCCGGGATTGTGGCGCCGCGCGTCGACCACGAGGCGCGCCGCCACCTGTGGCACCGGGACGGTGCTGACGAGCAGGCGGGCGCGCTGGATGCCGGCGGCCTCGATGACGGGCTCGGCCTGGACGTCGCCGTAGACGGTCGGCAGGCCGATGGCCGTGCACGCCTCGAGCCGCCGGTGGTCGAGCTCGACGATGACGAACGGGGCGCCGACGGACTGCAGCGCCCGGGCGATCTGCTGCCCGACGCGCCCGCCGCCGGCGATGATCACGTGGCCGCTCAGCGCCGCGCGGTCGACGTTGATGACCGCCGGCGGCTCGGCGGGATGGTGCCGCCGCACCCATGCGTGCAGCGGGCCGGCGGCGCGCAGCGCCAGCGGGGTCACGGCCATGGTGATGACCGCGGTGGCCAGGACGAGCGCATAGGCGTCGGGGCCGACTGCGCCCTCGTGGAGCCCGACGCGCGCCAGGACGAACGACAGCTCGCCGACCTGGAAGAGCCCGAGCCCGAGCATGAGCGGGACCGCGCCGCGGTAGCCGAAGAGCCGGCCGAGCACGGCGATGATCACGGCCTTGCCGGCGGCGACGACGGCGACGAGCACGGCGACCGTGGCGAGGTTGGCGGCCACGAAGCCGGGGTCGAGCAGCATCCCGACCGACGCGAAGAACAGCAGCCCGAAGAGGTCGCGGAGCGGGATGATGTCGCCGAGCGCCTGGTGGCTGTAGGGCGACTCGCCGAGGACCATGCCGGCGACGAACGCGCCGAAGGCGAACGACAGGCCGGACAGGTACGTCGCGTACGCCACGCCGAGCCCGATGGCGACGGTGGCGATGAGGAACAGCTCGCGGCTGTTCCAGCGCGCGATGCGCGCCATGAGGGCGGGCAGGATCCGGGTGCCGCCGACGATCATGGCGGCCAGGAAGGCGACGGCGCGCAGCACGGCGGCGACGAGGGCCCCGGCGCCCTGCCCGAGGTCGGCGACCTCGGGCAGCAGGATCATCAGCGGAACGAAGACGAGGTCCTGGGCGATGAGCATCCCGATCATGACGTGCCCGGCCAGCGTGCCCATGAGGCCGAGGTGGCCGAGGGTCTTGAGGACGACCATGGTGCTCGACAGCGCGATGAGGGCCCCGAACCACACGGCGGCGACGGGATCCCACCCGAGGACGCGGGCGACGGCGAAGCCGTAGGCGATGGTGAGGGCGACCTGTATGGGGGTGCCGACGAGGGCGATGCGCCGCACGGGCTGCAGCTCGCGCAGCGAGAACTCGAGGCCGAGCGCGAAGAGCAGCAGGGCGACGCCGATCTCGGCCAGGAGCTCGATGTCGTGCACCCCGGTGACGGTGATGCCGCCGGTGTACGGGCCGACGAGGACGCCGGCGAGGATGTAGCCGAGGATGAGGGGCTGGCGCAGGCGCTGCGCGACGAGCCCGCCGGCGAGGCCGGCCACGACGATGACGGCGATATCGGCGGCGATGCCCATCTTATGGCGTGCGCGCCGCGAGTCGGGGGGCGGGGCGCCCGGGGTCGCGGACGCCGATCGGGGTTCGTTCCATGCGCGGCCTTTCGGTGCAGGGCGGGTATCGGTGCATGGTAGCCGCCGGGGGCGGGGATGACAAGCGGTGTGCACGGTGCGCATCGCGGCGCGCTTCCATGAATATTCGGAGTGCCGCTCCGAATATTCATGCTAAAATGGGCGCATGATCGCTCGTGCAGCCTATCTCGATCGGCTTTCGACGGCGGTGCGACGGGCACCGGTGACGGCGCTGCTTGGGCCGCGGCAGTGCGGCAAGACCACGTTGGCCCGAGCGTTCGCGGCCGGGCGGGCGGCGGTGTTCTTCGATCTCGAGTCGGACGTCGACCTGCGGCGCCTGGCGAATCCCGCGCTCGTGCTCGGGGCGATCGACGGCCTCGTGGTGATCGACGAGGTTCCGATGGGCGACGGGGTCACGGCCTGGCCGATCGGCGCCGTGCCGGAGCTGTTGGGGGAGCTGTAATCGTGCGGGTGCCTGGTGAGGCGCCTGGCGTTGCCGCGATGTTCTGGACGGGGACTGGATCGATCGATCACCGGACGCGGTTGGGCGGCGTCGTCGACGGTGCGTTGGCTGGGAGTCATGGACCAGCACCAGCCGTGACGGCGGAGTGTGGTGGATGCTATGATGTGGGTGTTGACGCGTTTCGCCAACACCCCACCAGCGAGGTCTGCCGATGCCTGCGCCCGCCACACCACCCGGTTCCGACGAGGTGATCGATGCCCCGGAGGGGTTGCACACGCTGGTCGCGATGTTTGCGTCTGGCGTGGGACCGCGGCATTCCAGACGGCTCAACGAGACCGAGCTCCGGCGGTTCTATCTCGACCCGTTCTTCACGTTGTTGGGCTGGGATGTCGACAACTCCCAGCGGGCGCAACATGAGGTGCGGCACGAGGATCGGGTGCGGATCGGCGGGCGGTTCAAGGCGCCGGACTACGGGTTCTACCTCGGACACCATCGCAAGTTCCTCGTAGAGGCGAAGAAGCCGTCGGTAGACATCCATGGCGATGTCAGCCCGGCCTACCAGTTGCGCCGGTACGGTTGGAACGCGAAGGTGCCGCTGGCGATCCTCACGGATTTCGAGGAGTTGGCGGTCTACGACTGCCGAGTGAGGCCGCGGCCGGATGACGCGCCGACGGTGGCGCGCCTGCTGTACTACCGATTCGACGATCTGCCGGCGCGTTGGGGGGACCTGGCGGCGCTCTTCGGTCGCGACGCGGTGGCGGGGGGGGCCATCGAGCGCTTTGCGGGCGAGCGGCGGCGGCGCACGGGCATTCTCGAGGTCGATGCGGCGTTCTTGTTGGACCTGGAGCGGTGGCGCGACGAGCTGGCGCGCAACGTGGCGCTGCGCAACAAGGACCTAAGCCTGCCGGAGCTTAACGAGGCAGTGCAGAAGACGCTGGATCGGATCATCTTCCTGCGCATCTGCGAGGACCGGGGGATCGAGCCGTTCGCGCAACTCCAGGCGCTCTTGAACGGTGCCAAGGTGTACCCGCGGCTGGCGGACCTGTTCCGGCGGGCGGACGCGCGCTACAACTCGGGTTTGTTCCACTTCTACAGCGAGAAGGGGCGCGCGGAGGATGAGGACGGGTGGATGCTGGGGCTGGAGGTCGACGACGGGGTGTTGAAGGGCATCCTGCGCGACCTGTACCCGCCGCGGTGCCCGTACGACTTTGCGGTGATGCCGGCGGACATCCTGGGTTCGGTGTACGAGCGGTTCCTGGGGAAGACGATCCGCTTGACGCCGGCGCATCGGGCGGTGGTGGAGGACAAGCCGGAGGTGCGCAAGGCGGGTGGGGTGTTCTACACACCGACGCCGATCGTGGAGGCGATCGTGGAACGCACGGTGGGGCGGGCGCTGGCGGGCAAGGCGCCGGCGGATGTCGACGGCTCGGGCGGGAAACCGCCGCTGCGCATCGTCGACCCGGCGTGTGGTTCGGGGTCGTTTCTGATCGGGGCCTATCAGTACTTGTTGGACTGGTATCGGGACGCGTACGTGGCGGCGGGTCCGTTGCGGCACAAGCACGAGGTGTACGAGGTGGTGGGCGCTCCGGCGGCGGGCCAAGACTCGAACGGGGACGGGAACGGCGACGACGGCGTTGTTGACGAGATAGCTGAGTCCGCGGGCGGGCCGGCGCGGGAGTGGAGACTTACGTCGGCGGCGAAGAAGCGGATCTTGCTCACCCACATCTTCGGGGTGGACATCGACCGGCAAGCGGTGGAGGTGACGAAGCTGAGCTTGCTGCTGAAGGTGTTGGAGGGAGAGACGGAGGAGTCGCTGGACGGTGGGCGGCGGCGGCTCATGCAAGAGCGGGCGCTGCCGGACTTGGGCGCGAACATTCAGTGTGGGAACTCGCTGATCGGCCCGGCGTTCTACCAATCGCCCGATGCGCAGCTCAGCTTCGCGGACGCGGCGACGGAGGACCGGATCAACGTGTTCGACTGGCGGTCGGGATTCCCGGCGGCGACGCGCGACGGTGGGTTCGACGTGGTGATCGGCAACCCGCCGTATGTGCGTATCCAGACGCTGAAGGAATGGGCGCCGGTGGAGGTGGAGTACTACAAGCGGCGCTATCGGTCGGCGGGCAAGGGCAACTACGATGTGTACGTGGTGTTTGTGGAGCGGGGGCTGGATCTCTTGAACGCGAGGGGGCGGCTGGGCTACATCCTGCCGCACAAGTTCTTCAACGCGAAGTACGGTGAGCCGCTGCGGGCGCTGCTGGCGGGTGGCCGCCACTTGGCGGAGGTAATCCACTTCGGCGACCAGCAGGTGTTTGCGGGCGCCACGACGTACACGTGCTTGATGTTTCTCGACAAGGGTGGCGCGGACCACGTCGACTTCGCCAAGGTGGCGGACCTGTCGGCCTGGCAGGCATCTGGCGAGGCGACGTCGGGCGTGATCCCGGCTGAGAAGGTGACGCCGGCGGAGTGGAACTTCGTGGTCAGCAGGGGGGCGGGGTTGTTTGAGCGGTTGCGGGAGATGCCGGTGAAGTTGGGGGATGTGGCGGAGAGGATATTTCAGGGAATCAAGACAGGTGCAGATCCGGTGTTCATCGTTCGATGTTCCGAGCGTCGAGAGGATGAGTTCCACGTTTTCTCCAGAGCCATTGGTCGAACTGTCTCGATTGAGTCCCGTTTGTTGCACCCGCTAATCAAGGGAGGGGATAGTCGTTCGTACTGTATGGCCCATACGGACAGGCGGATAATATTTCCCTATGAGGTGGACTCCAATTTGAAGATCAACAGACTCACCGATCAAGAACTCCAAGATCGATATCCGCAAGCTTATGACTATCTGAGTCAATGTAAGTCGATGTTACTCGTTCGCGATCATGGAAAGGCACGAGGTTATCGGTGGTTTGAGTACAGTAGAAACCAAGCACTTGATGTGATTCATCTTCCCAAGCTATTTACACCTGATCTGGCGACTTGTGCATCGTTTTCTGTGGATATAGCTGGACACGTCTTGTTTACCGGAGGTGTTGCAGGAGGTTACGGCATTGTCTTGAAACATGGTGAATCACACAATTTCATCCTCGCCTTGCTGAACAGCACCGTGCTTGACTGGTATGTCAAGCAGTCGAGTACTCAGATGCGAGGAGGCTACTACAGCTTCGAGGCGCGGTTCATCAGACATCTTCCCATCCGTGACGGTGACAATACCACGATTGCATATGTCACTCGCCGTGGTCAGATAGTCACCCTCGTTGATCGAATGCTCGCCTTGCATCGGGAGCTAGTTGCCGTGCGATCCGCGTACGACAAATCCACGATACAACGACGGATATCTTCTACCGATGATATGATCAACACACTGGTCTACGAACTCTACGACCTGTCAGATTCAGAGCGCGCCCTCATCGAGAATCAACGAGTGCGCCTGTGATGCACTCGAATCCCCTTTCGATGCTGGATCTATCGCGTGATGACACCAGGAGACACTCATGACAATGCCAATTACAGTCACTCACTACACTCCCGAGGAATACCTCACTATCGACCGCCGCGCCGAGATCAGGAGTGAGTACTTCGACGGGCGGATCGTCTCCATGGGTGGGGGAAGCTTCGCGCACAGCCTCATCGCAATCAACATTGGCAGCAGTTTGAGGGAGCATCTCGCGCCCACGATGTGCATTGTTGTCAACAGCGATATGCGTGTACGAGTGAATGCCGACACGTACGCATACCCGGACATAAGCGTTGTTTGCGATGAGCCCAACTTCAGCGACGACTATCGTGACGTACTCCTCAACCCCACCGTCATTGTCGAAGTCTTGTCCCCATCGACTGAAGTCTACGATCGAGGTGAGAAGTTCAAACGCTATCGCAGAATTCCATCACTTCAACACTACGTGCTTGTGGCACAGGACTCCGCATGGGTAGAAGTCTACTCACGACAGGGCGACATGTGGGTGTACAGCGATGCTGAAGGTCTTGACGCGTCCGTTTACCTCGCTGCCATCGACTGTACCATGGCTTTGTCAGAAGTATATGCGAAGGTAACGTTCTCGGAATTACCGTGATGTTTGCGTAACTGTTCAGCGGCTCGTCACCCCTGCCGAACGCATACAGGGCCGGTTTCAAACCTGCCCCTACCGGGTCCGGGTCATCGTCGCCGGCACCTGGGGCGTCATCGGCGCATCTGCTCGGCCCGGCCCAACGCTGTCGACCCGGGGCTGCACAGGTACCACGCGCTATCCAACGGCCCTGCCTCTGCGGTGTGTCACGCCCCGAAGCCCCGCGCAGCTTTGGCTGTCACCCACCCGTTCTTTGCCTGTCTCAACCGACTTCTTTGCCTGACGCGGTCGCGTTCTTTGCCTATCGCGGCCACGTTCTCGGCGAGTCGCCGCCCCCTTCTTTGCTTATCGCGACCCACTTCTTTGCCTGCTCCGATGCCGCCGCAGCACCGCCGCCGGCCGTCGCCCAAAGCGGCACGGGGCGGCCCCGAAGGACCGCCCCGCGCCGTCGCGTGTTCGGTTGTCGTGCCGGCCGCCCGGGCCCGCTGGATTACGACGGCGACTCCAGCGGGTCGTCCGGGAACTCGGTGTCCCACAGCGCCTTCAGCGACGTGAAGTCCAGGCCGATGTTCTCGCGGTTGGCGATCTCGCCGGCGAAGGCGCCCGTGGCGTTCATCTCACGGCGCAGCTCCGACGCCATGAAGTAGCGGATGCGCAGCCGCCCGGAGTGGCGGATGGTGGGCTGGAAGGTGCCGACGCCTGCCAGCCGCAGGGTCATGCCTGCGCGGTTGAAGAACGAGATGGCGGCGCTCAGCTCGTAGAGCACCGCCGCGACCTGGGCCCGGG
The DNA here is from genome assembly GCA_003576755.1 of bacterium. Taxonomy (GTDB): domain Bacteria; phylum Chloroflexota; class Anaerolineae; order Epilineales; family Epilineaceae; genus UCB3. The sequence continues at coordinate 2,360 of QEVT01000046.1, read as the reverse complement.
TGAGCCCGGTGCGGCCGGCGAGCCATTCCGACAGCTCGCTGTCGCGCAGCGCGCGGGGCCGTACCACCCGGGGACCGAACCGACGAACCGCCTGGACCAACTTTGCCATGACCATTCTCCTTTCGATGGGTGCCGGCGCCGCCTCGGGGATGGGCCCCGCATGGCTTGGCGGCGTCGACGGGTTGGATATCTGCATAGAAAACGATTGACGGCGGGTTTTCTTAAGGGGTGTTGGGGGGCGATTGGCCGCCGGTTGGGCGTCGATTGGGCGCCGCGGGGGGGTGGGGGTTGGGGGGGGCGCGCAGATGGGTGGTGGTGGCGGGGTGGGCGGGGGTGGGGGGCGAATGTTTATTCGCCCCTACCGGGTGCGGGCGGGCATGGCGGTGCGGCGACCGGTGCTATACTCCGGCCCGCGCATGCGCGACGCCGGACCGGGGTGGGCCAAGCGCCGAGACCACCCCGCTGCAACCGGCCGTCGCGCGGTCGCCAACGACATCCGCGGACGTCGCCCGATCAGCAGCGAAGGAACGCCCCCATGCTGACACGTGCCCTCCTCGCCGCGGCCGCCATCCTGGCCGTGCTCGCCGCGTCGTCGCCGGCCCTGGCCCAGGAGCCGGCGGCCGCCACCATCTGCCAGATCCAGGGCACCGGCGCCAAGACCGGCATGGAAGACGTCCGGGTCGTCGTCGAGGGCATCGTCACCGGCGACTTCGTCGACGCCACCGACCTCGACGGGTTCTTCATCCAGGCGCCCGGCTGCGACGACGACCCCGCCACCAGCGACGGCCTGTGGGTGTACGACGGCAACCGCGACGTCGACGTCGAACCCGGCCAGCGCGTGCGCGTGACCGGGCGCGTCAGCGAGCACTACGACCTGACCGAGGTCATCCTCGACACGCTCGAGGTCGTCGGCCCCGACGACGCCGCCATCGCCCCCGTCGGGCTCGACCTGCCGCACGGCGTCGACGCGGCCTCCGCGTACCTCGAGCCGTTCGAGGGCATGGTCGTCGACCCCGGGCCCGTGCGCGTCGTCGGCGCCACCAACGCCTACGGCGAGACCTACACCGTGCCGGCGCAGAGCGACGTCACCCGCATCTTCCGCGGCCGCGAGACCGGGCTGCGGCTCGGCGTGACGTTCCCCAACGGCTGGCGGACGCTCGACCACGGCGACGTGGTGCGCGGCGCCGTCGGGCCGCTCAACTACACCTACGGCAACTTCAAGGTCGCCGTCGGCGCCGCCGCGGGCGCCGCGCTGGCCGTCGCGCCTTCGGGCATCACCCCCGACGTCGCGCCGCCCGCCGGACCCGGCGAGCTCACGCTGGCCAGCTACAACCTCGAGAACTTCTTCGACACCGTCGACGACCCCGGCAAGAACGACACCGAGTGGACGCCCAGCCCCGAGCGCTACGCCGTCAACGTGACGCGGCGCGCGCGCTCCATCGGGCGGCTGCTCGGCGCGCCCGACATCCTCGGCGTGTCGGAGGTCGAGAAGATCGAGGTCCTGCACGACCTCGCGGCCCACCCCGAGCTGGCCGCCGCCGACTACGGAGCCGTGCTCGTCGAGGGCGCCGACGCGCGCGGCATCGACGTCGGGCTGATGTACCGCCGCGCCAGGTTCCGCGTGCTCACCGCCACCGCCGAACAGCACTGCGGCCCGATGGACGTCGCCGAGCCCAAGCTGCCGTGCACGCTGCCGGGCGGCGGCACCGGATGGATGCTCTACAGCCGACCGCCGCTCCTCGTGCGCCTGGCGCGCGTCAGCGACGGCGGCCGCCTCAACGTCATCGTCAACCACTTCAAGAGCAAGCGCGGTGGCGACGACGAGACGACGCCCGTGCGCGTGGCCATGGCCCAGCACAACCTCGAGCTGGCCCAGGACCTGCGCGCCCGCGAGCCCGGCGTGCCGGTGATCGTCATGGGCGACCTCAACGACTTCGAGGACGCCGGCCCGCTGCGGCGCCTCACCGAGAGCGGCGAGCTCGTCAACCTGCACCTCGTGCCGCGCCTGTCCAAGCCGGAGGACGCCTACAGCTTCATCTTCAACGGCGTGTCGCAGATCCTCGACCACATCCTGGTCGAGCCGAGCTTCGAGCCGCACGTCATGGCCTTCGGGTCCGTGCACATCAACGTCGACTTCGGCAGCCTCGCGCCCGACGACGACAGCCTCGACCGCCACCGGACGGCCGACCACGACCCCGAGCTGGCGCGCATCGACGCCCGCGCGCTCCCGGTGCCCAATCCCAGCCTCTACCTGCCGGCGCTCCTGGCCCGGGCCGGCTTCGACGGGCCCGGCGGCGAGCCGACGCCGCCGCCGACCGGCGCGTCGATCCCCGCCAGCCCGACCCCCGTGCCGCCGACGG
>QEVT01000045.1 GCA_003576755.1 bacterium | reverse complement strand
CCGCGCCGCCGATGGCGGCAGGGGTGCCCGTGGCCCCGCCGGCGGCGACCGCGACGCCCGTCGCGCCCACCGAAGCCCCGGCCGCCGCGCCGGGCCGCAGGCCGTCCGGCGCCGAGGATCCGGACCCACCGACCGTGGCGCCGACCCCCGCGGCGCCGATCGTCGTGGTGCCGTCGGACACGCCGACGGCGTCGCCCAGCGAGACGGCCACCAGCGCACCGAGCCCGACGATCGTGCCGACCGCGACGAACGTGCCGCCGACGATCGTGTCGGTGGCCTGCACGCCGCAGAAGCTCGAGGGCTACGGCGAGGCGACCTGCACGGTCGTCGCCGACGATCCCGAGCATGGGGCGCTGAGCTATGCCTGGTTCGTGTCGCCGCTGCACGGCGAGCTGAAGACACCCGACCAGGCCGAGACAAAGCTGCAGGTCTGGCCGCCCGGCTCGGGCTACGAGCCGCGGCCGATCACGATCCAGATCACGGTCACGGACCCGGCCGGCAACGCCGCGCAGGGCAAGACCGAAGTCATCGTGGTGCCGGTGCTGGACCAGGGTTGACCGCCGGACGCCGGCGTGCGCCGTGTCGGCCGCTGCCCCCGGCCGCCCGGCGCGCACCGGCCCGCGCAGGGGAGCGCGTGAACGGGGTATGGAGCCATGAAGACGCAAGCAGGGGGCAGCCGGACCGGTCGGCCACGAGGCGGCCGCATCGGGCTGTGGGTGTTGACAGCGGCCCTGGCGGGAACGGTCGCCGGCGTGTGGGCGCCGCTGCCGGGCGTCGACGCGGCGGCGCGCGGCGTCGACGCGCCGGCCCAGCCGGCGCCGACGCCCGAGGTGTTCGTCGGCGAGCTGCGGGCCGGACGCCCGGGGTGCGCCGGCGTCGTCGACGCGACGCTCGAGGTGTGCGACTCGCACGACCTCTTGTGGGTGCAGGCCAACGGGCTCGACCTGCGGCGGGTGATGTACCGCACCGTGCGCATCGAGGGCTTCCGCCGCGGCTGCGGCAACGAGCGCTACATCGACGTGCAGAAGGTCGAGCAGGTCGACAGCTGTGACGGCGCGGCCCGCGGGCCGCAAAAGGCCAACCTCTCCCTCCGCCGGCCGGTGGTCGCGGCCAGCACCGAGCTGCCCGGCTACCCCAAGGACCGCATCACCGACGACGACCCCCTGACGTACTGGTACACGCCCAGCCAGGACGGGTGGATCTACATCGACCTCGGGCAGGCGCTGACGTTCAACGAGTCGCACCTCCTCTGGGCCGCCCAGCACGCCACGCAGTACGGCATCTACGTGTGGGACGACGGCTACCGCAACTGGGTGCGCGTGTTCCAGAGCAGCGACGGCGAGGCCGACGAGGCCGTGTCGTTCGCCCGCGCCTACGGCCGCTACGTGCTGCTGCACCTGGCCCGATCGAGCGACCAGGCGGGGGGCTTCGCGCTGCGCGAATGGCGGCTCTTCGGGGTCGAGACGCCCAACCTGGCGCTGGGCCAGGAGCTGACCGCCAGCTCGAACGGCGCCGACGCCGGGCTGGCCGCCGACGGCAACACGTCGACCGGCTGGACTTCCGAAGCCGCCACCGACCGGACGCACCCGTGGATCTGGGTGCGGTTCAACGGCCGCACGCGGCTGTCGGAGTTCCGGCTGCTGTGGGATGGCGGCGGCATTCCCGGCGCCTACTTCGCCGGCTTCTACCAGGACGGCAAGGTCGCGGTCTGGTCGGACCGCCTGATCTCGTCGGCCGACCCGCGCCATCGGCTGGCGTGGCGGACGCCGATCGCCACCGACGTGTTCCTCATCATGGTCGACCAGCTCCGCGGGCCCTCCGCCCGCCTCATGGAGCTCGAGCTCTACGGCCCCGACGTCGTGCTGTCCGGCGACGCGCCGGTCGATGCCGCCCGCCGGGCCCGGCTGCCGTTCGACGGCCTTGGCGATGGGCTCGACCGCGCGCTCCGCCCGGCCGACGCCGTGCCGACGCATCCCGGCGCTGGGGTTGGCGCCGACCGGCATGTCGGGCATCTCGCCGGGTGCGCCGGCCGGCGGCGCCCTCGGCCTGCCGCCCGCCCTCGACCGCGTGCCTCCGCCGGCCGACGTCGTGCCGGACGCGCCACCGCCGACGACGCCGGGCTTGCCCGCCATCGATGGGGGGCGGTAGGCGCCCCCGCCGCCGGCGCGGCGGCGGCCTCGTCCTGACGGTAGCGATCACCCTCGTCGCGGGCACGGGCGGCGTACCCGCCGGCACCGGCGCGGCGCCCGGCCAGGCCGACGGCTTCGTCGTCGACGCCTGGTGGCCCGTGGCCGGCGGGGATCCGCTGGCCATCGACGTCCAGCCCGACGGCACGAGCCATGTGGTCGCCGCCCCCTTCTTGCCGGCCGTCGACTTCCCGGCGCTGACACGGTACGACGCCGCCGGCGGCGTGGTGGCCAGGCGGGTGGTGCGCGACGCCGCCGGCGGCGAGCTGCGGCCGATCGCCGTGGCGGCCACCGCGGGCGGCAGCGTGTACGTCGGCACCGACCGCAAGCTCGTGCTCTTGGACCCCGAGGGCAAGCCGGTGTGGGAAGCCCCGGCCGGCGACGGCCACGCGGACTTCGGCCCCGCCGCCCGCGGGCTGGCCCTGTCCGCCGACACGCTGTACGGCGTGGACCTTGCCAACGCGCGCGTCGTGGCCTACCAGGCCGGCACCGGCCAGCGCCGGGCGCGCTGGGGAACGGCCGGCACGGGGACCGGCAGCTACCTGGCGCCGGCGGACGTCGCCGTCGGGGCGGACGGCCGGCTGCGGGTGGCGGACTTCGGCAACCGGCGCATTCAGGTCATCGACGCCCAGGGCAACCCCGTGGCCCGGTGGCCGCTGCCGGGCCGGCCACGGGCCGTGGCGGCCGGGGGCGGCGGGCACACCTACGCGCTGCTCGACAGCGACGAGGTGATCGTGCTCGGCCCGACCGGCACGCCGCTGGTGCGCTTCGGCGGCCGCGGGCGCGCGGTCGGCCGGCTGCAGATGGCGAGCGACCTCGGCGCGGCGGCCGACGGGCGGGTGTACGTGGTGGACCGCGGCAACCGGCGCGTCCAGGTGTTCCGGCCGGCCGCGACCCCGCCGACGCCCGTGCCGCCGCCCACGCCGACGGCATCCCCGCCCGCTCCGGAGCACCGCACGCTGGCCGGCTGTCCGGGCGCCCCGCCCTCGCTCACGTGGGATGTCGCCCTGCCGCCGGCGGCGCCGCGCGCCGACGTGCTCCTGGCCATCGACACCACGGGCAGCATGGAGAGCCTGATCTCGACGGCGCAGGCGCGGGCGCTGGACATCGCGGCCGCGCTGCGCGCCGTCAGCCCGGACGTGGCCGTCGGTGTGCTCGACGTCCGCGACTATCCGTACGGCGCGGCCGGGCTGCCGTCGGACTGGCCGTGGCACCTCCGCGGGCCGCTCTCGACGGTGCCCGGCGACCTCGTCGCGGCGACGGCGGACCTGTGGGCCGGCGGCGGGGGCGACGCCCCCGAAGCGTACGCCGGCGCGATCGCCGCGGCCCTCGACGACCCGCTCGTGGGTTGGCGGCCTGGGGCCCGGCGGTTCATCGTGGTGCTCGGCGACTCGGTGCCGCGCGACGACGACCTGAACGACGCGGTCGCCCGCCCGCACGTGCCGGGGCCGTGGCGGCCGGGCGGCCCGGCGTGGTGGAAGGACAGCGGGCCGGACTGGGCCCCGGGCTCGGCCGACGACCTGGACTGGCAGGCGGTGCTCGACCGGCTGCGGCGCGACGACGTCACGCTCCTGGCCGGCATCAGCGGCGCGGCGCCGGGCGAGCTGGCAGGGCGCACGGGCGACCTGGTCGACTACTGGCAGAGCTGGGCGGCGCGCACCGCACCGGGCGGCCAGGCGGTGGACCTGACCGACGTCGGGCGCCTGACGCAGGCGCTGGCGGCGATGGTGGCCGCGGCGGGCCGGCGCATCGAGCGGCTGGCGGCCGTGGCGGAGGCGCCGCGGGCCGGCTGGGTGTCGGCGGCGCCGGCGGCGCACGCCGGGGTCGACGTCGGCCCCGGGGGCGCCGCGCGGTCGTTCGACCTGACCTTTTCACCGCCGGCCGGCACGCCGGACGGGCTCTACACGCTCGCGGTCGACGCCGTCGGCGACGGCGGGCGCTACGGCCGGCTCGAGGTGGCGCTGGCGTGGCGCGCGCTGTGCGTGGCCCCGACGGCGGTCGAGCCGACGCCGACGGACGAGCCGACCCCGACGGCGACGACGGCCGCGACCGCCACGCCGACGACGGCCCCGAGCCCGACCGCGACCCCGAGCCCAACGGCGACCGCATCCGCGGTGCCGACGCCGACGGCCCGCACGATCCACCTGCCGCTGGCCATGCGCGGCTTCTGCTTCCCGGCACAGCGGCCGCAAGCCGACATCGTGCTGGTGCTCGACACGTCGGCCTCGATGGCAGGCGCGAAGCTCGAGGCGGCACGCGCGGCGGCGCAGACGTTCCTCGGGCTGGTGAACCTGCCGCGCGACCACGCGGCGGTGGGGGCGTTCGACTCGGACGCCCGGATGGTCGCCGGGCTGACGGGGAACCGCACGGCCTTGCGGGCGGCGTTGGACGGGCTGAGCACCGGGGAAGGCACCCGCATCGACCGCGGGCTGGCGGTGGCGCTGGGCGAGATCCAGGGCCTCCGCGGCCGGCGCGACGCACGGGCGGTGATCGTGCTGTTGACGGACGGGCGCCCGACGGCGGGGACGGCGGGCGACGCGGTCCGCGCCGCCGAGCGCGCCCGCGCGGCGGGGGTGACGGTGTTCACGATCGGGCTGGGCGCGGACGTCGACGGCGATCTGCTGGCGGGCCTGGCCGGGGACCCGTCGCGCTACGCCTACGCGCCGGACGCGGCGGCGCTGGGGGCGATCTATCGGCGGGTGGCGGAGGGGATCCCGTGCCGGTGAGGGGGCCGCGGGCGCCGATCCGTCGCGGGCGGATGCTTCCTCGACCTCGGCCTCGACGTCCGCAGCCTCTGGCGCGACGGAGCGGTCCGCCCTACTCCATCGCCTCCACCGCCATCCACTCCGGCTCCGGGGTGATCTCGTCCTCCGGCGTCGGCCCCGCGTCGTCGAGGCCGCTCGTCGACAGCCGCTGGAGCGGCGCCACCGTCATGTCGTGCGTGACGAGGCACTGGCAGCTCAGGCGATACTGACCCAGCTCGCCCTTGCTCTCGAGCTTGTCGTGCTCGGCCCGGGTCCGAAGCTCCGGCTCACCTGCGACGAACCGGACCCGACAGGTCGTGCAGCGGGCGAAGCCGCCGCAGCGGTGGAGGATGTCGAAGCCGCTGTCCTCGATCGCACGCACGAGGCGCCGTCCGTGCGGGACGTCGAAGCTGCCGTGGCCTTCGATGGTCAGGGTGGGCATGGGCATTCCTTTCGGGGCAAGGCCGCGCGTCCGATGTGAAGCTGTAATGGTGTTTCCGGTTGGCCGGATCCGTCAAGCCGGGGAACGGCACGTGCCGGTCAAGCCGCGCCGAGGAACGCCTCCACCGCCGCCCGCGCGTCGTCGCCGACGCGCCCGTCGGCGTGCAGGGCCGCGACGATCTCGCGCAGCGTCAGCACGCGGTGCAGCCGGTAGCCCGCCGCCGCCAGGTCCTCGGCGCCGCCGCCCTGGCGGTCGATCAGCACCACCACGTCGCGCACCACCAGGCCGGCGGCCTCGAGCGGGGCGATCGCCTCGCGCTTGCTGCCGCCGGACGAGATCAGGTCGTCCAGCACCACCGCCGTCTCGCCTGCCGCGAAGTGGCCCTCGATCGCCTGGCCCGTCCCGTAGGCCTTGACCTCCTTGCGCGGGTAGATCAGCGGCCGGCCCGTGGCCAGCGCCACCGCCGTCCCGATCGGCAGCGCCGCGTACGGGATCGCCGCGATCCGGTCGAACACCAACCCGTCGAGCAGGTTGGCGTACGCCCGGGCCACGTCCGCCAGGAGGCCCGGGTCCGACACCAACAACCGCAGGTCGATGTACACCGGCGAGCGCGCGCCGCTCTTGAGCGTGAACGACCCGAGCTTGACCGCCCCGAGATCGTGCAGCCGCCGGCAGATGTCCAGCCGTGCCGCGTCCATCAGACCCTCCGTGCCCGCGCCGCGTTGACCGCGTCGCAAAGCCGCGCCGCGGCCGCGCCCGGATCGCCGCTGAAGATGATGTCGCGCGAGCTGTTGACCACCAGCCCGCGCTCGTTGGCGTCGCGCCCCGCCCGCACCGCCGCCTCGAGCGGCCCGCCCTGCGCGCCGACGCCCGGCACCAGCAGCGGCAGCTCCGGTGCCGCGGCCCGCACCGCCGCCAGCGCGTCCGGGTACGTGGCGCCGACGACGAGCCCAACGTTGCCTCCCGCGTTCCACCCGCGCGCCTGCCGGGCGACCTCGAGGTACAGCGGCCGCCCGCCGACGTCGAGCGCCTGGAAGTCGCCCGCGCCCGGGTTGGACGTGTGGCACAGCACAAACGCGCCGCGCCCCGGGTCGGCCAGGAACGGGGCGACGCTGTCGCGCCCGAGGTAGGGGCTGACCGTCACCGCATCGGCCCCGTAGACCCCGAAGACCGCCCGGCCGTACGCCTCGGCCGTCGAGCCGATGTCGCCGCGCTTGGCGTCGAGGATCATCAGCCGCCCGTCGGGCACGTGCCCCAACACCGTGATGAGGTCGCGCAGGCCGTCGGGGCCGAGCGCCTCGAAGAAGGCGATGTTGGGCTTGAAGGCCACCGCCGAGCGCCACGTCGCGTCGATGACGCGCCGGCAGAAGTCCGCCACCGGCGCGTCCATCCGGTCGGGCTGCGGGTCGAGGCCCACGCACACCAGCGAGCCCGTGGCCTGCATGGCCTGGTCCAGGCGCGTGTTGAACGGCGTCGGGTCCATCACGCCTTCCCCAAGACCGCCGCGAGGAGCGCCATCCGCACGAACATCCCGTTGCGCGCCTGGCGGAAGTAGGCGGCCCGCGGGTCGGCGTCGACCGACTCGGCGATCTCGGTGACGCGCGGCAGCGGGTGCATCAGGATCATCTCGCGCCGCGCCGACCGCATGATGTCGGGGGTGATGACGTAGAAGTCCTTGACCTCCTCGTACTGCTGCAGGTCGGTGAAGCGCTCCTTCTGCACGCGCGTCACGTACAGCACGTCGACGTCGCCGACGATGTCGGCCACGTTGTAGGTCTCGCGGACGTCGACGCCGGCGTCGCGCAGGTCGTTCATCACGTTGAGCGGCAGCCGCAGGATCTCGGGCGACACGAACGTCAGCCGGACGTCGTACTGCGCCAGCAGCTTGGTCAGCGAGTGCACCGTCCGCCCGAAGCGCAGGTCGCCGACCATCGCGATGTGCAGGCCGTCGATGGCCCCGAGCGCGTCGCGGATGGTGTAGAGGTCGAGGAGCGCCTGGGTGGGGTGCTCGCCCGCGCCGTCGCCGGCGTTGATCACCGGCTTGGCCGCCGCGTCGGCCGCGATCTTGGCGCTGCCGACGACCGGGTGGCGCAGCACGATGACGTCGGCGTACTGCTCGAGCGTCCGGATGGTGTCGGGCAGGCTCTCGCCCTTCGACACGCTCGAGAACTGCACGCCCTGCGTGATCGGGATGACGCTGCCGCCGAGGCGCTGCATGGCCGCGATGAAGCTGGCGCTCGTGCGGGTGCTCGGCTCGTAGAACAGCGCCGCCAGCACCCGGCGCGTCAGGAGGTCGGTGCCGCCGTCGCGCTGCACGATGGCGCGCATCTCGTCGGTGATCTCGAAGATCGCGCCGAGGCTCGCCGGGTCGAACTGGCTCACCGACAGGATGTCCCGGCCGGCCAGGTCGTGGGCGCGCGCAGGCGCGCGCGCCAGAGGTTCGGGAATCATCGATCGCTCCTGGACATGTGTGCGGCGGCCGGGAGCGGCCGCCGTTCGCCGCCGGACCGAAGCCTGGCCCACCGCGTCATCCGGCCGCCCCGCCGAACAGCACCCGCCCGCGCGGCTCCGCCGTGCGCACCTCGCCGTCGCGGAACACCTCGGCGCCCCGCAGCGTCGTCGTGCGCACGCGTCCGCGGACGGTCATGCCGGCAAACGGCGACCAGTCGGCCCGGGTGTGGTAGCCGCGCTCGGGCAGCACCCAGGCCGGCCCGATCTCGACCTCGACCCGGCTCTCGTCCGGCGTCGGCACGCCGAACAGCCGCGCCGGCGTGGTGCTCGTCAAGGCCACGAGCCGGTCGAGCGTCAGCCGCCCGTCGTGGACGGCGGTCAGCATCAGCGGGAGCGTGGTCTCGAGACCCGGCACGCCGGGGGGCGGCCGGTCGCCGAGCTTCTCCTCCCGCGTGTGCGGCGCGTGGTCGGTGGCGATGCAGTCGACCGCGTCGAGGTGCGCCCACAGCGCATCGCGGTCGGCCGGACGCGCCAGCGGCGGGCGCATCAGCCCGAACGACCCGAGCGCCGGCAGGTCGTCGGCCGTCAGGAACAGGTGGTGCGGCGCCACCTCGCACGTCACCGCCAGCCCGGCGGCCTTGGCGTCGGCGATGAGCGCGATCTCCTCCGCACGGCTGACGTGCGCGATGTGGACGTGCTGCCCGTACGTCGCTCCCAGCCCGATGGCCGTGGCCACCGCGACCTGCTCGGCGTGCAGGACGATCGGCTTGCCGCGCGGCCAGGCCGCGAAGTGGGCGGCCAGCGCCGGCAGCGTCTCGATGCGCAGCGGCCCGTACGTCTCGTCGACGTAGATCTTCAGCCCGCACGCACCGCCGGCCGCCTCCGCCGCCGCCGCGGCGTTGGCGTCGGTGGCCCCGAGGAAGATCCCGACGTCGCACAGCGCACCGGCGTGCCGCCGGCGCGCGTCGGCGAGCGCCGCCCCGTCGGTGATCGGCGGCGCCGTGTTCGGCATCGCCAGGAGCGCCGTGACCCCTCCCGCCAGCGCCGCCGCCGTGCCCGACGCCACCGTCTCCTTGTGCTCGCCGCCGGGCACACGCAGGTGCACGTGCACGTCGACAAGGCCCGGCAGCGTGTGCCGCGTCACGGCTCCTCCCCCGAGAGGCACAAAAAAGCCAGGGCTCGGCCGGCCCTGGCGCTGGCGGCGAATCCTGGCGGCCGGCGGCGCGCCGGCGGGGAAAGCAGCCTCATGTCAGGCGGCAATGGTAACACGCCCCGCGGCGGCGGGCAAGCCGGGACCGTTTGACCCCTCCCCCCGCCGCGCTACAATCTCACCCGCGTGCCGGCGCCGCGTGCCGGCCAGATCCTCGATCCGCCCGCGCGGGCCCGGCCGTCCCGCGGCGGGCGCCTCATTTGACCCTGGGTCCCCGGGAGGATGCGCCATGCCCCATCCCATTCGCCTCGCGCGCCCGTCGGCGTTGGTGCTGCTCGCGCTGATCGCGGTCGGCCGGCCGGCCGGTGCCCCCGCCCGCACGGCCACCGACGTCTGCGGCCCTGTCGCCACCGACACGGTGTGGGCCGCCGCCGCCGGCCCGTTCCGCACGACGTGCGACGTCGAGGTGGCCGCCGGCGCCACGCTGACCGTCGAGCCGGGAGCGGTGGTGCAGCTCGGGACCAACCACGCCATCCACGTGGCCGGCGCCCTCAAGGCCGTCGGACGCGCCGACGCCCCGATCCGCTTCGAGCCGTCCGGCGCGCAACCGTGGGGCGGCATCCAGCTCGCCGCCGGCAGCGGGCCGTCGGAGATCGCGTACGCCGTGCTGACCAAGGGCGGCGGGCGGCGGCGCGAGATGCTCGGCATCGCCACCGACGATGCCGTCGTGCACCACGCCGAGTTCAGCGACAGCGCCGGCAGCGCCATCGACGTCAAGGACGGCGCGTCGCCGACCATCCGCGACACGCGCTTCATCCGCGCCAGCGACATCAACGCCGTGCCGCCGGCAGCGCTCCGCATCCGCGGCCGGAGCGACGTCACGGTCGAGAACTGCTACTTCGAGAGCAACAACCAGTACGGCGTGTCGTGGGAGGCCGACGCCAGCCCGCGGTTCATCGGCAACCGCTTCGAGTACAACGCGTTCAACGGCGTGCTGGTCTTCGGCAACGTCACGCGCGCGGTCACGTGGCCGGGGCTGGGGCCGCACCGCTGGGCCTACCACCTCACGCGCGGCACCATCAGCGTCGACGCCGGCGGGCACCTGACCATCAAAGCCGGCGCCACGTTCAGCGTGGCGCCGGCGACCGGCATCCGGGTTCGCAGCGGCGGCACGCTGGCGATCCGCGGCGCCGCCGGCGCGAAGGTGCGCATGACCACCAACCAGCTCGTGCCCACACCGGGGCAGTGGCGCGAGATCGAGTTCGAGCCGGGGAGCATCGGGTGGGACGAGGCCACCCAGAGCGGCTCGATCGTCGACCACGCCGAGCTCGAGTACGGCGGGAGCCAGCCCGGCGGCACCATCCTCGTCCGGAGCAGCTCGCCCCGCATCAGCAACACCGTGATCCGCCGCAGCGGCAAGCGCGGCATGACGGTCACCGGCCCCGGCGCCAACCCGCTGCTCGTCGGCAACCTGTTCGACGACAACACCGCCAACCCGGACGGCGCCGGGCTGTTCGTCGGCGGCACGGCGGCACCCGACGTGCGGTTCAACATCTTTCGCGCCAACCTCGAGGGCGTGCACGTGGAAGGCGACGCGCAGCCGCGGATCGGCCCGCACAACTGGTTCGACTACAACCAGACCTTCGCCGTGGTCAACGCCGACGCGGACACGTGCGTCGACGCCACCGGCAACGACTGGGGCGGCGAGCTCGGCCCCCGCGATCCGTCGTCGACGCCGGATGCCTGCGGCCTCGGCGCCCACGAGGGCGACGGCGAGCTGGTCAGCGACCATGTGCGCGTCGAGCCGTTCGAGGGCCGGCTGATCCGACCATCGCTCACCGGCCCGCGCTGCGGCACGTTCAGCGACGGGCGCGTCACCATCACGGGCTTCGCGGCGCCGGGCTCGCGCGTGCAGCTCTACGACAACCACCAGCCGCTGGGCGAGACCACGGCCGCCGACGGCGTCGGCAGCGCCCCGTTCACGTACACGCTCGCCGCGCCGCTGCCGCCCGGCTCGCACGTGCTGCAGGTGCGCAGCGAGCGCGACGGGCTGTCGAGCGGCATCGCCAACCCGATCGAGCTGACGGTGGATCCCGGCCTCGTGGTCGACCCCAGCCGGCTGTCGGTCAGCCACGAGCGCGACGGCACGCGCTTCGTCCAGCCCTTCCAGGACCAGAGCGGCTGCCTGACGCTCCGCGGCGACGCCGAGTGGAACATCCGGGCCCATCCCGGCGGCCCGATCACGCTGCACGCGCCGGTGCGCTGCGCCGCCGGCATGCCGTCGCGCGTCGAGGCGCGGTACCGCGACCAGACGATCCCGCTCACGACGCCGACGCCCGGCGGCGACATGCACGAGGCCACGTTCGAGATGGGCGACGGCGGGACGCTGCGCCTCCAGGCCACGTGCGGCGACGGGCTGCACGACCTGCTCCTCGGCACCGTCACCGTCGAGCAGAACGGCTTCATCTACAACAAGGCGGGCGCGCCGGACCCGTTCGCCGCCCGGGTGAGCGGCGCCAAGGTGTCGCTGTTCGTCCGCGACCGGTCGCGGCCGGTCGGCCAGGACTGGGTGCTGTGGCCGGCCGACCAGTACTTCGGGCAGACCAACCCGCAGACCACCGGCGGTGCCGGCTGGTATGCCTTCTACCCGCCTCCAGGCCAGTACCGCGTGCGGGTGGAGGCGCCGGGCTACATCACCGCGATCGAGACCGGCGACAGCATCACGATCGAGCCGATCGTGCGGACGATCGGCCTGACGCCGCTCGCCACGCCGACCCGCCCGCCGGCGCCGCCGCGGCAGGCGTTCATGCCGCTGCTCGTCCTGCGCGAGATGCCACGCCCGTGAGCGCCCGCGCCCAGCGGTTCTTCGGCTGCTTCCTGCCGCTCGGGCTGGCCGTCTTCGGCTGCGGGGCGCTCCTCATGCTGGGCTACGCCAGCCGGGTGTTCGTGCAGGTGCTCAGCGTGCCGGACGCGGCCATGGCCCCGGCCCTCGAGATGGGCTGGTCGGTCATCGTCGACAACACGGCGTATTGGACGATGAACCCGCAGCGCGGCGAGACGGTGAGCATCCAGCGGCCCGATGGGCTGGTGTTCCGCCGCGTGATCGGCCTGCCGGGCGAGACGGTGGCCATCGACGGCGGGGTCGTCACCGTCGACGGGCGGCCGTGCGACGGCCGGACGGCGCTGCCGCACGGCACCTGCGACCCCGGCACCGGCGCGGTCGACGACCTCCCGCCCGTCACGCTCGGCGCGGAGGCGTACTTCGTGATGGCCGCCGATCGGCGGTTCGACGACTCGCGGGCGTGGGGGCCGGTGCCGCGGGCCGACATCGTCGGCGAGCCGGCCTTCCACCGGCGCGCCGAAGGCGGCTTCGACCCGATCGTCACGCCGCCCGCCCCGACGCCGCGGCCCGACGATCGCCCGGCGGCCACCGACGAGACCTCGTGACGGGCACGGGATCGCCGCCGCCGATGGCCACGCCCCCTCCGCGCGGCGACGCCCCCGCCGGCGAGCCGTTCCGGGCGCCGCCCGAGCGCGACGACCTCGAGCTGGCCCAGGTGATCGAGGCGGCGCGCGCCGCCCACGAGTCGGGTGACCTCGACGCCGTCACCGAGATCGTCGAGGAAGCGCTCGAGGCCGGCGACATCGAGACCGTGTCGGCGGCGCTCGCGGCGCTGCGCCCGCCCGACCGGGCCGACGTCTTCGAGGAGCTGGACCTCGACCAGCAGAGCCTGGTGATCGTCGAGCTCGACGAGGAGGAGGCGGCCGAGATCCTCGAGGAGCTCGAGGACGAGGACCGTGCCGAGCTGGCGGGCC
The DNA here is from genome assembly GCA_003576755.1 of bacterium. Taxonomy (GTDB): domain Bacteria; phylum Chloroflexota; class Anaerolineae; order Epilineales; family Epilineaceae; genus UCB3. The sequence continues at coordinate 5,605 of QEVT01000045.1, read as the reverse complement.
ACCTCGACCCGGCCGACCTGGCGCCGATCCTCGACGAGATGGACCCCGACGAGGCCGCCGACATCCTGGGCGACCTGACGCCGGAGCAGGCCGAGCTCGCGCTGGCCGCCATGGACGACGCGGCGGAGGCCGACGTCCGCGAGCTGCTGGCCTACTCCGACGAGAGCGCCGGCGGTCTGATGACGTCGGAGTTCGTGGCGCTGCACGCCGACGAGACCGTGGCGCAGTCGATCGACCGCCTGCGCCAGGCCGGCCCCGACAGCGAGGCGACCTACTACCTGTACGTCGTCGACGCCGACGCGCGGCTGGCCGGGATCATCGGGCTGCGCGAGATGATCGTCGCCGATCCCGCCACCCCGATCCGCGACCTGATGAGCACCGACGTCATCCACGTCGAGGCGACGGCCGACCAGGAGGACGCGGCGCGCCTCATGGCCCGCTACTACCTGATGGCGCTGCCAGCGGTGGACGCCAACGGCCGCCTGGTCGGCGTGATCACGCACGACGACCTGGTCGGCGTGCTGCAGGAAGAGGCCACCGAGGACATGTTCGGACTCGTGGGTCTCGACGTCGAGGAGAGCCCATACGACTCCGTGGCACGGTCGGTCCGGCTGCGCCTGCCGTGGATGGTGGCCAACCTCGGGATGCAGCTCATGCTGGTCACGGTGCTGAAGTCCTTCGAGCCGCTGTTCAGCCACGTGGCCGTGTTGGCCGTGTTGTACCCGCTCGTCACCGGCAACGGCGGCAACATCGGGGCCCAGACCACCACGCTGATGGTGCGCTCGATGGCGCTCGGCGAGATCGACCGCACGCGGCGGCTTCGGCTGCTGCTCAAGGAAGCCGCCGTCGGCCTGTCGATCGGGATGTCGATCGGGCTGCTTGCCGGCGTGGTCGCCATGGCCTACACCGGCCGCAGCGACCTCGCCCTCCGCATCGCGGTGGTGATGGTCCTGGCCATGGCGCTCAACCTGGCGGCAGGCGGGTTGGCCGGCGTGCTGGTGCCGCTCACGCTGCGCCGGCTCGGCTTCGACCCGGCGATCGCGTCGTCCGTGCTGGTCACGTCGGTGACCGACACGCTCGGCGCGCTGTTCTTCCTGGGGTTGTACGTGTGGCTGCCTTGACGCGCCCGCAGGGTTCACGAAACCGCCGGATTGATGTAACATAGCGCCCCTGCGTCCACTTGAGCTCGATCCGACCGACCGACACGGCGGTGCGCCGCATCGTCCGATCCGCGGCCGGATCCTGGTGAGGAGACCCGACCCATGCCCGCTGACTACGCCCTCCGTCCCGAGGCGGAGTTCCTGGCCGAGCAGAAGTACCTCAACGGCCGGATGGAGGACATCGAGAAGAACCTCGGCAAGGTGGCCGCCCGCCTGGGCACGCCCACGCCGATCACGCAGCCCCTGGACGCGCTCGACCGCGCGCGCGAGCTCGTCGGCGACATGTTCCGCCAGGTGCGGGTGCGGTCGCTCGAGGATGCCATCCGCACGCAGCTCGCGTGGCTCGACGCCGCCGAACGGCGCCTGGCGGCTCGCGACGGCGAGCCGAAGGTCAAGTTCAACCGCATCGAGCTCGACCGCCGGCTCCTCGGCGACATCCTGGCCGGGTGGAAGGCGCGGCAGAACTGATCGGCGGGCGCGCCGGCCCCCCGCCGCGCCCGCCGGCAGCCGCCGAACCGTGACCCTCGTCCTGCGCTCCCCCGATCCCGACGCCCGCCCCGGCTGGCGGCCCGCGCTCGACGTCCTGGCGGCCGGGCTGGCGGCCGCCGACCCCCGCGCCGCCGTGGGCCGATGGCTGGCCGTCGACGGCGATCGCGCCGTCGTCGGCGGCGTCGAGATCGATCTCGCGGCCGTCGAGCACGTCTACCTGGTCGGCGCCGGGAAGGCGGCCACCGCGATGGTTCAGGCTGCCGAGGCAGCGCTGGGCACGCGCGTCACCGCCGGCGTCGCCGTCACGGTCCCGGGCGCCGGCGGGACCACGGCGCACACCACCGTCCACCACGGCGGCCATCCGCTGCCGGACCCGGCGGGGCTCATGGCCACCCGCCACATCGCCCGGCTCCTCGAGCGGGCCACCGAACGCGACCTCGTGATCGCACTCATCTCCGGCGGCGCCTCGGCGTTGATGGAGCTGCCCGCCGGGCGCATCCCGCTCATCGACATCCAGACCACGACCAGCGCGCTCCTCGCCAGCGGGGCCACGATCGACGAGATGAACGCGGTCCGCAAGCACGTCAGCGTGGTCAAGGGCGGCGGCCTGGCGCGGCTGGCGGCGCCGGCACGCGTGGTGGCCCTGGTGCTGTCCGACGTCGTCGGCAGCCCGCTGGACGTGATCGGCAGCGGGCCGACGGTGCCGGATCCGACGACCTTCGCCGACGCCGCCGCCGTGCTGGCGCGCCACGACCTGTGGGGCGCGCTGCCGGCGTCGATCGGCGACCACCTCCGCCGCGGCCTGGCCGGCGCCGTCCCCGAGACGCTCAAGCCCGGCGACCCGGTGTTCGACCGCGTGACGACGGTGGTCGTCGGCGACAACGCGCTCGCCGCCGCGGCGGCCGCGGCGCACGGCCGGGCGCTGGGACTGGAGACCGTGGTGCTGACGACGTTCCTCGAGGGCGAGGCGCGCGAGGCCGGCCGGTTCCTGGCCGCCGTCGGCAAGGAGATGGCGGCGCACGGCCGTCCGACGGGTGTGCCGGGCTGCGTGGTCGTCGGCGGCGAGACGACGGTGACGCTGCGCCGGCTGGGCGGGACGGGCGGGCGCAACCACGAGGTGGCCCTGGCGGCCGCCCTGGCGCTCGACGGCCCGGCCTGGGCGACGGTCACGGTGGCGGCCATGGGCACCGACGGCATCGACGGCGCGACCGACGCGGCCGGCGCGGTGGTCGACGGGACCACGGCGGGCCGCGCGCGGGCCGCGGGCCTCGATGCCCGGGCGGCCCTGGACCGACACGACAGCGGACCGTTCTTCTCGGCGCTCGGCGATCGCATCGTCACGGGCCCGACCGGCACCAACGTCAACGACCTGGCGGTGATCGTGGTGCAGCCCCCGCCCGGCGCGTGACGCGCGTCGCGATCAGCGGCTGGTTCGCCGGGCGCGCGGTCGGCTCGGGGCAGTACACCGACGCGCTGGTGGCCGCGCTGCGCGCGACGGCGCGTCCGGGGGATGCGATCGACCTCGTCATGCCCCGCTCCGGCGGCGGCCCGCGGACCGGCCAGGCGATCGCCAAGCTGGTCTTCGAGCAGCGCACCTTCCCGGGCGCCGCCGCCGGCGCCGATGTCGCCCACGTGCCGTACTGGGCGCCGCCGCTCCGGTCGCGCACGCCGGTGGTGGTGACGGTCCACGACCTCATCCCGCTGGTGCTGCCCGCGTACCGCGCCCGCCGGGCGGTCCGCGCCTACACCGATCTGGTGGTCCACGCCACGCGCAGGGCGGCAGCGGTGATCGCAGACTCGGAGCACACGGCGGCGGACATCCGCGCGCACCTGCGCGTCGACCCCACCGCCGTCCACGTCGTACCGCTCGGCGTCGACGCGCGCTACCGGGCCGCGGGAGGCGTCGACGGCCCGGGCGGCACCGGGGGCGGGACCGAGACGGACGACGCCGGAGAGCACCGGGGCGATGCCAGCGCCGGCGCCGCCCCCGACCTCGCTGCCCGGCTGCGCCTCCCGCCGCGCTACGGGCTCTACCTCGGCGGGTTCGACGCCCGCAAGAACGTCGCGACGCTGCTCGCCGCGTGGCGCGCCGTGCACGCGGCCAGCGGCGTGCCGCTGGTGATCGCGGGCGCGCCGCCGGCCGGCGACGATCCGCTCTTCCCGGATCCGCGCGCCCTGGCGCGCCGAGCCGGCCTGCCGGCGGAGGCGCTGCGCTGCATCGGCTTCGTCGGCGAGGCCGACAAGCCGGCGCTGCTGGCCGGAGCGGCGGTGTTCGCGTACCCGTCGCGGTACGAGGGCTTCGGGCTGCCGCCGCTCGAAGCCATGGCCTGCGGCACGCCGGTGGTCGTCGCCGCCGCCACGAGCCTGCCGGAGGTCGTGGGCGATGCCGGACTGCGCGTCGACCCCGACGACGTCGGCGGGTGGGCCGAGGCGCTCCTCGCGGTGCTCGAGGACGCCGATGCGGCGGCGCGGATGCGCGCCGCCGGGCTGGCGCGGGCGTCCGGGTTCACCTGGCGGCGCACGGCCGAGCGGACGTGGGCGATCTACCGGTCCGTCGCGGGGGCGGGCGGCGCCGCATGACGACGGCGATCGACGGAGGCCGGCGGCTGCGCGCCGTGATGCTCTCCAAGGCCATGGTCGTGGGCGCCTACCAGCGCAAGGCCGAGCTGCTCGGCGCCGAGCCCGACATCGACCTCACGGTGGCGGTGCCGCCGCTGTGGCGCGACGGCGGCCTCGTGCGACGGCTCGAGCGGCGGCACACCCACGGCTACCGGCTGGTCGAAACGCCGATCCTGCGGCCCGGCGACTTCCACCTGCACTGCTACCCGCGGTTCGGGGCGGTGCTCGACGCCGCCCGGCCGGCGCTGGTGCACGTCGACGAGGAGCCGTACAACCTGGCCACGTTCCTGGCGCTGCGCGCGGCGCTCGGGCGCGGGGCACGGACGCTGTTCTTCACGTGGCAGAACCTCGCGCGCCGCTACCCGCCGCCGTTCGCGTGGTTCGAGCGGTTTGCGTATCGGCGGGCAAACGGGGCGATCGCCGGCAGCCGGACGGCCGGGGAGGTGCTGCGCGGCAAGGGCTATGCCGGCCCGTTGTGGACGATCCCGCAGCTCGGCGTCGACCCCGACGTGTTCCATCCGCCGGTCGACGCGCGGGCCGACGGCGACGCGGGGCTCCGCATCGGCTACGCGGGGCGGCTGGTGGCGGCCAAGGGCGTCGACGTCGCCGTCGCGGCCGCCGCCGGGCTCGACCCGGCCGTCGACTGGCGGCTCGACATCGTCGGCGACGGCCCGGAGCACGCCGCGCTCGCCGCCCAGGCCGCGGCGGCCGGCGTCGCCGACCGGGTCCGGCTCCGGCCGTGGCTGGCGTCGGGCGACATGCCCGACTTCTACCGCGGCCTCGACGTGCTCGTCCTGCCGAGCCGGTCGACGCCGAGCTGGATCGAGCAGTTCGGGCGGGTGTTGATCGAGGCGATGGCCTGCGGCGTGGTGTGCGTCGGCTCCGACAGCGGCGAGATCCCGCACGTCATCGGGGAGGCGGGCCTGGTGGCGGCCGAGGGCGACGTGGCGGCCTGGCGGGCGGCGCTGTCCCGGCTGGCGGCAGCGCCGGGGTTGCGGCGCGACCTGGCGGCGGCGGGGCGTGCACGGGTGCTGGCGCGCTTCACGATGGCGCGGGTGGCGGCGGAGACGGCGGCGGTGTATCGGGCGGTGGTCGGGCGCGGTTGACGCCGGCGCGGCGGCCACGCGGTCTCCGCCGGGTCCGCGATCACCCACCGCTTCCGGCCAGCGCGGCCTCGACCTCGGCCAGGGCCCCCGCGTCGGGCTCCCGCCCACGCGCGGCGTCGAGGCTGCGCCGCGCGGCCGGCGTGCCGATCCGCCCGAGGGCCCACGCCGCGTGGCCGCGGACGAGCGGCTCGGGGTCGGCCAGCGCGGCGGCCAGCGCCGGCACCGCCTCGG
>QEVT01000044.1 GCA_003576755.1 bacterium | reverse complement strand
GCCGGCCGTCACGCCGGCGGCCATGACGCCGGACACGCTGGCCGACGCCGTGGCCGCCGACGCCGAGCTCTTGGGCCTGGCCCAGGGGGCGCACCCGATGGCGCTCGTGCGCCCGGCGCTGGCGGCGCTGGGGGCGGTGCCGACGCGCGAGGTCGAGGCGCTGGCGCACGGCGCCCCGGTCCGGGTCGCCGGGCGGGTCGAGGTCGTCCAGCGCCCGGGCACGGCCAAGGGGATCGCGTTCGTCTCGCTGGAGGACGAGCACGGGTTGGTCAACCTGGTGCTCTACCCGGCGGTGTACGCCCGGCACCGCGACGTGCTGCGGCGGGCGGGGGTCGTCGTCGCCGACGGCCGCGTCCAGCACGACCACGGGGCGGTGCATGTGGTGGCGACGGGGCTGGCGGGGCTGGCGGGGATGACGGACGGGCGGCGGGATGGGCGGTGAGCGGGTTGGCTGCCAGAGGAGACGGGCGGCAGCTGCTTCACGGGCTGAGAACACCTGACGCCGAGGCGCCTTGTTGGCCCCTTTTGATCATGGTGGATTGGGGCAAACGGGGTTCTGGCATTCAGGGCCACATCCACCTATGCAATGGCACCTGCGTTCAGTGTAGTACTGGCACTCGACACCGCTTCCATCACAGTGATCCACGCAAATCTTACACTCGCGCTTGTACTGTTGCCCACACGATCCCCAGCCACAGCATCCAGCTCCATCCATTTTCCATGACCCGCAGGATTTCCATGGTTCATCGCACGGTCGAAACGCTGCACTCTCGAGATCATCTTCCTGCTCGGGCGGTGTTTCAACAGCAGCCACAACAGATATTCCTAATTGCGGCAATCCACCAGGGTCACTTGTAAAGGCAACTGTTACCAATGCCGCAGCTACAATCAAGCTCGCGAAGCAGGCTCCCACTCGTGAGTACAGAGAGCTTGTCACTTCAACCTCCGAAGTGTTCCATGGTGGCCGCCACGTCAACCAAGTGGTCGAAGCTATTCCCGCTTAGGGTATATCGGTCGCCTTCGTGGCTCCACATCAATGAGTCTGCATTACCACCAGAATCCCATATCGAAGAGTCTTCTCTCCAGGCTCCATTAACACGAGCGACAGGGATCGAATTGATCGTGGTCGTCGAGACACCACCGACGCCAACGAGGTAGTCGCCTTCATAAGGGGCAATGATCACAGTCATCGTCGCGCCGGGCACAACCCCAATTTGGGGTCCGGACAAGTTGACCTGGTGCCATCCGATTGTAATCACGGTGTCTCCGGCGATGACATCGATTGATACTTCAGCATCATTTTCGACGTCGAATCCGTTTGGAAGCCAACTGGGAAGGTCGATGTCATAGGTGCTTACCACATCTGACAGCGTCGCACTCGATGGGATCGATGACTCCACCTGAAGGTTGGTTGTCGGGGCTTCGTCGAGGAAATGCACGCCGGCAATTTCAACGCTGCCGGAGGCAAATCCAGACTCGCTCATGTAGAATCCTACGATTGCAGCAACTAGAGTTCCCAGCACAGAGCTGAGCAGGATCCAATGACGGGATGTTGGTTTCATCTGGTTCCCTCTCACTGTTTCTAGGAAGCCGAGCTCGGTTTCAGCCACGGGTTCGACCACGTCCACTATCCTGCGCGGCAACGTTCCATGTACACCGAAGAAGCGCGTGCGTCGCGTTGCCGCTCTGCTGGCGATGGCCCGTCCCGCATGCTCGCAATAGGCTGTGATCGTCACTTCTACTCGTGGCGCTGCACGGTGGCGCATTTTACAACACGCCCCCCCCACTTTGTCAACACCCAATTCTCTTGGGAAGCAGCCGCCGAGCGCCGTGCCACAGATCGCCCGGCACTGTCCACGCGACGCGCGTGGCCATCTCGCCCCTCCTCGATCGCCCCGTGCCCCCCGCCCGCCGTCACCCCAGCCGCCGCTCGATCGCCCGCACCGCCTCGCGTGCCGCCGGGGCGTCGACCGCCAGGGCCAGCGCCTCGGCCAGGCTGGCCAGCCGCCGCCCGTCGCGCTCGGGCCCGGCCAGGGCGGCGAGCCCGTCGACCAGCGCGCGCTGACGGCTGGCCACCAGCGCGAAGGCCAGATAGTGGTACAGGTCGTGCGAGCGCGCGCCGCGCATCAGGTCGAAGACCACGGGGTGGAACGCCGCCCCGCCCGGGTGGGCCAGGATCAGGTCGACCAGCCCGACCTGCACGGCCTCGTCCGCCGCCGCGCGGTGGCGCTCGACCAGCGACGCGAGCACCGGCGCCGGGGCGTCGGCGAGCCCCTTCAGGCACTCCGCCAGGACCTCCGGCGCCGGGTGCGCGCCGGCCAGCGCGTACTGGTACAAGGCCACGCTCTGGCCGTCGGCGGCCAGCACCCGCACCGCCGTCAGCGCCGGCTCGCCCGACATCCCCGACACGTGCGGGTCGAACAACCGCTCGACGGCGCGGTAGCCCGCCAGCCCCATGTCGATCTCGGCCAGGGCGAGGAGCGCCGCCGCCCGCAGGGCCTGGCCGACCTCCATCGGGCCCGGCGGGATGAACGCATACGTCGCCAGCGCCCGCTCGACGACCGGCAGGTCGGCGCCGCGTGCGACGTGGCGCAGCGCGGCCATGATCGCGGCCCGGACGTGGCAGCCCAGGTCGCGCTTCGCCAGCGGCCCGTCGTAGGCCGCGTAGAGGTCGAGCAGCGCCGGCCGCGCCTCGGGCAGCGCGTGCCGGCCGAGGCAGGCCAGGGCGGCATCGAGCACCAGCCGGTCCGGGCGCCCGCCGAGGAGGCCCAGCGCGCTGCGTGCCTGAGCGTCGGGGTCGCCGGCCAGGCGGCGCAGCTCCGCCAGCGCCGCGCGGGCACGGTCGTCGGCCGCCATCACGCCGCCCGGGGCGCCGCCGGCTCAGCCCACCGCACGGTAGCGGAAGCAGTCGACCACGTGGTCGTTGACCATGCCCGTGGCCTGCATGTGGGCGTAGCACACCGTCGAGCCGACGAACTTGAAGCCGCACCGCTTCAGGTCGCGGCTGAGGGCGTCGGACGCGGGCGACGTGGCCGGGAGCTCGGCGAGCGACCGGAACGCGTTCCGGATCGGCCGCCCGTCGACGAAGCGCCAGATGTAGGCGTCGAACGTCCCGAACTCGGCCTGCACCTCGAGGAACCGCCGGGCGTTGTTGACGGCGGCCTCGATCTTCTGGCGGTTGCGGACGATGCCGGCGTCGAGCATCCGCGCCTCGACGTCGGCCGCGCCGTAGGCCGCCACGCGCGCCGGGTCGAAACCGTCGAAGGCGCGCCGGAAGTTCTCGCGCTTGTGGAGGATGGTCCGCCAGCTGAGGCCGGCCTGCATGCCCTCGAGCACCAGGAACTCGAACAGCCGGCCGTCGTCGTGCAGCGGCACGCCCCACTCCGCGTCGTGGTAGGCGATCATCTGCGGGTCGTCGCCGGTCCAGCCGCAGCGGACGGGCGCGGCATCGGTGGGCATGCCTGGCTCCTCTCGGACCGCGCCGAAGACACATCGCGCGATGTGCGCATCGCGGGGCGGGCGCGCGGTGTTCAAGTATAGCGGCCATCCAGCGACTCGCCGTCCATCGCCGCGACGCCCGCCCCCTCACGCCGCAGGGGATCGCGCACGAGCCCTCGATGACCGTTCGAACCCAACCTCAAGAGCTAAGGAGCACCAGACGTGCGCACCCGATCGACACTGACCCTCATCGCCGCCGCCGCCCTCGCCCTCGGGGCGTGCGGCGCCCCGGCCGCCGAAGATGCGGCGGCTCCGCCCGCCGACCAGGCCGCCGAGGCGCCAGCCGAAGCGCCGGCCGAAGCGCCGGCCGAAGCACCCGCCGAGCCCACCGCCGCCATGCCCGAAGCCACCGCCGCCGAGGCGGAGGGCGACGCGCACGCGACCCCGCACTTTGCCTACGAAGGCGAGGCGGGTCCGGAGCACTGGGGCGAGCTCGATACCACGTTCGCGACCTGCGCGTCGGGGACCGAGCAGTCCCCGATCGACCTGACCCAGGCCACGAGCGAGGACCTGGCCAACATCGCGTTCCACTACCAGCCCAGCGACACCCGCATCCTCAACAACGGCCACACCATCCAGGTCAACTACGACGCCGGCAGCTACATCGAGGTCGACGGCCATCGCTACGACCTGGACCAGTTCCACTTCCACGCGCCGAGCGAGCACACCATCGGCGGCCAGCCGGCGGCGGCCGAGTTGCACCTGGTGCACAAGGACGCCGCGAAGAAGCTGGCCGTCGTCGGCGTGCTGCTCGAGGAAGGCGAGGCCAACACGGCCCTGGCGCCGGTATGGGACCACCTGCCGGCCGAGGAGAGCCCCGAGACGTCGGTCGGCGTCGACGTCGACGCCGCCGCCTTCCTGCCGGCCGAGCAGACGACCTATCGGTACCGCGGCTCGCTGACCACGCCGCCGTGCACCGAGGGCGTGAGCTGGTTCGTCATGACGACGCCCGTGACGCTGTCGGCCGAGCAGCTCGAAGCCTTCACGGCGATCATCGAGGCCAACAACCGACCGGTGCAACCGCTCGGTGCGCGCGAGCTCGACCTCGACAGCACGCCGTAGAGGAGCCCGAGCCGCGATGCCTCCGGGCCCGCGGCGCGAGCACGACGACAGGCAAGAGGTGCGCGCACGACGCGCACCCCTTGCCTGTCGCGGCGCCGGCCTTGCGCCGCCCCCGCCCCCCGCGTAGAATCCGCCCCGTCCCGGCGGTGCCCGTCCTCCGGGGTCGTCGCCCGATTCGCGACGCGCGGCGCTCCCTCACCCGCCGGCGGACCGGTCCGCCGCGCGAGCGGCGCACCGACGCCGCGCCGCGGCCCACCCGACAGGCGGTGCAGACGCATGCCGGTCCTGACCAGCCACATCAACCCCAACAGCGACGAGTTCCGCGCCAACCACGCGCACCACAGCGCGCTGGCCGCCCGGCTGCACGCGATCCAAACGGCGGTGGCCGAGAACCGGAGCCCGCGCACGCTGGCGCTGCAGCGCGAGCGAGGCAAGCTCCTCGTCCGCGACCGCATCGAGGCCATCCTCGACCCCGACACGCCGTTCCTCGAGCTCTCGCCGTTGGCCGCGTACGGGCTGTACGACGACGACTCGCCCGGGGCGGGCATCGTGACGGGCATCGGACGGGTGCACGGCCTGGAGTGCATGGTGGTGGCCAACGACCCCACCGTCAAGGGCGGCACGTACTACCCGGCCACCGTCAAGAAGCACGTGCGGGCCCAGGCCATCGCCGAGGAGAACCACCTGCCGTGCGTCTACCTCGTCGACTCCGGCGGCGCGTTCCTGCCGCTGCAGGACGAGGTGTTCCCCGACCGCGACCACTTCGGACGCATCTTCTACAACATCGCCCGGATGAGCGCGCGCGGCATCCCGCAGGTCAGCGCCGTCCTCGGCAGCTGCACGGCCGGCGGGGCGTACGTGCCGGCCATGAGCGACGAGACCATCATCGTCAAGGAGGCCGGCACGATCTTCCTCGGCGGCCCGCCGCTGGTGCGGGCCGCGACCGGAGCCGTCGTGACGGCCGAGGCGCTCGGCGGCGCCGACGTCCACACGCGCGTCTCGGGCGTCGCCGACCACTTCGCCGACGACGAGCCGCACGCGCTCGAGCTCGTGCGCCAGGTCGTCGGCAACCTCAACCGGCGCAAGTCCCCCTGGCTGGCGACGCAAGCCCCCGAGCCGCCGGCATACGACCCGCGCGAGCTGTACGGCGTCCTGCCCGTCGGCGCGCACGTCGCCTACGACGTCCACGAGGTCATCGCGCGCATCGTCGACGGCTCGCGGCTCGACCCGTTCAAGGCGCGCTACGCGCCGACCATCGTCTGCGGGTTCGCCCACATCTGGGGCATCCCGTGCGGGATCGTGGCCAACAACGGCCTCCTCTTCGGCGAGAGCGCGCTGAAGACGGCCCATTTCGTCCAGCTGTGCGGTCAGCGCGGCATCCCGCTGGTGTTCCTGCAGAACATCGCCGGCTTCATGATCGGGCAGCAGTACGAGAACGGCGGCATCGCCCGCGACGGCGCGAAGATGGTGACGGCGGTGTCGACGGTGGCCGTGCCGCGCATCACGCTGTTCGTCGGGCAATCGCACGGCGCCGGCAACTACGCCATGGTCGGGCGCGGCTACGACCCGAGCTTCCTCTTCGCGTGGCCCAACAGCCGCATCAGCGTCATGGGCGGCGAGCAGGCCGCCACGGTGCTGTGGACGGTCAACCAGGACGGCCGCGACCCGCTGCCGGCGGCCGAGGAGGCCGCGTTCAAGCAGCCGATCCTCGACAAGTACGCCGCCGAGAGCAGCCCGTACTACGCCACGGCCCGGCTGTGGGACGACGGGATCATCGACCCGGCCGACAGCCGCACGGTGCTCGGCCTCGCGCTGTCGGCCACGCTCAACCGCCCGGCGCCCGTCCAGGGCCCCTACGGCGTGTTCCGGATGTAGGGCGCGGGGGGCCCGACGCACATGCAGTCAGCCACGACCACCATCCGCGTCGCCCGCGATGGGCCGGTCTCGACCATCCGGCTCGCTCGCCCGGAGCAGCGCAACGCGTTCAACCCGACGATGATCGCCGAGCTGACGGCGGCCTTCCGCGCCGCGGGCGCGCCGGCAGACCCCGAGGGCGGCGCCGACGCGCCGCGCGTCGTCGTCCTGGCCGGCGCCGGCGACGTCTTCTCGGCCGGCGCCGACCTGGCATGGATGCGCGCGATGGCGGGCTACGCGTTCGACGAGAACGTCGCCGACGCGCTGCGGCTGGCGGACCTCTTCACCGCCATCCGCGAGTGCCCGCTGCCGGTGATCGCCCGGGTGCAGGGCGCCGCGATGGGCGGCGGCAGCGGGCTCGTGGCCGCCTGCGACCTCGCGGTGGCGGCCGAGGACGCGCAGTTCGCGTTCAGCGAAGCACGGCTCGGCCTCGTGCCGGCGGTGATCTCGCCCTACGTCATCCCCAAGATCGGGGTGGCCGCGGCCACCGAGCTGTTCCTGACGGGCGAGCGGTTCGACGCCGCGCGGGCGCGCGCCATCGGCCTGGTGTGCAGGGTGGTCCCGGCCGCCGATCTTGACCTGGCGGTGGCGGAGCGCGTCGAGGCACTGTGCGCGGCCGGGCCCGACGCCCAGGCCGCGATCAAGCGGCTCATCCCGTTCGTCGCGTCCACCGGCGACCCGGTGTCGGCCCGCGAGTACACCGCCCATCTCATCGCCGACCGCCGCGCCTCCGACGAGGGGCGCGAGGGCATGGCGGCGTTCCTCGAGCGGCGCAAGGCGCGGTGGCTGCCGTGACGGCCATCCGGACGGTGCTGGTGGCCAACCGCGGCGAGATCGCGCGGCGGGTGTTCCGGGCGTGCCGCGAGCTCGGCGTGCGCAGCGCGGCGGTGTACTCCGACGTCGACGCCGGGAGCGTGTGGAGCCGCGCCGCCGACTGCAGCGTGCCGCTCGGCGGCACGACGGCGGCCGAGACCTACCTCGACATCGACAAGATCCTGCACGCCGCCCGCACGGTCGGCGCCGACGCCATCCACCCCGGCTACGGCTTCCTGTCGGAGAACGCGGCCTTCGCCGAGCGCTGCGCCGCGGCGGGGGTCGTGTTCATCGGCCCGTCGCCCGACGCGATGCGGGCGCTCGGCTCGAAGGTCAACGCGCGGGCCGCGGCCATCGCGGCCGGCGTGCCGGTGATCCCGGGCGCCGACGGGCGAGGGCTGTCGCCGCCGGCGCTGGCGGCCGAGGCGGCGCAGATCGGGTTCCCGGTGCTCATCAAGGCCAGCGCCGGTGGCGGTGGGCGCGGGATGCGGATCGTCGAGGGGCCCGCGGGGTTCGCCGACGCCGCCCAGGCCGCGGCGGCCGAGGCGCTCTCGGCGTTCGGCGACGACCACCTGCTCGTCGAGCGCTACTTCCCGCGCTCGCGGCACATCGAGGTGCAGGTGCTCGGCGACGCGCACGGCAACGTCGTGCACCTGTTCGAGCGCGAGTGCTCGATCCAGCGCCGGCACCAGAAGATCATCGAGGAGTCGCCGTCGCCTGCGCTCTCGCCGGCGACGCGACGGGCGATCACCGAGGCGGCGGTGGCGCTGGCAAGGCAGGTGGGCTACACCAGCGCCGGCACGGTCGAGTTCCTGCTCGACGAGGCGGGGGCGTTCTACCTGCTCGAGATGAACACCCGCCTGCAGGTCGAGCACCCGGTCAGCGAGGCGGTCACGGGTCTCGACCTCGTGGCGTGGCAGATCCGCGTCGCGGGCGGCGAGCGGCTGGGCTTCTCGCAGGCCGACCTCGCGCAGCGCGGGCACGCCATCGAGTGCCGGGTGTACGCCGAGGACCCGGCCCAGGGCTTCCTGCCGTCGATCGGGACGCTGCGCCACTACCGGCCCCCGAGCGGGCCGGGCGTGCGCTGCGACGACGGCGTGGCGACGGGCTCGGTGATCTCGCCGCACTACGACGCGATGATCGCCAAGGTGATCGCGCAGGGCTGGGACCGCCCGTCGGCGATCCGGCGGGCGCAGGGCGCGCTGGCGGCCACCGTGGTGCTCGGCGTCACGACCAACGTGCCGTACCTCCAGGCGATCCTGGCGCACCCGGCCTTCGCGGCCGGCGACACGACGACGCGCTTCCTCGACGAGCACCTGCCGGGCTGGCGGCCGGACGGCGACCTGACCGACGACGAGTGGCTGGCCATCGCGGCGTTCGAGTCGCTGGCGGCAGGCGGCGCGGGCGGAGGGGCGGGCGACGGCGGCGCGGGCGCCGGCGGCGATGGGGGCGGGCGGGACGGCTGGGCGGGCGATCCGTGGTCGAGCACCGAGGCGTGGAGGAACGTGCCATGAAGGTCGTCTTGCGCGCGGGCGAGGCGCGCCGCGAGGTCCGCATCCTGCGGCGCGGCAACCGCCTCCAGGTGGTGTTCGAGGACGGCCGGACGGTCGAGGCGACGGTGCTGGGCGGCGGCGGGGGGGTCTTCGAGCTCGAGCGCGGCCACGACCGCGTGCACGGCGTCGGGGCGGCGCTCGACCCGCAGGCCCGCCAGGTGTGGGTCAACGGCCGGACGCTGCGCTACACGCGCGAGCAGCGCGCGGGCGCGGCGCGCGCGTCGGGCGCGGACGCCTCGCTGGCCGCGGCGATCCCGGCCGTCGTCGTCGAGGTGCTGGTGGCGCCCGGCGACGCGGTGGCCGACGGCCAAAAGCTCGTGCTCCTCGAGAGCATGAAGATGGTGCTGCCGATCGTCGCGCCCCACGCGGGCGTCGTCACGGCGGTGCGCTGCGCGCCGGGCGACGCGGTCCAGCCGGGCGTGCCGCTGGTCGAGCTCGATCGTGCGGCGGGGGGCGCGACGGAGTCGTGATGACCTGGCGAGATATAACATATCGCCCGGTCGGCACGTCATATCGAGTATGAGCATCCATTCTCCCTCCCCGCTCCACGATCCGCACGCGGCGGTGCCGCGCAACGGCGATGCTGGCGCGATGGCGCCGCGCGCGGACGCCGCCGTCGCCGGGGGCGGTTGGGACACGGCCCTGCCGTCACGGGTGCGGGTGGTCGAGGTCGGCCCGCGCGACGGGCTCCAGAACCTGCCGGGCTTCGTGCCGACCGAGGTCAAGATCGGGCTGATCAACCGGCTGGTGGGGCTGGGCCTGGACCGGATCGAGGCCGTCGCCTTCGTCCACCCGCGGGCGGTGCCGCAGATGCGCGACGCGCTCGAGATCATGCGCGCGGTGCGGCGCGGGCCGACGCGGTTCATGGGCCTGGTGCCCAACCGCCGCGGCACCGAGCGGGCGCTGGCGGCGGGCCTCGACATGCTCAACTTCGTGGTCTCGGCCACCGAGTCGTTCAACCGCGCCAACCTCAACCAGTCGATCGAGGACTCGCTCGCCGCGCTGGCGGACTCGATGCCGCTGGCGATCGGCGCCGGTGTGCCGATGCGGCTGACGATCTCGACGGCGTTCGGGTGCCCGTACGAGGGGCACGTCGACCCGACGCGGGTGATCGAGATCGCGCGGCGCGGCGCGGACCTGGGCTGCGGCGAGATCTGCCTGGGCGACACGACGGGGATGGCCAACCCGCGGCAGGTCTACCACCTCTTCCGCGACCTGGCCGCGGCGCTGCCGGCGGTCGAGGTCGCGGTGCACCTCCACAACACGCGCGGCGCGGGCGCGGCCAACCTCGTGGCGGCGCTGCAGGCGGGGGTGACGGTCTTCGACGCGTCGATCGGCGGCCTGGGCGGCTGCCCCTACGCCCCGGGCGCCACGGGCAACATCTCGACCGAGGACATGGTCCACATGCTGCACGAGATGGGCGTCGACACCGGGGTCGACCTCTGGCGCCTGATCGACACGGCGCGCGCCCTCGAGGGCGCGCTCGGTGTGCCGCTCACCGGGCAGGTGATCCGCGCCGGGGTGGCGTACGCGTTGTCGGCGCGGGGGTGAGGACGCCTCATCCCTCCCAAGCCTTCGCCTCGGTGATCGGGATCGGGTAGTCCCCGTCGAAGCACGCCATGCAGAAGCTCGCGCCGTCGCCCACGCACTCGCGCAGGCCCTCGATCGTCATGTAGAGCACCGAGTCCGCCGTCAGGTGCTGGCAGATCATGTCGACCGACAGCCGGCTGCCGATGAGCTGCTCGCGGTCCGGCGTGTCGACCCCGTAGTAGCACGAGTACTGCGTGATCGGGCTGCCGATGCGCAGGTGCACCTCGCTGGCGCCCGCCGCGCGGACCATCCGCACGAGCTTGCGCGACGTCGTGCCGCGCACGATCGAGTCGTCGACCAGGATCACCCGCTTGCCCTTGAACACGCTGCGCAGCGGGTTGAACTTGTGCTTCACGCCGTCGTCGCGCCCCGGCTGGTCCGGGCTGATGAACGTCCGGCCCACGTAGTGGTTGCGCACCAGCCCGAACTCGAACGGGATGCCCGACGCGTGCGCGTAGCCCAGCGCCACCGCGTTCGACGAGTCCGGCACCGGCACCACCACGTCGCCCTTGACCGTGTCGTGCTCCGCCAGCCAGCGGCCGAACCGCTTGCGGACGTCGTAGCTGCGCTCACCGAACGTGATCGAGTCGGGCCGGCTGAAGTAGACGTGCTCGAACACGCAGTGCGCCGGCGTCGTGCGCGCGCCGCGCAGCGCCTGGGCGTCCGGGTGCGGGTGGCGCCGCATGCCGTGCCGGCTGAACTCCACCACCTCGCCCGGCTCGAGGTCGCCCACCAGGTCGACCCGGCAGATGTCGAGCGCGTTGGTCTCGCTGGCCACCACCCAGTGCCCGCCGCCCGAGCCGAACGACAGCGGGCGGATGGCGAACGGGTCGCGGATCGCGTACAGCCGGTCGCGCGTCATCAGGCACGCGCTGTAGGCGCCCTTGACGTCGGCCTGCATCTTGCGGATCGCCTCGAGGATCGGCAGGTGGCGCCGAATGTGGTGGAACGCGATGTACTTGAGGATCAGCTCGCCGTCGTTGGTGCCGGCGAAGTCCACCCCGTCGGCCTCGAGGAAGCGCCGGATCTCCCAGTAGTTGGTCAGGTCGCCGTTGGACCCCAGCGCCATCGCCGGTCCGCTGAGCGTCGTCACCATGTGCGGCTGGGCGTTGTCCACCCGGTTGCTGCCCTGCGTGGGGTACCGCACGTGACCGCACGCCACGTGGCCGGCAAACTCCGGCGTCGGACGGTCGCGGAACACCTCGCGCACGTAGCCCAGCCCGCGGTGCAGCCGGATGCGCTTGCCGTCCGAGATCGCGATGCCGCAGGCGTCCTGGCCGCGGTGCTGCATCTGGAAGAGCCCGTTGATCACGTCCGGCAGCACGTCCGCCGCGCTCGAGAACATGCCCATCACGCCGCACATATGCGCCTCGCTCCTGCGTCTCCGTCATCCCGAGAGGGTCGGCGCAATCGTAGGCCACGCCGTGGCCGGGCGCAAGGAATCGACGCCCGGTTGCCACCCGCGCCCGGGTTGCCTAGGATTGCGGCGGCCCCGGCGCCGACCGATGCC
This sequence comes from bacterium, assembly GCA_003576755.1. Taxonomy (GTDB): domain Bacteria; phylum Chloroflexota; class Anaerolineae; order Epilineales; family Epilineaceae; genus UCB3. The sequence goes on along the minus strand of QEVT01000044.1, from coordinate 6,474 downwards.
CTGCCCGCCGCGCCGTGGCGGCGCCCGCCGCGAGCCCGCCCGCCGCGGTCGCTCCCACGCCCACGCCCTACCGGAGGACACGCCCACCGTGGACCAGACGCACGACCCGCACCGGCAGTCGTTCATCTCGCACCCCGCCGACAGCCACTTCCCGATCCAGAACCTCCCGTTCGGCGTCTGCCGCCGGCGCGACGACCCCGCGCCCCGCGTGTGCACCGCCATCGGGGACCACGTCGTCGACCTCGCCGTGCTCGAGGCGGCCGGCCTGTTCGACGGCCCCGAGCTGACCGGCCGGCGCGTGTTCAGCGCGCCCGCGCTCAACGCGTTCATGGCCCTGGGCCGTCCCGCCTGGCGCGAGGCGCGCGCCCGCCTCAGCCACCTGCTCGACGTCGAGACGCTGACCCTCCAGGACGACCCGCCGCTGCGCGCCCAGGCCATCCTGCCGGCACGCGACGTCGAGCTGCTCCTGCCGGCAGAGATCGGCGACTACACCGATTTCTACTCGTCGCGCGAGCACGCCACCAACGTCGGCACCATGTTCCGCGGCGCCGACAACGCCCTCATGCCCAACTGGCTGCACCTGCCGGTCGGCTACCACGGCCGCGCCAGCTCGGTCGTCGTCAGCGGCACGCCCGTGCGCCGCCCGCTCGGACAGACCCACGACGGCCAGGGCGCCGCGCCCGACTTCGGCCCGACCCGCGAGCTCGACTTCGAGCTCGAGGTCGGCGCGCTCGTCGGCCCCGGCAACCCGCTCGGCACGCCGATCCCCGTCGACCAGGCGCTCGACCACGTCTTCGGGCTGGTCCTCGTCAACGACTGGAGCGCGCGCGACGTCCAGCGCTGGGAGTACGTCCCGCTCGGGCCGTTCCTCGCCAAGAGCTTTGCGACGACGGTCTCGCCGTGGGTCGTGACGCTCGAGGCCCTCGAGCCGTTCCGCTGCGCCGGGCCCGACCAGCGCCCGACGCCCCTGCCGTACCTTCAGGCCGACGGCGCGCAGGCCTTCGACATCGCGCTCGAGGTCGCCGTGCAGAGCGAGGCGATGCGGCGGACCGAGCGGCTCAAGACACCGCTGACCGTGTGCCGCACCAACTTCAGCCAGCTCTATTGGAGCCTCGCCCAGCAGGTCGCCCACCACACCGTCGGCGGCTGCAACCTGCGCACCGGCGACCTGCTCGCTTCGGGCACCATCAGCGGGCCGACGCCCGACAGCCGCGGCAGCCTGCTGGAGATCACGTGGCGCGGGAGCATGCCGCTGCGCCTGCCCAACGGCGACGAGCGGCGCTTCCTCGAGGACGGCGACCGCGTCATCATGACCGGATGGTGCCAGGGCGTGCGCCACCGCGTCGGCTTCGGCACGGCCGAGGGGACGGTGTTGCCGGCGCGCGAGGGGTGACATTCCGCTGTGGCCGGCGCCGTGGCTAGGTCGCGTCCGGCGCCGTCTCCAGACGGATGAGGTGCGCGATCAGGTCCGAGCGCGTCAGGATGCCGACCAGGAACGGGCGGTGGCCCTCGATCTCCACGACCGGCAGGCCGCCGATCCGGTGCGCCAACATCAGCTCGGCGGCCGCCGGGACCAGCGTCATCGGCGACACGCTCACCACGCGCTCGACCGGCGTCATGACGGTGGCCACCCGGATGTCGTGCAGCCGAGCCACGATGACCTCGGGTGCATCGCCGGTGTAAGGAGAGTCGGCGGCAAGCCGCACATCGCGGTCGCTGATGATGCCCACCAACACCGTGTCCCCTCCCGTGGTCTCGACGACCGGGAGGCGGTGCACACGGGCCTCGGTCATGCGGGCCAGGGCCGTCCCGAGGCTGTCGCCGGGCTCAACCGTGACCAAACGGGTGTTCATCAGGGCGCTGACGGGTGTGGGATCGATGACCATGGTTGTGTCTCCTGGTGGGTTCGGCTCGGGCGACCCGGGGCGTCGCACCGGGGTCGGTGCATGCGGCGGCACACGGCCGGCGCGGCTCGCCGCTTTGAGCTGCCGGTGCCACAGCACGAGCAGCGTGACGGCGCTCAGCGGCACGACGAACCACCACACGGCCTGGTTGAGGGCGGTCAGCGCGTCGTGGCCGGCGGCGTCGACCGCCAGGTACGCGACGTACACGGCGTAGTACACGAGGAACAGCCCGCCCTCAAGGCGGGAGATCCGGTTGCCGACGAAGAAGATCGGCAGGCACGCGATGCTCGCGGCGACCATCACCGGCAGGTCGAACGCGGCCACCGCCGGCGACACCGCGACGCCGTGCGGCGAAACCAGCGCCGTCAGGCCGAGCACCGAGAGCAGGTTGAAGATGTTGCTCCCGATGACGTTGCCCGCGGCGATGTCGCGCTCGCCGCGCAGCGTGGCCACCACCGACGTCGTCAGCTCGGGCAGCGACGTGCCGAGCGCGACGATCGTCAGCCCGATGACGAGCTCGCTCACGCCGAGCGCGCGCGCCGCAGCCGTCGCGCCCTCGACCAGCCAGCGGGCCCCGAGCACCAGCGCCGCGACGCCGGCCGCGACGCGCGCCAGGCTCCCGCGCCACGCGCCCGGCCCCGCCGCAAGCGGCTCGCCGTAGGCGTCGGCGTCCGCGTCGGCGACCCTGGGGTGGGCCCGGCGGCTGGCCCGGACGGCCGCGACGACATACGCGACGATGCCGGCGCAGAGCAGGCTACCCTCGCCGCGGCCCACGCGTCCGTCGACGGCGAGCACCCAGACCCCCGCCGACACGGCGACCATCAGCGGCACGTCGACGCGGATCAGCTTCTGGTCGACGACGAGCACCGAGATCGCCGCCGAGAGCCCGAGGATGAGCATCAGGTTCGCGATGTTGCTGCCGACGACGTTGCCGACGACGAGGTCGGCCTGCCCCGCCCGCACGCCCTGGATCCCGATGGCAAGCTCCGGGGCGCTCGTGGCGAACGCCACCACCGTCAGCCCGACGACGACCGGGGCGATGCCCATCGCGACCGCCAGCCGTGCGGCGCCGCGGACCAGGATCTCGCCGCCCCCCAGGAGCAGCGCAAGGCCGAGCACGAACAGCACGGCGGCGATCATCGCGGCCGTCGACAGGGGTTGGGGCGCGGCGCACGTGCCGCTCGACTTGCCGTCATGGCCGCGCCATGGTACCACAACCACAGCCACCCGGTTGCCGCCGGCCGGTGTTCAGCGTATGCTGAACCACCGCCGCGCACGCGGCGCCGGGGATCGACGCCTCGCACCCGATCCCTCCGGCGAGCGCTCCGGCGGCAGCCATGCCCTTCCACCCACAAAGGATCGCGTTCGATGAAGCTCTTCTGGCTTGCCTGCGTGCCCGCCGGGTTGCTGCTCGTGACCGGTTGCGGCGGCACGGACGGCGGCGACGGCACCCCGGCCGCGCCCGCGGCCACCGAGGTCGCGGCGGCCACGGCCGCCCCGGACGACGCCGGCGTTCCCGCGGCGCCCACGCCCGTGCCCTTGCCGACCATGAGCGACAAGGCCGTGACCACCGACAGCGGGCTGCGGTACGAGGACCTCACCGTCGGCGAGGGCGAGCCGGCGGCCAAGGATCAGCTCGTCAGCATCAACTACACCGGCTACCTCGAGGACGGCACGCGGTTCGACAGCTCGGTCGAGCGCGGCGAGCCGATCAAGTTCCAGCTCGGCGCGGCGCAGGTCATCCCGGGCTGGGACGAGGGGTGCTCCGGGATGAAGGTCGGCGGCAAGCGCCTGCTCGCCATCCCGCCCGACCTGGCGTTCGGCGCGGACGGCGCGCCGCCGGTAATCCCCCCCAACGCCACGCTGCTCTTCGAGGTCGAGATGCTCGGCGTCGAGCCCGCGCCGGTGGTTCCGGACAAGCCGGCCGAGGTGGCCGAGTACACGACCACGGCGAGCGGGCTGCAGTACGCGATCGTCCAGCCCGGGGACGGCGGCCTGGCCGAGAACGAGGACACGGTCGCGGTCCACTACACCGGCTGGCTGGAAGACGGCACGCTGTTCGACAGCTCGCTCAAGCGCGGCGCGCCGTTCGAGTTCACCCTCGGCGCCCAGGAAGTGATCCAGGGTTGGGACGAGGGCGTGACGGGCATGCGGGTCGGCGAGAAGCGGCAGCTCAAGATCCCCGGCAAGCTCGGCTACGGTGCGGCCGGCTCGCCGCCCCTCATCCCGGCCAACGCCACGCTGGTCTTCGACGTGGAGCTGCTCGAGATCAAGTGATGCACCGCATCCTGGTCGTCGAGGACGAACGGGCGGTCGCGCGCGGGCTCGTCTACGCGCTGACCCAGGAGGGCTTCGCGGTCGAGTGGGCCGCGACGGGCGAGCGTGCCCTGACGCTGGCAAGCGAGCACGACCCGCACCTCGTCCTCCTCGACGTCCGGCTGCCCGACATCAGCGGCTTCGACGTGTGCCGGCGCCTGCGCGCGAGCGGGCGCCGGCAGCCGATCCTCATGCTCACCGCGCGCGACGACGAGGTCGACAAGGTCCTGGGCCTCGAGCTCGGGGCCGACGACTACGTCGTCAAGCCCTACAGCCTGCGCGAGCTGCACTCGCGGATCCGGGCGCTCCTGCGCCGCGCCTACGGCGAGCTCGCCGGCGAGCCCGCGGCGCGCCGGGTGGTCTTCGGCGACATCGAGCTCGACCTCGAGCGCATGGTCGTCGTGCGGCGCGGGCAGGCGGTGGACCTGACGCCCATCGAGTTCCGGCTGCTCCGCCACCTCGTCGCGCACCCCGACCGCCCGTTCGACCGCGACGCCCTCATCGAGGCCATCTGGGGCTACGAGAGCGACGTCGGCAACAGCCGCACCGTCGACGTGCACATGCGCCACCTGCGCCAGAAGCTCGAGGACGACCCGGCCGATCCCCGCTGGCTGGTGACCGTGCGCGGCGTCGGCTACAAGTTTCAGCCGCCCGGCAGCGCGTGACGGCGTCGGCGGCGGCCGCGCGTGTTGCGGGATCTTCACGCAACGGCAAACGCACCCCAACACGCACCCGGTATCGTGGTGGATGGGCGGCCGGGCAACCGGCCTGCCGCCCGAGACAGGCGATCGATCAAAGGAGTCGATGAATGTTCAGACGCATCCTGACCGTCGCGGCCACCGCCGGCGCCCTCGGCGCCCTGGCGCTCGCCCTCGCCGCCACGTATCGGTACCGCGGCGGGCTCGCCGCCCTCGCGCAGGCGGACACGGCGGCGCAGACCGGTGCCGCGGCCGGCGAGGCCGGCGACGGCGCGCGGGACGAGGCGGGCCCGGACGCAAACGGCGACGCGGTCGAGGTCACGGCCTACACCGCAGGGGTCGCGATCCCGGCAGGCGCCGCCCACGACGTGCTCGTCGATCTGGCCGACGGCGCCGGCGGCGCCCTCGAGACCGGCCCGGGCATCGTGGTCTCGGCGCTGGTCAAGGACGGCCCCGCGGCCCGCGCCGGCGTCCGGCGCGGCGACATCGTGCTGGCCGTCGGCGGCCAGGCCGTCGACCGGCTGCCCGACCTCCACCGCGCCCTCGCCGACCGCAAGGCCGGCGACTCGGTCGAGCTCAAGGTGCAGCGCGGCGACGACGCGCGGACGCTCACGGCGACGCTCGACGACGCGCACGGGCGCCTGCTCGGCCTCGTGCCGTGCGGGGCCGGCGGCGTGGCGGCGATTCGCATGCTGCACGGGCCGCTGAGCGCCGGCGCCCGCGTCGACACCGTCGCCGACGGCGGGCCGGCGGCCGCGGCCGACCTGCGCCCCGGCGACGTGATCACCGCCGTCGACGGGCAGCCGCTCCGCGACCTCGTCGCGGCCCGCAAGCCCGGTGACACCGTCGCGCTGACCGTTAACCGGGCCGAGGAGGTCCGCCGCGACGACGGATCGGGCGTGGTGACCCTCGAGGCCAAGGTCGAGCCGATCACGGTGACGGCGACCCTCGGCGAGCGGCCCGACGCGCCCGGCACGGCGTACCTCGGCGTGACCTATGCCGACGGCCCGGTCATCCGGTTGATCGAGGGCGACGACGGCCCCCATCCCGGCTTCACGCGCACGTTCACCTGGAAGCTCGACAGCCAGCTCGGGCGCATCTTCGGTCACGGCGAGGCGGATGCGCCGAGCGAGATCGTGCCGCTTCCGGCGCCGGACGGTCTCGACGGGGTCGCGCCGCCCGCGGCGCCGGCCGCCCCCGCCGTCCCGGCCGCGCCGGCGGCGCACGGCGACGCCTGAGCCCGATCGACGTCCCGGGGAGCGCGGGACACCGTCCGTGGGCCGCCGAGCCGGCCGCGGACGGTGCCCGCGCTCCAGCCCCGGCGCCCAGCCGTCCATGGCGGGGGGCGCCTGCCCATGAGGGTCATGCGCGATGTTCACCTCGATCCGCTGGCGCCTGGTGGCCAGCTACGTCATGCTCACCGTCCTCACCGTCGGCATCCTCGGAACGCTGACGCTCTCGCTCGTGCGGCGGTTCAGCCAGCAGCGCGAGCTCGACTTCCTGACGGCCAACGCCCGCGCGGTCGCCGAGCAGGCCGCCCCGTTCGTCGCGCCTGC
>QEVT01000420.1 GCA_003576755.1 bacterium | reverse complement strand
ACGCTGAGGCGCGGGTACGCGGCCGGCTCGGCCGCCCCGTCGTCCTCCAGCGCGCGCAGGCTGGCCACGAGGAAGCGCCGGTCGTCGGCGCACTCCGGGCAGCGGGCGAGGTGGGCGTGCACCAGCGCGAACGCGCGCGCCGGGTCGGCCCCCGCCAGCTCGAGCGCCACGTAGCGGTCCAGCCAGGCGCGGCACTCGGCGCACGGGATCTCGTCCTCGGCCGCCGACAGGATCGCCGCGCCCAGGCGGTCCAGGCACGCCTGGCACGCCGCGCACCCCGCGAGGTGGGCGCGCGCGTCGGCCCGGACCGACTCCGGGAGCGTCTTCAGGTCGACGGCGAGCCAGCGCCGCGCGTCACGGCATTCCATGGGTTTCAGGCGTTCCTTCCTCGGCGGCGGCCGCGGCCCCGCCCGAGGTGTGACGAAATACCGGCCCGGATGTTTTCAGCGCGCCGCGCCCGCGGCGCGGTCATGCGAAGAACCGCCGGAGGCGTTGCATGAAGTCGCCCTCCTGGCGCAGCTTGGCCAGGTCGCGGCAGCGGATGACGTGCACGTTGCGGGCCGAGGTGGCCAGGTGCTCGGCCAGCTCGGCGTCGTCCCAGCCGTCGAGGAAGCCGTTCAGCAGCACCGTCTTGGAGTTGGCGCTGACCGACCGGATCCGGTGGATCTCGTTCAACAGGGCGTGGAGCTCGACGTAGGCCATGCGGTCCTCGAGCGCGGGCGCGGCGGCGTCGGCGATGCGGTCGCCCAGCGTCCGGCCGTCGGCCCCGCCCTCCGCCTCCGGCACGTCCAGGCGCACCTGCTGGCTGAGCGCCACGCGCTTCGACCGGTTGACGCGCGGCGTCGGCTCGAGCTTGCGCATCTCGTCGACGAGCTTGTTGGTGGCGATGCGGACCGACCACCCGAGGAAGCTGGCCGGCTGCTCCGGGCCGCGGCCGGCCGCGAGCTGCTCCCAGATCGTGACCAGCGCGTCCTGGGCGCAGTCTGCCGCCAGGTGGTCCAGCCGCGGGTCGCCCTGGACGTGCCGCCACAGCGCGCGGTACAGCCAGCGCCCGAGGGTCTCGAACGCCTCGACACGCTCGGCCTCGCGCGGCGAGACGCAGGCCGCGTACAGCCGCCCGGCGTCGGCGCCGGGGCTGGCGGGAGGGGCGGGCGTGTCGGGCGGCGGCATGAAAATAGTATGCCGCAGAACCCGCCGCGGTGCAGCCTCGCGCCCCCGGTCGGCCCCTTGGCGCGCCATCGGCCGCCTGCTACACTTGCCCGCGCGCACGCACCACCCCCCGGCCGGCCCCCGGCGCCGGGCGACACCCGCGCAACGAAAGCACCGCCATGGCCGCCCAAGCCCTCTATCGCCGCTGGCGTCCGCAGTCGTTCGACGACGTCCTCGGCCAGGACCACATCATCCAGACGCTGCGCAACGCCGTGGCCACCCAGCGCCTCGCGCACGCCTACCTCTTCACCGGCCCGCGCGGCACCGGCAAGACGTCGGTGGCGCGCATCCTCGCCAAGGCCGTCAACTGCACCGGCGCCGGCGACGCCAGGCCGTGCAACGCGTGCCCGACGTGCGTCTCCATGACCGAGGGCCGCTCGATGGACCTCATCGAGATCGACGCCGCGTCCAACACCGGCGTCGACGACGTGCGCGACCTGCGCGACAAGATCGGGTTCGCCCCCACCGAGGCGCGCTACAAGGTCTACATCGTCGACGAGGTGCACATGCTCTCGACGGCGGCCTTCAACGCGCTGCTCAAGACGCTCGAGGAGCCGCCCGGCCACGCGATCTTCATCCTGGCCACCACCGAGGTGCACAAGATCCCCGACACGATCCTCTCACGCTGCCAGCGCCACGACTTCCGCCGGCAGGGCGTGGCGGTCACGGCTGCCAAGCTCGCGCGCATCTGCGCCGCCGAGGGCGTGACGGCCGACCCGGCGGCGCTCGAGCTGGTGGCGCGCGCGGCCACGGGCTCGCTGCGCGACGCCGAGAGCCTGCTCGACCAGCTCGTCGCCACCGGCGACGCCATCTCGGTCGAGGCGGTGCAGGCGATCCTCGGGGTGCCCACGGGCGACGTGGTGGCGGGCCTGGTGGACGCGGTGATCGCCGCCGACGGCGGCGCGGGGCTGCGGCTGATCAACGGCGCGGTGGACCGCGGCACCGACGTGCGCCAGCTCCAGTCGCAGATCCTGGGCTACCTGCGCGGGCTGCTGTTGATCCAGACGGGGGTCGACGCCGACCTCCTGGCCGTGGCGGACGACACGCTGGCCCGCATGCGCGACCAGGCGGGCCGGCTGCCCACGACGGCGCTGGTGCCGATGATCCACCGCTTCAACGAGGCGCGCCCGGCCGCCGACCGCGCGCTGCCGTCGCTGCCGCTCGAGCTGGCGCTGATGCAGACCGTCCTCGGCGGCGGGCCGGAGGCCGGTGGGGCGCCGGCGGCGGCGTCCAGCGGAGGCGGGGGCAGGGGGACGCCTGCGGCGCCGGCGGGCGCGCTGCCGCGCGAGCATCCGACGGGAGCGCCGGCGGCGGTCTCGGGCTCACTGCCCGCCTCGGCGTCCGGGCC
>QEVT01000043.1 GCA_003576755.1 bacterium | reverse complement strand
GCCGAAGACTCGGTGCGCCGCGGCGCGCGCTTGCCGGGTCCGGCGGCGCGTGGGCGGCGCTCCGCGGCGCGCGCCGGGGTCCGCGTTGGCGCGGTGGCGCCTGCGGAGCGCTTCGGGGCCGACTGCCTGCCCTCCGGGCGGGTTCCGTTGTCGGATGGTGTCTTGCCGGTGTCCACGGGATCTCCTGCCTTCATCTCGGATGCTTCACCCCGGTGTTGCCCTGCGGCCGCAGCACCAGCCGCTTCCCGCCGGGGATCGCCTGCCCGAAGCGCATCGGCAGGTCCTCCACCGCCTGGTGACGGGCGATGAGGTCGTCGTAGTGCGGGCTCAGCGGGTGGCCGGACTGCCCGGTGGTGACGATGAAGCGGCTGTCGTCGGCTGGCGAGAGGTCGACGATCTGGCGGTAGCTCGGGACGCGATGCTGCTCGTAGCGTGCGGCCAGGCGCACCGGCGCCACGTTGACGGTGTAGCCGTCGCCGCCGTTGGCGATGCTGCGGTGGAAGAACGGTCGCAAGTACGGGACCTCGCTGAACGGCTGGTGGGCGTATTGGGTGCGGTGCACGGTGCCCCAGTGCCACGCGCCCGGGTCGGGCCCCATCTGCGCCTCGAGGCTGTCGAGCGCCGTGTCGAGCGCGCGGCGCGCGATGGCGTCGCAGTCCTCGCGGGGCGCCGAGAGCACGTCGTCGCACCATGCGGCATCGCGGCGGGCAATCACGTCGACGAGAAACTGCGGGTGCGTGCGCTCGGTGTAGCGCTCGTAGAGCGCGCCGGAGAGGTCGTCGGCGACGACGGCTTCACCCAGCGCGATGAACCACGCGCTGTAGATCGCCGCGGCGGCGCTCTCGGCGCCGAGACGGCCGTCCCACGCGCGCACGAGGTCGACGGCGCGCGCCTGGCGCGCGTCGGCGGGCGCGATCGACGCGAGGCGCGGCGCGAGCTCGCGCGCCTGGTGGCTGGTCTGGTCGCCCTGGATGGCGGCCATGGCGGTGACGTCGAGGCGCCCGCCGGCCGCGATGCGCGCGTCGAGCGCCTCGATGATCCGCCCGGCGCGGTACGGCGGCGTCCAGCTCCGCGCGATGGAGAACGGGTAGTCGTCGTCGACCACGCGGTTGTTGGCGGTCACGATGTAGCCCGCCGCCGGGTCGAGCACGCGCGGCAGCGCGTCCCACGGGATCCACCCGCTCCACGCGTGGCCGTCCTCCCAGCCCGGGAGCGGCACGCCGCCGGTGTCGCCGGCCGGGCGGATCGGGATCCGGCCCGTGGCCGCGTATCCGATGTTGCCGGCCCGGTCGGCGTACACGAAGTTCTGGCCTGGCACGACGAGCTGGCTGAGCGCGGCGAGGAACTGCTCCCAGTCGGCGGCGAGCTGCAGGTCGAGGAACGCGTCGAGCGTCGTGTCGTCGTCGTCGAGCGCCGTCCACCGCAGCGCGAGCGGGGCGCCCGGCGTGTCGCTGGCGTCGCTGACAAGCGGCCCGTGGCGGGTGGCGCGCGCCGCCCAGCGGATCGGCGCGTCGCGTCCCTTGACGACGATCGTCTCCTCGACGATCCGCATGTCGACCCAGCGGTCGCCGATGGCGTACTGGTTGGGGTCGTCGGGGTTGAGGCGCTCGAGGTAGAGGTCCTGGACGTCCGGGCCGAGGTTGGTGGCGCCCCACGCGATGGCCTCGTTGCGGCCCGCGAGCACGCCCGGCAGCCCGGGCAGCGTGGCCCCGGCGACGTGGATGCGGTGGCCCTCGATCTCGGCGAGGTACCACGTGGACGGGATGCGCGCGCCGAGGTGCGGGTCGTTGGCGAGGAGCGGCAGGCCGCTGGCCGTGTGGCGGCCGGCGACGACCCAGTTGTTGCTGCCGACGTCCCGCCCGCCGAGACGATGGTCGACCTGGAGGCGCATGTCGAGGTCGAGGAGGGCGTCGCTCATGGCGGCGGGCACGTGCGCCGCGGCGACGATGGTCGCGCCGTCGGGCGGGTAGTCCGGCAGGAGCTCGGCCGCGCGCTCCGGGCCCACCGCCTGGGCGAGCCGGACGCGGAGCAGGTCGTCGTCCCAGTTGCCGCCGAGGTCCCACGCCATCATCTTGGCCCAGGCCATGGAGTCGAGCGGTGTCCACGGCGCGGGCCGCACCCCCAGCAGCGTGAGCTCCGGCGGCAGGGGATGCCCGGCGCCCAGCCAGGCGTTGACCCCGGCGGCGTAGGCGTCGAGCACGGCGCGCGCATCGGGGCTGGCGTGGGCCAGCGCGGCCTCGGCGGCCCGGTGGATGCCGAGCGTCCGCAGGAACTGGTCGGTCTCGACGGTCGCTTCGCCGAGCACCTCGCTCAGCCGGCCTGTGCCGACCCGGCGCTGCATCTCCATCTGCCACAGCCGGTCCTGCGCGTGGGCGAAGCCGAGAGCGAACCACGCGTCGTGGTCGCTGGCGGCGCGGATGTGCGGCACCCCGTCGGCGTCGCGGACGATCTCGGCCGCGGCGTCGAGCCCCGGGACGTCGAGCGCGCCGGAAAGCGGCGGCAGGCTCGCGCGCAGGTAGAGCCACGTCCCGGCGCCGGCGGCGAGCACGGCGCCGGCGGCCAGCGCAAGGCGGCGTACGACCATGGCCCGCTTCAGGCCCGTGCGGCGCCCGGCGCGACGCCGGGGCGCGCCGCGGTGAACCATGCGAGCGCGTCGCGCTCGACCCGCTTGATCCAGGCGTCCTTGGCGTCGGCGTAGGCCGCGATGTCGGCCGGGTGGCGGGCGTAGGCGTCGCGCTTGACGGCGGCGTAGGCGTCGCGAACGTCCGGGTGGTGGCGCAGGAACGCGGCGAAGGCAAGGTGACGGGTCACGTCTCGGTCGTCGACCCGATAGATGTGGACGTTGTGGGTGCGCCAGCCGTCGCGGTCTCGGGTGAAGTAGCGTCGGCCCGGCAGCCCGTACGCGCCCCAGGCCCGATAGCCGGCGGCGGCGAGCCGCGGGGTGGCGGCCTCGACGGCCTCCAGCGACGTCACGCACGGCAGGACGTCGATGATCGGCTTGGCCGCCAGGCCGGGGACCGACGTGCTGCCGATGTGGTGCACGGTGACGAGTGCGTCTCCCAGGAGGCCACGGAGGCGCTCCGACTCGCGTTCGAACTCGGCCGGCCAATCGGTCGAGTACGGAACGAAGGTGTAGCGGCTGGGGCTTGCGATGTCGGCCATGCGCGGGAAATCCCTCCATCGGCGGTCGGCGCTGGCGCCCGTGATTATGGCGGTCGGCGCCGGGGGGGTCAATCGGGTGAGACCGGGGCCTCCGCGAGCGGCGGCCGCGCCCCGGCACCATGCCTGCCTAACGCCACCCGAACGACCAGTGTTAATCCCCTTCGACCGTCTTTCACCATCCGACGCACGCTCGACCGGATCCGGAGGATCTCCCATGGCCCCCAGCCCCCTCCCGTCACGCCCGCATCGCGCGCCCATGCCGCGGTGGCGGCGGCTGCCTGCCGGTGCCGCCGCCCTGTGGCTCGGGCTCGCCGCGGCACCCGCGGCGGCCCAGCCGACCGCATTGCCCGAGTCGTACGCGCGCGTCGCGACATGGCCGGCGGCTCCCCAGCCGCGGCCGTTGGGCGAGCTCACCGCGCCGGAGGGGATCGACGTCGACGGCGACGGCATGGTGTACGTTGCCGACAGCGCCGAGGGCGTGGTGCACGTGCTGATGTCGACGGGTCAGGGGGTGCGGCGGATCGGCGCGCCCGGACGCGAGGCCGGTCAGCTCGACGCGCCGAGCGACGTCGAGGTCGACGGCGGGCGGGTCTTCGTCGCCGATGCCGGCAACCGCCGGCTGCAGGTGTTCGACGCTGCCGGCGGCCGGTTCCTGGCGGAGTGGCGCCTGGGGTATCGCCCCGTGGGGATCGCGGCCGGCGGCGGGCGGGTGTACGTGTCGGATGCCGCCGCGCCGCGGGTGACCGTCTACGACACGGCCGGCGTGGCGCTGGCCGTGTGGGGACAGGGGGAAGGCGTCGACGCGGTCCTGCCGTTCGTCGCGCCGCGCGGCATGGCCGTCGACGACGAGGGCGACGTGTTCGTCGCCGACCCCGGCCGCGCCGACGGGCCGTTGCTCGAGGTCTCGGCCGAGGGTGCGCTCAAGCGCACGCTCGCCGCGGTGGCGGGCGGGCTGCGCAACCGCCCGCTGGACGTGGCGGTGGCGGGCACGACGCCCTTCACGATCTCGTTCGAGGAGATCGTCACGTACCGCAGCTTCTTCCTGACGGTGTCGCCCGTGCGGTTCGACGGCCTCAACGGCGGGCGCGGCATCGCCGTGGGGCCGGGCGACGGCCTGGTCGCCACGGTCCAGGACAGCTGGGCCATCGCCAGTCAGGTGGTGCACTACGCCGACCGGAGCGCGGGCCGCGCCACGGCCACCTGGGGCGACCTGCCGGCGGCGGTGGGAACGCTGCCCGGGCCGCGCCGGGTGGCCGCGACGGCGGACGGCGGGGCCTACCTGGCCGACGCGTGGCCGCGGGTCCAGCGCTGGGGGCCGGGCGGCGTGCCGTTGCGGCAGGTCCGGGCCGACGGCGCGGTCGACGTGGCGCGCGGCCCGGGCGACGGCGTGTACGTCGTGGCGGGGGACGGCGTCACGGCGCGCGGCGCGGACGGCGCGGTGCGCTGGTCGTGGAGCGGCAACCGGTCCGGGACGTGGCTCACGGCCGCGGCTTCCGACGGGGCCGTGCTGACGGTCGCCGACGTCGGGCGGGGGCGCTTGCTGCGGTTCGACCCGGGCGGCACGGCGCCGGGCGGGCAGCGGGGTCCGGCCGTCGACGTGCCGCTGGCCGGCTTGATCGTCGACGTCGCGGCGAGCGGCGCGCAGGTCCTGGTCGCCGACCGCGGGGTGCAGGCGCTGCGGGTGCTCGACGCGTCGACGGGCGCCGAGACGGCGCGCTGGGCGTTCCCCGGGCGCGTGGTGCGGGTGGCGGCCGGCGCGGCGACGGGCGGCTGGTTCGTGCTGACGGCGGACGGGTGGGTCCGCAAGTACGACGCGGGCGGCGGGCTGCGCGCGGCATGGGACGCGGCGCCCGACGGGACGCCGGTGGACCTCGACGTCAACCCGGCGGGCGGCGTGCTGGTGGTCGACGGGCGGGGCGGCCGGGTGCTGGTGTACGCCCCGGTGGGCGGAGGCTCGGCCGACGTGCCGCCGGTCGGGAACCGGTGCGACGTCGTGCCGGCCAAGACGGCGGCGCCGGCCAGGGTGCGCGCGGGCGACGCGGTCACCGTCACGCTGGCGGTCGACGGCGACTGCCCGTCGGAGCCGGTCGACCTCGACGTGGTGCTGGTCATCGACCAGTCCGGCTCGATGGCGGGCCCGAAGATCGCCGCCGCACGCGGCGCGGCGGCGAGCTTCACGGCGGAGCTCGACTTCCGGCGGGTGCAGGCCGGGGTGGTGCTGTTCGCCAGCTCGGCGGACGTGGCGCAGACGCTGACGGGCGATGCCGGCGCGGTGATCCGTGCCGCGGCTGCGGCGCAGGCGCGGGGCGGCACGAACATCGCCGACGGGCTGCGCGCGGCGCGCGGGGAGCTGGCGAGCGGCCGGGCGCGGCCGGGGGCGCAAAAGGCCATCGTGTTGATGACGGACGGGCTGCCGGAGGATGCGGATGGCGCGCGGCGCGAGGCGGCCACCGCCCGGCAGGCGGGCATCGCGCTGTTCGCCATCGGGCTGGGGGGGGACGTCGACGGGGGACTGCTGACCGAGCTGGCCGGGGCCGCGGATCGCTACTTCGAGGCGCCGACCGAGGTCGAGCTCGCCCGGGTGTACGCGCGCATCGCGCGGCGGCTGGTCACCGGCACGCTGCTCCGGAGCATCGAGGTGGTGGACGTGCTGCCGGCGAACATGGTGCTCGAACCGGGCTCGGCGGCGCCGCCGGCGGCCTGGGACGCCGCGGCGCGGACGCTGCGCTGGACGTTGGCGGACGTCCCACCGGCGGGGTTCCGCCTGACGTACCGGGTCCGGCCGGCCCAGGCCGGGGTCTGGCCGACGAACGTGCGGGCGGCGGGCGACTACCTGGACGGGGTCGGGCAAGCCGGCAAGGCGGTGTTCCCGGTGCCGCGTGTCGAGGTGGTCGGGAATCGGGCGCTCTACCTGCCGATCCTGTTCCAACGCCGCTGCCCGGCGTTGAAGTCGGACGTCGTACTGGTCATCGACACGTCGTCGAGCATGGATGGGGCGACGGGGGCGGGCGGCGACACCAAGCTCGACGCGGCGCGGCGGGCGGCGCGGGCGTTCGTGGGCTTTCTCGGGCTGCCGGCGGACCGGGCGGCGGTGGTGGCGTTCAACGACGGGGCGGCGCTGGTGCAGGGGTTGACGGGCGATCGGGGGGCGGTGGAACGGGCGCTGGACGCGCTGCCGCGGGCGTCGGGGACGCGGATCGACCTGGGGCTGGAGAAGGCCTTTGAGGAGCTCTCGGGTCCGCGGCGGAACGGGGCAAACCTGCCGATCGTGGTGCTCTTGACCGATGGGCGGCCGTCGGGCGGCAGCGAGGCGGCGGCGCTGGCGGCGGCGGCGGCGCTGCGGTCGCGGGGGGTGGCGATCTTCGGGATCGGGTTGGGGGCGGACGCGGACGGGGGGCTCCTGGTGGAGATCGCGGGGAGCGCGGCGCGGTACAGCTATGCGCCGGATGGGGCGGCGCTCCAGGCAATCTACCAGACGATCGCATGGTCGTTGCCGTGTGGGGATGGGTAGGGGCAGGTCTCAGACCTGCCCTGTCTCAGACCTGCCCTGTCTCGGACCTGCCCCAGGCGGACCGGCCTCGTCTCGGGCCCGCCCTCATCGGACCGGCCGGGGTGGCAACGGCGGGAGGGGCAGGGGAGGGGCCGCGCGGCCCCTCCCCTGCAGAGGGTTGCAGACGGGCTAGTCGCGCGTCGGCAGGACCGCCGCGGCCGGGGCGGGCGCGCCCGCCAGGTCGAAGCCGTTGACGACGAGCGGCAGGAAGATGGTCGGAAGGTCGACGTCGACGGCGGTCTCGAAGACCACCGGGGCGGCGCCCTCGCCGGCGGCCGGCTCGAGGGTCAGGCGGACGGCGTAGCTGCCGGTGCCGCGGTAGCGGTGGGTCAGGGTCAGCCCGGCGAGGACGGCGTCGATGGCGGCCGGCGGATCGACGGCGACGGGCTGGGCGCCGCCCGCGTCGCCCCAGTCGAGCGTGTAGCGGGCGATCTTGGGCAGGCGGGCATGCGCCGGCACGGAGAGCGTCAGCTTGACCTCGGCTTCCGACGGGCGCCCGACCTCGCTCTCGAGGTACAGGTTGTGGGCCAGGAAGTTGAACGTGTCGCCCAGGAGCCGCGCGCGCGACACCGAGCCGGGCTCGCCGGCGCCGACGCCTTCGAGGCCGAAGCCCCAGAACATGGCGTTCCACGGCACGTCGGCGTCTCGATGCTGGCGGCCGGCGATGTACGTGCCGACCGTCATCACCTTGTCGCCGACGGGGTACGACCACAGCGGGCGCGCCAGGCCCGACGTGCGCTCGAGGACGCCCTCGGCGTACCCCACGTCGCCGAGCTGGCTGTTCAGGTTGCCGGTGGTCGGCACGTAGCCGCGCGCCACGTCGCCCGAGGCGAACGCGTACTGGTTGCCGGCGGCGCCGGCCGGCGCCTTGTCGCCCGTCGAGATGTCGAGGATGTACGGGAACGCGCCTTCGGCGTCGGGGTGCGGCTCGAGGATGACCTTGGTGGCCTCCATGGCGGGCTTCTGCGGGAAGCGCAGGAGCCGGCCCGACAGCGTGGCCGTGATGCCCGGCGTGTAGCCGGCGAAGTAGCGCGCGATGCACATCTCGCAGCCGCCGTTCTGCGACGGGCCGAGCCACTGGAACGGCCAGGTGTCGGCGTAGGCTTGCCGCAGCGCGGGCGTGTCGGCCAGGCGGGTGTTGCCGAGGTAGCGCCACCAGCCCTGGGCGCCCTGGCCGGCGATGAGCAGGCTGCCGCCGGACAGGACGTAGTTCTGATACTGGTACTGGCCGGCGAGCGCCTCCTGCAGGCCGACCTGGCTGGTGTTGGCGTTCAGGATGACCAGGTCGTGCCGGTACATCTCCTCGAAGGTCGGATGGGTCGTGCGGGGGCTCTCGAGGCCGTCGGCGGCATCGCCCATGTTCCACACCGACCACGTGAGGCCGAGCTGGTCGAGCGTCTCGGTGTAGGCGTCGAGGTGGTTCTCGGAGTTGCCGTAGGTCCAGTTGGCGATGAGGACGTTCCGGCGGTCGGCCTTGCGGTTGACGTAGGCGTAGTACGCCAGCCGGAGCTTCTGTCCGCTGTCGCCGCGCGCCAGGACCACGTCGCCCCAGTGTTCGCGGTCGGCGGTGCCTTCGGCGGCGAAGCGGACCGTGATGGCCTTTCGCTCGCCGGGCCCGAGGGTCACGCTGGCGGGCGACACCGTGGCCTCGCCGTCGCCGCCCACGGCGTCGACGCTGAGCGCCCACGTCTCGGCGCGATCGCTCGCGCTCTGGACGGCCACCTCGATCTCGCGCGAGTCGCCGCCGCCCAGCACGCCGAAGCTGGCCTTGGGCGGGAACAGGAACGCGCCGGGGTCCGCGATGTGCGTCATGTCGAGGCGCCCGGGGCCGCCCTGCGTCACGTTGGCGGCGGTCTCGCTGCCCCTGCCGTCGGGCACCAGGATGGTGCGGGCGCTGGTGTTGATGACCGCGCTGCGGAGCTGCGGCACGGTCCAGTCGGGGTGGATGGAGCGCAGCAGGCCCACCGCCCCGGCCACGGTCGGCGAGGCCATGCTGGTGCCGCCGTAGTTGCAGAACTGGTATGACGGGTCGCCGTTGTCGTCCGCCAGGACGCAGCTGCTCCAGATCCCGTCGCCGGGCGCCGACACGTCGGGCTTGATCTCCCAGCCCAGGCCGGGGCCGCGGCTCGACGAGCCCGCGAGGATGTCGGGGACCTCGGCGTAGCCGCGGGTGACGGCGGTGCCGATGGTCGCGCTGCCCTGGCCGCCGGAGCGCAGCCACGCGGTGAGCTCCGTGCCGCCGATCCGGCCGAGCGACACGGCGGGGAGCGCGACCGGCGTGGCCGAGACCACGCTGATGCGCTGGTTGTAGTAGATGTACACCACGGCGATGGCACCGCTCTGCTTCATCGTGGCGGCGCGGGCTTCGTAGCCGCACGTGCCGCCGACGGGCTGTTGCAGCGCGTCGAACCGCTCGACCACGGCGATCTTGCCCGCCGCTTCGGGGAACGCGGTGCAGCCGCCGTCGGGGGCCAGGACGATGGGCGCGGTGATGGTCTGCGTGATGCCGGCGGCACCGCGCGGGGCGACGAGCAGCGTCTTGACCGCGTCCGGCACGCCGGCGCCCGCGACCGTCATCTCGAGCGTCAGCGTGCCGCTCGGCGACGTGCTGCCGACCGCCAGGAGGTTCTCGGAGTACTTCCAGCTCCCCGACAGCGACGTCCGGCCGTTGCCGCCGGCGTTGCCGGCCGACACCACGGTGGCCACGCCCGCCTCGGCCGCGCCGGCGATGGCCAGCGCGATGGGGTGCCGGTCCGGGCGGTCCAGCAGCCACCCGACGTGCCCCTGCGAGATGTTGACGACGTCGGCCTCGTCCTTGACGAGCTGCTCGAACGCGGCCGCCATGCCGGGCGTGTTGTCGTTCACGACATAATGCAGGACGTGGGCCATGGGGGCGACGCCGCTCAGCTCGAGATTGACGGTCTGCCCGCCGCTCTCGATCGTGTACGTGCCGTGGCGGCCGGCGGCGATGCCGGCGACGTGCAGGCCGTGGTCGCCGTTGTCGAACGCGAGCGGGGTGATCTGGCCCAGCGCCGCCTCGGTGGCGGTGCGCACGAAGACGCGGGCGCCGATCAGCTTGGCGTTGGTGAACTGCGTGGGGTCGGGATAGTCCAGGACCTGGCCGCCGCGCCCGTACAGCCGCGCGCTCGGGAAGCCCTCGGGCGGCGGCGGCATCCCCTCGTCGTCGAAGAAGGGGTGCGCCGGCGCGCCGCCGGTGTCGAGCACGGCGATCCGTGCGCCGAGCCCGGCCTCCTCGCGGCCGCCCGCGGCGGTCCACGCCTCCGTGGTGTGGATCACGCGGTGGGTCGAGTCGAGCTCGAGCTCGAGCGTCTCCTCGGGATACACCAGCGTCACCCCCGGCAGGCGCATCGCGGCCATGGCGTGCGCGGGGGTCATGGCGGCCGCGAAGCCGTTCAGCGTGATCTGGTAGCGCCAATCGACGCGCAGCTCGGGCGCCAGGAGGCGCAGCCGGGCGATCGTGCGGTCCTGCTCGCGCCGCAGGTGGTCGGCGTAGGCCCGGGCGGCGTTGGTGTCGAGGTCGAGGTGCGCGTCGCGCCCCGCCTCCGGAGCCTCGGCGCGGCGCGCGTCCACGGCCGTCGGCGCCAGGCCGGCGATGCCGCCGCGGTACTGGGCCAGCGGCGGGTCGGCCAGCACGACGAAGTAGCGCTCGGCGGCCGGTTCGGAGGGGATCGCGCCGGTCGCCGGGTCCGGGGCGCCATGCGCCGGACGCACGGGCGCGCTGTCGGCGTCGACGCGGGCGCCGTGCACGGGCGTGCCGCCGGCGGTGAACGCGCTCAGCCCGAGCATGGCGGTCAGGAGCGCGCTGAGCGGTCGGGGTGTCCTGGACATCGCTGGGGTTCTCCTCTGGGTCTGTCGTCGGCGGGTCGTCGGGGAGCGCCGGATGGAGCGCGGCGGTGCGAGCTCCGACGGGTTGCGGAACCCGCCGGCGTCACCGTGAATCGGGGAGACGGCGGGGGCCGGCGGTCGGTCGGCCGCGGGCGGCGCCGGAGGCCGAGCCCCGGCGCCGCCCGCTGTCGTCGTCGGTCAGGTCATGGACAGCCTGCGTGGAACGCGAGGCTGTTGTAGAGCGGATGGTACGGCACGGCAGGGTTCTGGAGCGACAGGCACGCCCGCACCGGGTTGTCGGGCCCGGCCGGCTTGTTGGGGTTCAGCGGCATCTGCCAGCCGCCGACGCTGCCCGGGTTGGCCACGGCGGCGTCGATCACCGACCGCGGCACGCCCGAGCTCTGCACCAGGCCGCAGACGCACAGGCCCGACGGCGGCGCGGTGGTCGCCGTCGGGGCCGCCGTCGTGGGTGTCGGCGGCAGCCCCGTCGGCGGCGCAAGCGTCGGCGACGGGACCGGCGTCGCGGTGGCCGTCGGCACGCTCGTCGGCGGGGGCACCGTCGGCGGCACGGTGTCGCCGATGCCGATGATGTCGACCGCGATGGTGCCGAGGTTGGCGCCGTTGGCCGCGCCGCTGATGACGTCGAGCGCCCCGAACCAGCGGTCGCCGCCGCTGATGGCCGGCAGGTTCCAGGCCATGGCCAGGTCGAACGGCTGGAACGCCGGCACCGGCGCCGGGCCCGTCGCGGACAGGTTGCCGGCATCGGCGCGCGTCACCACGCCCGAGACGAGCGCGATGGTGTCGGTGGCGCCGCCCGAGCCCGTGAAGTTCGAGGCCATGATCCAGTAGGTGCCGGCCGTCGGGTTCGACAGCTCGCACAGCTCCTCCCAGCTCTCGGCGCCGCTGACGCACGCCTGCTCGTTCTCCTGCGGCACGCCGTCGCCGTTGGCGTCGCGGCCGACGTAGAGGTCGACGTCCTTGGCCGTCGACGAGGTGGTCTCGGCGACCAGCCGCACGGTGTCGGCCGGAACGGTGCGCGTGACGACGAGGTTGACCGACGGGTCGTCGTAGGGCTCGGTGTTGGTCGGGTCGGGCGCCACGGCCCGGCTGACGAGCGCGCCCTTGACCAGGCCGTGCGGGGCGACGGTCAGGGCCGAGATCGCCGGCGCGCGCAGGCCGGTGATGGCGTAGGTGCCGGCCGCCTTGTCGGTGTACACGACCACGGCGGGCGGCAGCCGGCGATCGACGCGGCGCGCGACGAGCGGCATGTGCGCCTTCGGCGCGGCGTCGCCCGTCGCGGTGAACACGACCTGGGCCATGACCCAGTCGCCGATCGCGATGCTGGCGACGTCGGCGGCCACCTGGATGGTCTGCGTCCCGTTCGGGTCGAGCGTGAACGACGACGGCGTGACCGAGATGCGGACGCCCGGCGGGAGGTCGGCCTGCCCCGCCACCGGCATCACCTCGGCGGTCCACGTCACCGCGGCGTTGCGGGTGTTCTGCAGCGTGCGCTGCCACGTGCACGTGTCGAAGCAGAACGCATCCGCCATGCTCGCCAGGTTCAACGCCGACGGGCGGCCGCCCTTGTCGGGGTCGGCGGCGTCGAAGGCCGCCGGCGCGACATCGAGCACGAAGCCGGCCTGGGCGGCGAACGACAGGTCCACGCGGCCGGCGCCGATGTCGAACGGCGTGGCCGGCGACGTGCCGTCCTCCTTGCGGATGGCCGTGTTGTTGGAGGTCAGCATCAGGGCCGACTGGACCTGCGGCGGCGTCCACGTCGGGTGGACGGCCAGCATGAGCGCCGCCGCCCCCGCCACGTGCGGGCTGGACATCGACGTGCCGCTCAGGAAGCCGAGCTCGGGCGTGGTGGCGTTCGGGTCGTCGGCGACGGCCGCGAGGATGTTGACCCCCGGCGCGCCGATGTCGGGCTTGAGCAGGTCGGCGGGGATGAGGTCGGTGTCGACGCCCGGGCGCCGGCAGCAGATGCCGGTGAGCGCCGGCCCGCGCGAGCTGAAGTCGGCCATGCGGTCCGATGCGGCGGCGTCGACGCTGACCGACACGCCGCGGATGGTCGCCGTGTGGCCCGTGCCGCTGGCCAGCCAGGTCTTGAGGGCCTGGCCGCCCGCCGCGCCGACGTTGGCCCCGGGCAGGAAGTGCGCGTCGTCGGCGACGCCCTCGCCGTTGGCCGGGGTGTTGGCGAGCACGAGGCCGCCGGCGCCGCCGGCCAGCACGTTCTGGCCCTTCAGCACGCGGGCGATGGTGCCGCGGTCGCACAGCACGATCTGGCCCGTGAACGTCCCGGCGGGGAAGGGCTTGAGGCACGTGCCGTCGTCGGGCACGCCGTCGGCGTTGGTGAAGCCCTTGGCGTAGACGATCGGGGCGGGGCCGTAGCGGGCCGTGACCCCGGCCCCGGCGATGTTGGCCGGCGGCGGCGCGCCGCCGCCGCTCATGTCGACGACGCCGTTGGCGAAAGTGCGCCCGTGGGTCGTGGCCGCCACCGACGTGATCCACGGCGCCGTGGCGTTGACGGTGGTGGGGTTGCCGGCGTTGCCCGACGAGGCGGCGACGAACACGCCGGCCTCGTAGGCGCCCTTGAACGCCACGAGCCGGCTGTTCACCCACGGCGAGTCGCGGCCGATGGCGATGGAGTAGTTGAGCACGTCGACGCCGTCGGCCGCGGCCTGGTCGATGGCGGCCGTCGTGGCCGTGGAGTCGCAGCCGCCGCCGTCGCACGCGTCGTACATGATGATGTTGGCGTGCGGCGCCACCCCGGAGATGGTGCGGGTCATGGTGATCGACGGCGCGACGATGTTGATCACGTTGCCGGCCACGGTGCTGGCGGTGTGGCTGCCGTGGCTGTCCTCGTCCTCCGGGTCCATGCTCGAATCCGGATAGCTCCACACGCCGATCAGCTTGTCGTTGCACGCGTACTTGGCGTCGTAGTTGGGGTTCGCGGGGTCGCACCAGCCATAGTACTTGCCGCGCGGGTTGACATGCTGGTACCCGTCGCCGCCGACGGCGGCGAACGACGCGTGGTCCATGTTGATGCCCGTGTCGATGATGCCGGCGACGATGCCCTCGCCCTTGGTGCCGGGCAGGCCGCCGGTGCCCGTGCCCTGCCAGATCGCGGGCGCGCCGATGAGGGACGGCCCGACGTCGGTGGCGAGCCCCTCGACGACGTTGCGCTCGACGTGGATGACGCCCGGGATGCCCTTGACGACGTCGGCTTCGTGCTCCGCCAGCCGAACGGCGACGCCGTTGTAGACGTAGCGGTAGCGGTGCATGACGGCGACGGGCCGCCCGAGCGCGCGCTCGATCCGGCCCAGCACGACGTCCTGCTGGGCGTCGAGGTAGGCCAGGTAGGCCTGGCTGGCCGGGCTCTCGACGTCGAGCTTGCGCTGCCCGTTGACCCGCGGGTTGGTGGCGGCCAGCTCGTCGATGTCGCCCTCGTAGCGCGACAGCGGGTCGTCGGCGAGCTGCACGATGAAGCCGTCGAGGAGGTCGTCGTCGGGGCTCGCGGCGCGCCCAGACCCGGATGGCTTGCCCGCCGGGGCGGGCACGGCGCCGGGGCCGTCGGCGTCCGAGCGCATCGCGGCGCCGGTCCGGGATGGGGTGGGGTTCCAATCCGCCGGCATCGCCCAGGGGTGGGCGGCCGACGTGGCGACAAGCGCGATGGCGATCGTACCCGCCATCGCGCCGACCGAGATGCGCATGGGTCTGGCTCCTTTGTTGCCGCAGGTCATCAAGTGTCGACGTCGGGACCAAATGGGGGGAGACGGCCGGGCGCCAGTATATCGGAACGGCGCCGGGCTGTAAAGCGGCCGGCGTCGGCGTCTCCCCGGTCTTAACGACGTCGGACCTTGGACGGGCGTGACCAGACCGGATGGCCGGGGCGCGAGCCGGCTGGACGCCGCCGGAGGCGGAGGACGCACGGTGGTCCAGCCACCGTCCGCCCTCCGCCTCCGGTCACCGCCCGGGAAGCGGCCGCGCTCGAACCGTCGGTCGAACCTGCGCCCCGGCTACCAGCCCCGCGCCCGGTTCGCCACCACCGGCAGGTAGGTCTTGATCGTCCGCCAGCACGTGTCCACGAGGTGGCTGTCGGAGGCGTTGCGCGGATCCTTGACCACGAACCGCCCGGTGACGCATCCCTCGTAGCCCTGCCGCGGCCGCACGCACAGCGTGCGCGTCCCCTGCGCGCCGACGAACATCAGCGTGTCGTCGAAGTCCTGCAGGAACCACCGCAGCTCGTACTGGCCGTGATCCGGGTCGACGGCCTTGTCCGTCAGGTCGTAGCAGATCTCGGTGTCGAGCCCGGCCTGCAGGCCGACGAGCTTCTGGCGCAGGATCCGCGGCGGGAGGTTGCCGTCGATCTGGCTGCGCCACGTCAGCGTGATGTCCGCCGTGGCCCGGGCGCCCCCGCTGTCGCGCACCTCGATCTCGACCCGGTTGGACCCGACGAACCCCACGTCGGGCTCGAAGTCGAACACCTGCCGGCCGACCTTGATGAACTGCGTGTCGAGGTCGTCGAGGTTCGTCACGAACCACTCGAGGATCTGCGGCGGGTCCTCCTTGTCGCTCGCCACGCCCGTCAGGTCGACCGCGATCTTCGAGTTGATCGGCGCCACGTGCTCGCGAACCAGCTTCGAGAAGTCGATCACCGGCGGCGTGTTGAGCCGGTCCGACCAGTAGATCGCGATCGACTGCGTGTCCTCGCACCCGTCGAGGTCCGCCACGGTCACCCGGACGATGGCGCTGTAGGCCGTCAAGATCGCGCCGTCGAGCAAGAGCGTGATGCGCCGCGTGCCCTGGCCGCTGATCGTGATGTCCTTGGCGTTCTCGGGGTCGAGGTCCACCCGCCACTTCAGCTTGCCGGGCAGGTCCTCGACGTCCTTGCCGTACTTCTCGAGGTCGAGCACGATCGGCTGGCCGTACGTCGCCGCCGGGGGATCCGGGATGCGCGGGTCGATCTTGACGCAGTCGTTGATCGCCTTGACGATCACCTTGAACGTCTGCTCCACCGTCACGAGCCCGTCCGAGACGCTGATCTTGACCGTCGTGTCGCCGAACCAGTCCGCCTGCGGCGTCACGCTGATCACGTTGGTCGGCAGGAGCTTCACGCCGGCCTCGGGCGCGCCGGGGTCGATCATGCTGAACACCATGTTGTCGTCGCCGCAGTCGGCGTCGTGGACGTAGTTCTTGAGGTCGAGGAACGCCGTCTCGTCCTCGTTGAGCACGATGTCCGGGATCTGCTGGATGGTCGGCGGCGTGTTGTAGTTGATGGTGTTCTGGAAGAGGCTGCCGACGGCCGTGCAGCCGTTCTTGCCCAGCGCCTTCCAGCCCGCCCACCACTCGGCCATCGTGTTGGGCTTGTGCTTGGCGAACACCTCCCAGATGTCCGCCACGTCGGCGTTGAACTTGTCGTACGTCTCCTCGGTGGCGTCGTTCTCGTGCAGGTCCCAGAACGCGCCGGTGATGCGCCCGGGCACGAGGTCGCCGTTCTCCCAGCCCGGCGTGCCGTCCTTGGCCAGGTCCATGTCGACGAGCGGGATGGCCGGCGTCTGGAACTCGGGGTTCTCGTACACCGCGATGGGCAGGAACATGGCCCAGCCGTGCACGAGCGCGCACATCGCCGTGCTCCGCCGGCGCGGGTCCGGCGGCGGGCTGTTGATGCACACGTCCCACCCCGCCGGGAGCGTGTCGTAGATGTTGTGCAGAAGGGCGTATGCGGCGTACTGGATGATGACCGTGTGGTACCCGGCGTCCTCGTCCCGGAAGTGGAGCGTCCGCGCGCCGATGTCGTAGCGCGGGCCGTCGTTGCTCGTGCGCGACCAGTAGGCGGTCAGCGTGCCGGGCTCGGTGCCGGTGTACCGCTGCATGAAGTACCACGCCTCGGCCAGGTTGACGAACGTCCACATGGCCTCGACGTCCTTGGTGTTCTCGACGATATACTGCGTCGGGAAGCCGACGACGCCGTCCGGCACGTCGTCGAGCTTCCCGTTGCGGGCGTTGATCTCGTAGCTGTTCCACACGAACGGGCTCGGCGTGCCGGACTCGATGAGCTTGACCTTGCCGTTGTCGGTGAAGAGCTTGAGGAACACGTCCTGGGTGCCGGCGCGCTGGCCCGTCGGGCCGTCGCGGTCGACGTTCGAGATCTCGCGGGTCTCGAAGAAGCCGGTGGCGTCGGTGACGGTGCTGGCCAGGAACTCCGACGTCGTCGGGAACCCCTCGTCGAGGTCCCAGACCTCGACCTTGAGCCCCGCGGCGGGGTGGTTGCGGTCGCCGAAGCGGTCGGTGTAGAAGAGCCGTCCGCGCACGACGATGGTGCCTGGGGTCTGGGTGGCCTGGGCGGGCGCCCGGGGCGCGACGCGCTCGACGACGGCGACGAGCGGGCCGGACGGCGCCGGCTCCGGCACGGCGGCGGCACCGGTGCCGGCGGTGCGCAGGATCGCCAGCACGGCGACGGCGGCGATCGACAGCGACGGCAAGGCCCACCGCGCGCGGTCGGCGCGGCGGGCCGGCCGCTGCGGGGCGGGAGCGGGATGACGGGACATAGCGTGGACCTCCATGGGCAGTGAGCGGTCGGTGGCCACGGTGCGGGCCAGGGGGATGCCTGCGGCGCGCCCTCCGCGTTCGGGGGTGGCGCCGCGATGCATAACGCCACGCGTTTTCCGGGCGTTACGGGGGGAACCGGGCGGCGCACCGGCCGCGCGGTCCCCGTCGGGCAGCCGGCTACGTCGCGGGCAGCAGCGTCGCCAGGCGCTGGCGCTCGGCGTGACGCTCGGCCGCGCGCAGCGTGTTGTGCATCAGCATCGCGATCGTCATCGGACCGACCCCGCCCGGGACCGGCGTGATCGCGCCCGCCACCGCGCGCGCCGACTCGAAGTCGACGTCGCCCACGATCCGGTAGCCGTTCGGGCGGCTGGCGTCGGGCTTGCGGTTGATGCCGACGTCGATGACCACGGCGCCCGGCTTGAGCATGTCGCCGGTCACGAGCTCGGGCTGCCCGACGGCGACGACGACGATGTCGGCGTGGCGCAGGTGGCGCGCGAGGTGGCGGGTGTGGCGGTGGCACAACGTCACGGTCGCGTCCGCCTTCTGGAGCACCATCGCGGCCGGAAGGCCGACGATGTTCGAGCGCCCGACCACGACGGCATCGGCGCCGCGGAGCGTCACCCCGGTCTCCTCGAGCAGCCGCAGGATGCCGAACGGCGTGCACGGGATGAAGAGCGGCGTCCGGTTGCGCATCGCCAGCCGCCCGATGTTGATCGGGTGGAAGCCGTCGACGTCCTTCTCGAGGTCGATCGCGCTCAGGATCGACTCCTCGTCGAGGTGGCCCGGCAGCGGGAGCTGCACGAGGATCCCGTCGATCGAGGGATCGGCGTTGAGCGCCTCGACCAGGCGTTGGACCTCGGGCTGGCGCGCGTCGGCCGGCAGCACGTGAGGCACCGAGCGCAGGCCGAGGCCGGCGCACGCCTTCTGCTTCATGCGCACGTACGTCGCCGAGGCCGGGTTGTCGCCGACGAGCACCGTGGCCAGGCCCGGCGTGTAGCCGTGTGCCGCCCGCAGCGCCTCGGCTCGGCCGCGGACGTCGTCGCGGATCGCGGCGGCGATCGCCTGACCGTCGATGAGTCGTGCGGACATGGCATCCCCTGGGCTGGACAGAGCGGGTCGGGCGGTTGGGCCGGCGCCGCAAGTTTGCCGCACGCCGGGCGGAGCGCACAAGTCGCGCGCACGCGGCCGCCGGTGTTGACGTCCGGTGGACACGGCGTTACACTCCCACGTGCTCGCCGGTGACACGCGCCCGCGCCCGGACCCCCGGGCTGGATCGAGGAGAGTGGCCCGATGTTGCGTCGATTCCCTGCGCCGGTCGTCGCCCAACCCCGCCGCGCCGCCGCCGTGCTCGTCGGCGCGCTCGTGCTCGCCGCG
>QEVT01000419.1 GCA_003576755.1 bacterium | reverse complement strand
GCTGCCGGCGCACACCATCGCGCCGCAGGCCGGGGCGGACGGCACGGCGACCGCGGCACCGGACCCCGCCGGCGCGCCGGCGCACGCCGACGCCGAGCCCCGGCCGCGGTCGACCGGGCCTGCGTTCGACCGCGGGGCGTTCCTCGCGCGCTTCGGCATCCCCGCGGACGCGGCGGTGGCGCTCTTCTTCGGCTTCGTGCGCCCGTACAAGGGCCTGCGCCACCTCGTCGACGCCCTGCCGGCCGCGGTGGCGGCCGTCCCGCGCCTGCACCTTCTGGTCGCCGGCGAGTTCTGGCTGCCCGCGACGGGGTTCGCCGAGCAGGCGCGCGGGCTCGGCGTGGCGGACCGGCTGCACCTCGACGACCGCTACATCGCCAACGAGGACGTCGGGCCGTATTTCCGGGCCGCGGACGTGCTCGTCATGCCGTACGTCGAGGCCACGCAGAGCGGCGTCGTGACGTTGGCGGTCGAGTTCGGCGTGCCCATCGTCGCGACGCGCGTCGGCGGGCTGCCCGAGGCCGTGGCCGACGGCGAGACCGGGCTCATCGTGCCGCCCGCCGATCCGGCGGCCCTGGCCGCGGCGCTGGCGCGGGTGCTGACCGACGACGCGCTGCGGGCGCGGCTGGCCGAAGGGGCCGTCCGCGCCCGCGAGCGGTTCGGGTGGGCGCCGCTGGTGGCGCTGATCGAGGGGCTGGCTCCGGGCCCGAGGGCCGGCGCCGACGACGCTCAGTCGAGCGGGTTCTGGTCGAAGTAGTTGCGCGGGTGCACCTCGAACCCGAGCCACTCGATCGGCATGTAGGGGGCATCTTCGTCGCGCACCTCGTGGTACGCGTGCTGAACGTACCACACCGTGACGTCCTGGCCGTCGATCGACTCGCCGTTGAGGTACGTCGACAGGATGTCGGCGGTGTTGGTGCTGACGAAGCGCTCGCTGGCCCGGGTGCGCGTCGCCCAGAACTCGCCGCGCGAGAAGCCTTCGGCGCGCGTGGTCCGCAGCGAACCGTCGCCCGGCGACGGGATGATCTCGTAGCTCCAGGCGTTGCCGCGCGCGTTGACCTGTCGGGTGTCGACCACGCGCCACTTGCGGAACGTGAACAGGTCGGTGGGGCGGAACGTCTCGCCGAGGAGCTTCGACCAGCCGTTGACGCCCTTGGTCCCGTCGCTCCACGCCGGGATGATGCGGTAGAACTCCTCGACCCGATCGAACTCGGCGTCGCCGATGTCGAGGTCGAGGCGCCAGTAGACGTTGTGGAAGTGCGCCGTGCGCCCGAACTGCAGCACGCCCGCCAGCGCCACCCGCGGCTCGAAGCTGCCGTCGTCGTGGAACTCCCAGCGGATGAGGTAGTTGTAGGCGCCGGCCTGGACGCTCGACCACAGGCTGAGGGTCTTCCCGCGCCGGGTGGCGCAGCCGCCGCCGGCGCAGTACTTCTCGGCCAGGCCGCGATCCTCGATCTCGCGGCACACCTTCTTGCCGGCCAGGAGCACGCCGCCCGGGCAGTCCTGGGTGGGGGTCAGCACCTGCATCGCCGGGCCGAGGCCGTACGCGACGTCGTGGTAGCGCGGCTCGCCGGTCTCGTACGGCACGAAGATCTGGGCCACGGTGGCATCCGAGAGGACGCGGCGGTCGAAGCCCGGCTTGGTGTAGAACGCGTGCGTGATCGCCAGGCCCTCGTTGGCGCGGATCTCCCAGCACACCGACCAGTTGGCGCCCACGGCGAGCTGCTCGCCGCTGCAGAAGGCGTTGGCCGCCGCGTGCGCCGCGCCGGGACGCGCCGCTCCGACCCCGAGCAACAGCGCCACGGCGCCGAGCGCGATGGCCGGGGCGCGCCATGGCGGGCACGCGCGGGCGGCGGGCGCCGCACGGTCGATCTCTCGTTCGCGTCCGGCTTGCACGTGCATCACGGGTTCAGCCCCTCCCCGGGCATGTCGGTGGTCTCGACGACGGCGAGCGCGACCATGTCCACCACGACGTCGAACGCCGGCACCGGGTTGCGGAGGCTGCCGAAGAACAGCCGCAGGCAGCGGTGCCGCCCACAGGCGGCGTCGGGGTCGCTCGCGACGGTCAGAAGGGCGTTGGCCGAGGCCGCGTCGGGGTCGAGGCCGGCGGCGGTGAGCTTGGCGCGCACGGCCTCGTCGGCGCGGGCGATGGCCGCGGCCTCCTCGATCTCCTCGGGCACGATCGGCACCGGCAGGTCCGCCGGCATCTCGATGGCCTCGACCGCCCCGGTGGACAGGTCGACCTTGGAGTAAGCGGTCTGCCCGGTGTCGTAGCGATACACCGCCACCTCGGCGGACCGGCCTGCGCCGTCCTTATCGGGGTAGCGCTGGGTGTAGATCACGCGGTAGGTCGGTCTGTCGGAAAGCGCGGAGAGGGCATCGGCCGCGTCGGCGCCGCCGCGCGTGGCGGCCTGCAGGGCGGCGTCGCGGTCGGTCGCGGCGCCGACGACGCCCTGGACCGCCGTGCTCTGCAAGGCCAGCGACTCCGCCCGCTGCATCTCGTCGGCCGTCAGCATGTCGCCGGGCCGCGGCGCGCCCGCCGCCGCGCCGGACGCCGCGGTCGCTTCGGCGCTGTCGGCGGC
>QEVT01000418.1 GCA_003576755.1 bacterium | reverse complement strand
GACGGCGCGGAGGGGCCGCCGGGCGGCGAGCCCGAGCGGGACGCGGCGGCCGCCCCAACGCCGTCGGCCCCGGCGCCGCCGGGCCGACCTGGCGGCACCGCGCGCCCATGATCACCGCCGACGACCTCCTGACCGTCGTCCTGTCCTTCGGCCCGCTCGCGCTCGGGGGGATGTTGATGGTCGGGGCCTTCGGCGCCCCGCTGCCGGGAACCTTTCTCTTGATGGCGGCCGGCGCCTTCGTGCGCCAGGGGACGCTCGACGCGGCCGCGACGCTGGGCTGCGCGTGGGGCGGAACGGTGCTCGGCGACGTCGCGGGGTTTGCCGTGGGCCGTCTCGGCTGGCGCGCCGGCGACGGTCGGCGGCTGGGGGAGGCGCGCGCGTTGTTCGAGCGCTGGGGAGGGTGTGCCGTGTTCGTCACGCGCTTCATCCTCACGCCGCTCGGCTGGCCGGTCAACCTGCTCGCCGGCCGCGCGGGCTACCGGTTCGCGCGCTTTCTGGCCATCGACATGGCGGGCGAGCTGCTGTGGATCGCGTGGTGCTTCGGCCTGGGCTACGGGTTCGCCGGCAGCTGGGAGGCGCTGGCGACGACCGTGGGCGACGCGACGGCAGCCGCGGTCGGCCTCGTGGCGCTCGCCGCGGGCGTGCTGCTCGTGCGGCGACGGTCTCGGCACGTCCACCCAGAAACCCGGGCGCCGCATGGGGTCGCCGCCGCTGCGCGATACGATGGCTGAGGCGGTACAATGACGCCCCGCGCCGCCGTTCGGCGCGGCCGAGCCATGTCCTGAACGGAGGAAGCGCATGTCACCGCTCGTCGGCGTGATCATGGGTTCGCGGTCCGACTGGGAGACGATGTCGCACACCGCCGAGACGCTCGCGTCGCTCGGCGTCGCGCACGAGGTCCGCGTGGTCTCGGCCCACCGGACGCCCGACCTCCTCTTCGCGTACGCGGCGTCGGCCGAGGAGCGCGGCTTGCGCGTCATCGTCGCCGGGGCGGGCGGCGCCGCGCACCTGCCGGGGATGACCGCCAGCAAGACGGTGCTGCCGGTGATCGGCGTGCCGGTCCAGTCCAAGGCCCTCAACGGGCTCGACTCGCTGCTCTCGATCGTCCAGATGCCGGCCGGCGTGCCGGTGGCGACGGTGGCCATCGGACGCGCCGGCGCCGTCAACGCCGCGCTCTTGGCAGCGGCGATCGTCGGCGACGCCCATCCCGACATCCGCGAGGCGGTCCGGCGCCACCGCGAGGCGCAGACCCGGGCGGTGCTCGAGCACGCCGATCCGCGGGTGGGCTGAGCCGGCCGTGCGCATCGGGATCCTCGGCGGCGGTCAGCTCGGGCGGATGCTGGCGCTCGCCGGCCACCCGCTGGGCCTCGATGTCCGCCTTCTCGACGCATCTCCCGACGCCCCGGCCGGGCGGGTCGCGCCGCTCGTCGTCGGCGACCTCGCCGACCCGGCGGTCGTCGCGCGCTTTGCCGGCGGGCTCGACCGCGCGACCTACGAGTTCGAGAACGTGCCGCTGGCGGCCGCCCGCGCGCTCGCCGCGCAGGTCCCCGTGTTCCCCCCGCCCGCGGCGCTCGAGACGGCGCAGGATCGGCTCGCCGAGAAGGCGTGCTTCGCGGCGCTGGGCATCGCGACGGCGCCGTTCGCGGCCGTGGACGCGCCGGCCGACCTCGAGCGAGCGCTCGACACGATCGGGCTGCCGGCGGTGCTGAAGACCCGCCGCCTGGGCTACGACGGCAAGGGCCAGTGGCGGCTGCGGAGTGTCGACGACGTGGCGGCCGCCCGCCGTGTGCTCGACGGCACCCCGATGCTCGTCGAACGGCTCGTGCCGTTCGACCGTGAGCTGTCGATCCTCGCGGTGCGCGGCCACGACGGCGCGACGGCGTGCTACCCGCTCGTCGCCAACACCCACGCCGCCGGCATCCTGCGCTGGTCGCGGGCGCCGGCGCCCGCCGCCGCGCACCTCCAGGCGCCGGCCGAGGCCTGGGCGGCGCGTGTCCTGGACCGTCTGGGCTACGTCGGGGTCCTGGCGATCGAGCTGTTCGAGGTCGGCGGCCGGCTCGTGGCCAACGAGATGGCGCCGCGCGTCCACAACTCCGGCCACTGGACGATCGAGGGGGCCGAGACCAGCCAGTTCGAGAACCACCTGCGGGCCGTGGCCGGGCTGCCGCTGGGCGCGACCGCCCCGGTCGGCGAGAGCCTGATGGTCAACGGCATCGGCGCCATGCCCGACGCGGCGGCCGTCCTGGCCATCCCGGGCGCGCACCTTCACGACTACGGCAAGGCGCCCCGCCCCGGCCGCAAGGTCGGCCACGTGACGCTCCGCGCCGACGACGCGGCGACGCTCGAGGCGCGCGCAGCCGCGCTGCGGGCGGTCATGCCGCCCGGCGCGGTGCCGCCGGCGCCGGGGTAGGGCAGGGCCTCGCCGGGCCGCCGGCCGCCGATGCCTTGCCTGCGCACCCTCAGCGGCGCCCGACCCACCGGCGCAGCATGCCCGTGACCACCAGGCCGAGGGGCACCTCGGCCAGGACGTAGGCCGCGCCTAAAGCCAAATCCACAAGAAAGAGGCGGCGGCGCTGGCGGGCGT
>QEVT01000417.1 GCA_003576755.1 bacterium | reverse complement strand
CGGGCGGCCGCCCTCGCCGCCGTCGGCCCAGTCCTCGCCGCGCCCGGCGCGCTCGATCACCGCGTCGATCACCGACAGGTCGGTCTCGTCGGCGTCGAACGGGCCGCGGCGCAGGCGGTGGCGCAGCGCCAGCCGTGCGGCGAGCGCGATGTCGTCGAGCGCCAGGCCATCGCGCCCGTCGAGGGCCGCGTTGGCCTGGGCGGCCTTGAGGATGGCCAGCTCGGCGCGGTGGCCGTCGACCCCGGCGCCGGCGACGATCTCGGCCACCACGCGCAGGTCGCGGCCGGCCAGCGCCACGTCGGGCAGCCGCCCGCGGGCGGCGGCGACGGCGCGGCGGAGGACGCCCTCGGCGTCGCCCCAGGCGGCGGCAAAGGCGGCCGGGTCGGTGTCGTACGCCAGGCGCCGGCGCATGATCTCCACCCGGTCGTCGAGCTGCGGCGCCGCACGGACGTCGACCGCCAGGCCGAACCGGTCGGTGAGCTGCGGGCGCAGGTCGCCCTCCTCGGGGTTCATGGTGCCGATCAGGATGAAGCGCGCCGGGTGCGCGTACGACACGCCCTCGCGCTCGACGACGTTGACGCCCATGGCGGCGGCGTCGAGGAGCACGTCGACGACGTGGTCGTCGAGCAGGTTGACCTCGTCGACGTACAGCACGCCGCGGTGGGCGGCCGCCAGCAGGCCCGGCTCGAAGTGCCGCTCGCCGCTCGCCAGCACGCGCCGGATGTCGAGCGTGCCGACCACACGGTCCTCGGTCGCGCCGACCGGCAGGTCGACGAACGGCGTGGGGCGCATGCGCGCCGGCAGCGCGCCTTCGGCCGCCAGGCGCGCGTGGCACTCGGCGCACAGCGCGCCCGCCGGCAGGTCGGGGTCGCACGCGAACCGGCAGCCGTCGACGACGCGGATGGGCGGCAAGAGCGCCGCCAGCGCGCGGGCCGCGGTGCTCTTGGCCGTGCCGCGCTCGCCGCGGATCAGCACGCCGCCGATGTCCGGCCGGACGGCGACGAGCAGGAGCGCGCGCCGCAGCTCGGCCTGGCCGACGACGGCGGTGAACGGGTAGAGCGGGCGTTCGGGGGTCGGTGGCGTCATCGTCGGTCGTCCCGTGGGCGCGCCGCGGTCACTCGGCGGCGCGCTGGATGAAGGGCTCGAGCTCCTCGGCCGTCACGCTGCCCTCCATGCGCTCGGCGACCTTCCCGTCGCGGCCCAGCACGAACACCCAGGGCTCGGTCTGGAGGCTCCAGGCGGCCATGGCGTCGTCGTACACCAGCGGGTCGAACGACTTGTAGACCTCGATGTGGATGAAGTTGACGCGGTCGGCCCACGTGCGCTTGAGCTGCTTGACCTCGTCGAGCACCGGGCCGCAGACCTTGCTCTGGCAGAGGTTGGGCGTCGCGAACACGACCACCGTCGGCTTGCCGCTGGCGCGCGCCTCGTCGACCGTCATCCGATACAGGTCGAGGTCGGGCGCGGGGTCGCTCGTCAGGCGGGTCAGGTCGGGCTCGGTGGCGAGCGTCCGGTTGGCCAGCGCGGGCGGCGTCTCGCCGACGGCGGGCGAGGCGCTGAGCTGCGCCACCGTGAAGCGCACCCGCTGCGCCGGCGGCGTGGCGCCGTCGGGCAGCGTGGCGGCGATCTCGGCGCCCCACGTGCCGGCCGCGTCGAAGTCGGTGTAGACCACGTACAGCCCCGCCGCCGCCAGGCGCGACGGGTAGAACGTCGCCGGCAGCGCGTCCACCGGCACGGCGTCCTCGTCGATCAGCTTGAAGAACGTGACGACGACGTCGGCGTCCTGCACCAGGGCCCCGGCGGCATCGAGCATCCCGAACGCGAAGCGCTGGCGCCCCACCGCGAGGTCCGACGACGCGATGACGATCTGCGTCGGCACGCCGCCCGCGGCGGCCGTGGGGATGTCGGACAGGCCGGCCGGTGTCGGGGCCGCGGCGCCGCCCGGCGCGAGGTTGGCGGGCGTGACCGTCGCCGGCCCGGCACAGGCCGTGGCGCCGGCGGCGCACAGGGCCAAGCCGATCCACCAGGCGCCGAACGCGCCGCGCCGGCGCGCGGCTGCGGCGGCGGTGGCCAGCAGCACGACGACGATGGCGACGAACGTGCCCGGGGAGCGGCCGCCGTTCGTGGGATCGGCATCGGCCGGAGCGGCGTCCGCGGGTGGTCCGCGTTCGGGATCGGCGTCCATCGGCGCGCCGTCGACGGGCGACGCGTCCGCGGGGGAGACCTCCGCTTCAGCGGACACCGCGGCGGGCGCTGCCGTCGGCGGCGGCGCGACCTGGAACACGAAGCTGCCGGCGGTGCGGTGGCCGTCCTGGGCGTCGAGCGCGGTCCATTGCACCGTGTAGTCGCCAGGCCCCACCGGCACCAGGTCGACCGCCATCCGCGCCGGCGCCGCGGCGTCGAGGCGCGTCGGCCCGGCGTCGACGCGGCGGAAGCCAGCGTCGAGCACCGTGATCTCGCTGCCGGCGGCCAAGGGCGTGCTGACGGTCACGGTCACCGCCGCCGGAGCGGCGGCCACGACGCTGCCCGGCGCCGGCGCGGTCGTGACGGTGTCGCCGTGCGCCCGAGCCGGGGCGGGGGAAAGGGCGG
>QEVT01000416.1 GCA_003576755.1 bacterium | reverse complement strand
GCGGCTCGGCCTCGCGCCGATGGCGCGCGTGGTGGCGTCGGCCGCGGCCGGCGTCGACCCGCGCACGATGGGCCTCGGCCCGGTGCCGGCCACGCGCAAGGCCCTGGCCCGGGCGGGGATCACGGCGGGCGACCTCGGCCTCGTCGAGCTCAACGAGGCCTTCGCCGTGCAGGCCCTGGCCGTCGTCGACGCGCTCGGCCTCGACGAGGCCGTCGTCAACGTCAACGGCGGCGCCATCGCCATCGGGCACCCGCTGGGGTGCAGCGGGGCGCGCATCGCCACGACGCTCGTGCACGAGATGCGCCGCCGCGGCCCGGCCTGCCGCTACGGCCTGGCCACGATGTGCATCGGCGTCGGGCAGGGCGTGGCGACGGTGTTCGAGAACGTGGCATAATTCCGTCGGCACGCGGCCGTGCCTTGGGGCGCGGTGGCCGGGATCTCCCGCCCGCCCCACCGGGGCCGCGCCGCGGCGCCCCCAACCACCAGGAGGAACCTGTTGCCCGACTTCAACCGCGCCCGCTTCCCGATGACCATCGCCAACGCCCCGGCGGAAGCGGCGGACGGGGCGTGGGCGGCCACCCACAACCCCGCCACCAACACCGTGTTGGCCGAGGTGCCGTCGGCCGGCCTCGCCGACGTCGACGCCGCGGTGCGCGCCGCGCGCGCGGCCTTCGACGGCGGCGAGTGGTCGCGCCTGAGCGGCCAGAAGCGCACACGGCTGATGTTCAAGCTGGCGGACCTGCTGGGCACCCACTTCGGCGCGCTGGCCGAGCTCGAGACCCGCAACTGCGGCAAGGCCGTCGGCGCCGCGCGCGGCGAGCTCCAGCAGGGCATCGGCGAGCTCGAGTTCTTCGCCGGGGCGGCGACCAAGATCGCGGGCGAGACCAACGCCGCGCCGTTCGGGTTCCTCAACTACACGCTGCGCGAGCCGCTCGGCGTGTGCGCCCTCATCGTCCCGTGGAACTACCCGCTGCTGCTGACGCTGCGCAAGCTCGCGCCGGCCCTGGCCGCCGGCAACAGCGTCGTGCTCAAGCCGGCAAGCGCGACGCCGCTCACCGCCCTCGTGCTGGCCGAGCTCGCCGTCGAGGCCGGCTTCCCTTCGGGCACCATCAACGTGATCACCGGCAGCGGGCGCCTCGTCGGCGACGCCCTGGCGCGCCACCCGGGCGTCGACAAGGTCAGCTTCACGGGCTCCACCGAGGTCGGCCACGAGATCGTCGCGGCCGCCAGCCACGACTTCCGCCGCGTGTCGCTCGAGCTCGGCGGCAAGAGCCCGAGCCTCGTGTTCGCCGACGCCGACCTCGCGTCGGCCGTGCCGAGCGCGGTGTGGGCGATCTACTACAGCGCCGGGCAGAGCTGCGAGGCCCGCAGCCGGATCTTCGTCGAGCGTCCGATCTACGACGCCTTCGTCGAGGCCTTCGTCGCCGCCACCGGCAAGCTCGTCGTCGGCGACCCGCTGGACCGTGCCACCCACGTCGGCGCGTTGATCTCGCCGGCGCACCAGGCCACGGTCGAGGGCTACATCGCCGCCGGCGTGGCGGAAGGCGCGCGGGTCGCGTGCGGCGGGCGCCGGCCCGACGGGCTGGACGCGGGCAACTTCCTCATGCCCACCGCCCTGGTCGACGCCCACAACGACATGCGGGTGGCGCGCGAGGAGATCTTCGGGCCGGTGGCGACGATCATCCCGTTCGACAGCGAGAAGGAGGCGGTCGCCGCCGCCAACGCGTCGATCTACGGCCTGGCGGCGAGCGTGTGGACGCGCGACGTCGGGCGCGCCCACCGCGTGGCGGGCGCGATCCGCAGCGGGGTCGTCACCGTCAACCAACCCTTCACCGTGTTCCCGGGCACGCCGTTCGGCGGCTACAAGCAGTCGGGCTGGGGGCGCGAGGCGTCGCTCGACGCGCTGCGCGACTTCACCGAGCTCAAGAGCGTGCTGGTCTACACGGGCGGCCGGCCGCTGGACCCGTTCGGCGTGGGCTCGTAGAATGCCGCACCATGCTTGAGTCGCCCCGGGCCGTCCCGCCCATCGTCGAGTGCAGCCCCAACTTCAGCGAGGGCCGGCGCGCGGCGGTGATCGAGGCCATCGCCGACGCCGTCGGCGCGGCCGGCGCGACGGTGCTCGACGTGCAGATCGACGCCGAGCAAAACCGATCGGTGGTGCGTTTTGCCGGCGAGCCGCCGGCCGTCGAGCGCGCGGCGCTGGCCGCGGCGGCCGTGGCGGTCGAGCAGATCGACCTCACGCGCCACACCGGCACGCACCCGCGCATCGGGGCGATCGACGTGGTCCCGTTCGCGCCGGTGGCGGGCGCCACCATCGCGGACTGCGTCGCCTTGGCGGAACGCGTCGGCGAGGCGCTGGCCCGCGAGCTCGACCTCCCGGTGTACCTCTACGGCGAGGCCGCCCGGCGGCCGGAGCGGCGCGATCTGGCGGCCATCCGGGAAGGGCAGTTCGAGGGCCTGCGGGCCGCCGTCGACGCCGACGGCGCGCGGCGGCCGGACTTCGGCCCGGCGCGTCTCGGGCCGGCCGGCGCCGTGGCGGTCGGGGCGCGGCACCTCGTGGTGCACGGCGTCGTGCGCCTCGAACCGGCCGGCGACGACCTCGCCGCCGC
>QEVT01000415.1 GCA_003576755.1 bacterium | reverse complement strand
CGGTGTCCACGGCACGGCGCATCGACGCGACCGTGCTCGGCGCACCCGGCCGCGGCGCCGCGCTGGTCGACCACGCCCGCCGCGCCGGCGTCGTGGTCGACCGACGGCGGGGAACGGTGGGGTTCGCCCACGACGCCGTGCACGACCACCTCGCGGCGCAGGCCGTGGTCCACGGCCTGCGCCGCGGCTGGGACATCCCGATGCTGCTGCGCGCCCCGACCGATCCGCGCTGGCGGGGCGTCGTCCCGCTGTGCTGCGGGCTGTCGGACGTGCCGGCGGCCCGTGCGATGATCGAGCACCTGCTGCACGCGCCCGGCGACCGCCGCCTCGGCGCGGTGATCGCCGACACGTGGGCGGCCGCGCCGCCGGCGGTGCGCGCCGACGAGGGGCTGTGCCTGCGCGTCGTCGACCGCGTGGCGCGGCTGCCGGGCGACACGTCGCTCGAGGGGCTGCCGCCGGAAGCCGTCGCGCCGGTCGCCCACCTCTGCGTCGGCGGCACGGGCACGGCGGCGTTCGCCTGGCTGCTCGCCCACCCCGAGGCCGTCGACGCCGTAGCGCTGGCCGGCCGGCTGCGCGGCCGCAGGGCGGCGGACTGCTCCGGGATCCTCTACCTCGTGCACCGCTACGGACCCGACGACCTCCTGGCGGCGCTGGCGCGGGACGCCCGGACGCGCGCCGCGGCCGCCGACGCCAGGCTGGTGCTGTCGGCGCTGGCGCAGCGCGCCGTGGACGGGCGGCCGACGGGTCCCGGCCACCGTGCCGCCGAGGCTGCCCTCCGCCGTGTGCTGCGTTCCGCCGCGCCCACCGTGGCCGGCCATGGGGAGCCCACCGCATGACGCTGCCGGACCATCCCAAGCTCTCGCCGGCCTTCGAGCCGTTCCTCGCGGCCGGCGGGCCGCACGATCGGCGCGAGGCCGTGGTGATCTACCGCGGCGCGCGCGTCGACGCATCGCGCCCGCGCGGTCGGCTCCGCGCGCTCGGCCTGCGCCTCGAGCACGTCAAGGCGCTCGCCGCCGCCGGACAGGCCGTCGAGGCGCGGCTGTTCGACGCCTACCTTTCGGCCGCACGCCGCGCCGATCCGCATGGCCCGCCGCTGGCGGTCGAGCCCATCGCCATGGGCGCCCTGCCCGTGGCGCGCGTCGAGGTGACCCGGGCCACGCTCCCGCTGCTCGCGCGCCAGCCCGACGTCGTGGCCGTCCTGCCCGACCAGCCGGTGCGGCTCATGCGCCCCACGGCCGTCGCCTACGGAGCGCTGCGCCGCGCCCAGGCCCGCCGCGGCGTGACGTGGGGCCTGGAGGCGATGGACGCGCCGGCCGTGTGGGGCGCCACGCGCGGCGCGGGCATCCACGTGGCGGTGCTCGACACCGGCGTGCACGCCGACCATCCCGCGCTGGCCGGACGGGTGGCGGCGAGCACGGTCATCGACCCGCTGGGGCGGCGCATCCGCGCCGAGCCGATGTTCGACGGCGGCCAGCACGGAACGCACGTGTGCGGCACCATCGCCGGCGGCCGGACCGAGGAGGGCGTGGCCATCGGCGTGGCGCCCGAAGCGCGCCTGTTGGTGGCCGGCGTGCTGGTCGGGACGGCGACGCTGCGCACAATCATGGAAGGCATCGCCTGGGCGGTCGAGCACGGCGCCGACATCCTCAACCTGTCGCTCGGGTTCAGCTACTACGAGCCGCTGTTCACCCGGCTGTTCGCGATGCTGATGGCCGACTACGGCGTGCTCCCGGTGGTGTCGATCGGCAACGACAACCACGGCAACACCAGCTCGCCCGGCAACGCCCCCGACGGCTTCAGCGTCGGCGCCGTCGAGCGCCGGCCGCGCGGCCGGCCGGGCGTGGCGTTCTTCAGCGGCGGCGCCAGCCTGGTGTTCCCGGGCGACCGCGCGGCAGCCGTGACCAAGCCCGACGTCGTGGCGCCGGGCGCCCAGGTGTACGCCTGCATCCCGCCCACGCCGCTGCCCGACGGCACCCACGCGTACGCGTTCATGGATGGCACCAGCATGGCGGCGCCGCACGTGTCCGGCGCCGCGGCTCTATTGATGGCCGCCCACCCCGAAGCATCGCCGGACCTGATCGCCCGCGCGCTGCGCGAGACCGCCTGGCACCCCGGCGGGCACCGCCGCCGCCCCGACAACCGTTGGGGCCACGGCCTGATCCGCCCGGCCGAGGCGTTGCGGGCGCTCGGCTGAGCCGCGGGGTCCGAAACCACCCCGAGCGCGGGTTAAGGTGGACAAGCCCGCCGGTTCGGGGCTATGCTACATCTGTCAGGCACGTCGTGCGGCCGGTCGGCGCGCTCCATCGCCGGGCGGCAGCCGTGGCGTCCCCTCACCCCGCCCAGGAGGACTGCGACGATGATCAAGCACTGCATCCGGTGGATGTCGGCCGCGGCGCTGGCCGCGCTGGCGGTCGGATCGGCGTCGGACGTGCACCCGCCACGACTCATGGCCGAGGTCGCCGTCGCGGGACCGTCCCGCGAGCCCGCGCCACCCGGCGACAGCGCCGCCACGCCCGGCCTGCGCGGCGCC
Source organism: bacterium (assembly GCA_003576755.1). Lineage (GTDB taxonomy): Bacteria > Chloroflexota > Anaerolineae > Epilineales > Epilineaceae > UCB3. The sequence goes on along the minus strand of QEVT01000415.1, from coordinate 85 downwards.
ACGGCGCAGGTCAAGGCGCCCCGCGCCGTCCGCGCGCCGGGGGATGTCACCCCCGGCGTCCAGGTGTTCGCGCCGGGCCGCGACG
>QEVT01000414.1 GCA_003576755.1 bacterium | reverse complement strand
GACGCCTTGCCCGCCGCGGGCTTGCGGCCGTTCGACGCCTTGGCCGCCGACGCGCGCGACGCGGCCGCCTTGCGGGCGGCGGCGCGCTCCTCGGGATCGGCGTCGGGGTCGTCGAAGTCCTCGGCGTCCAAGTCGTCGACGAGGTCCCATGCGTCGGCCTCGTCGTGCCCGTTGGCGAGGTCGTCGGTCTGGGCGTCGTCCCACACCCGCATCAGGCGCATCTTGCGCGGCGCCACCTGGGCACCCATCCACAGCTCGACCATCTGGTTGGCCTGGTGCACGTCGTCGATGGTCACGCGGAACATGTTGCGGTTGGCCAGCGGCGTGGGCCTGCCGTCGACCGTCGGCACCTCGAACACCGTCTCCTTGAGCTGCGCCGGGTTCATCTCGCCCAGGCCCTTGTAGCGCTGGATCACCACGCCGGCCTTGCCCCACTGCTTGACCACCTGGTCGCGCTCCCATTCCGAGTACGCGTAGCGCGTCAGCTTGCCCTTCTTGACCTGGTACAGCGGCGCACGCGCCACGAACAGGCGCCCGTCGTCGATCATCGGGCGCATCAGGCGCCAGAACAAGGTGAGCAGCAGCGTCATGATGTGCAGGCCGTCGACGTCGGCGTCGACGAAGATGGCCACGCCGCCGTAGCGCATGTCGGCGGCGCGGAAGTCCAGCCCCACCCCCGCGCCGACGGCCGAGACGATGGCCTTGATCTCGTTGTTCGAGAGCGAACGGTTGAGCCGGGCCCGCTCGGTGTTGAGGATCTTGCCGCGCAGCGGGAGGATGGCGTGGTGCCGGTTGTTGCGCGCCTGCTTGCAGCTGCCGCCGGCCGAGTCGCCCTCGACGATGTAGAGCACGGTCTGCGCCACCGGGGCGCCCTTGGCGACGTCGGCCAGCTTGCCCGGCAGGCCGCTGTCGACCACGTCGAGGATGCTCTTGCGCATGACCAGGCTGCGGGCCTTCGCGGCGGCTTCCCGGGCGCGCGAGGCGGCCAGGCACCGCTCGACGATCTTCCGGCCCATCGACGGGTCCTTGCGAAAGTGGTCGAGCAGGCCCTCGTAGGCGAGCGACATGACCTGGCCGTGCATCTCGCGCGTGCCGAGCTGGGTCTTGGTCTGCGAGGTGAACTCGGGCTCGGGCATCAGCACCGACAACGCCGCCGTCAGCCCGGCCGTGCTGTCGCGGCCGGTGATGTCGTCGTCGCCCTTGATCAGCTTCTTCTCCTGCCCGAACACGTTGATCGCCTTGGTCAGCGCCGCCCGGAAGCCCGAGACGTGCGTGCCGCCGTCGCTGGTCGGGATGGTGTTGACGAACGACAGGATCTCTTCGTCGTCGCCGGCGTGGTACTGCAGAACGAGGTCGACGCTGGCGCCGGACTCGGCACGGCCCGCAAGCCGCAGCGGGGCGTGCAGGGCGCGGCGGTGCTCGTTGAGGTGCTCGATGTAGGCCCGCAGCCCGCCCTCGTAGCAGAACTCGCGGGTGCGCGGCTCGTCGCCGCGGCGGTCGGTCACCGACAGCGTCAGGCCGGGGATGAGGAAGGCGGCCACCTGCAGCCGGTGCGCGACGGCGCCGAAGTCGAACCGCGTGACCTCCATGTACTGCTCGCTCGGTTTGAAGGCGACCATCGTGCCGGTGCCGAGCTTGGGGTCGGCGTGCTTGCGGATGGCGGCCTCGGCGCCAGGCAGGCCGACCGCGCCGATCACCTTGCCGCCGCGGGCGTCGACGATCTCGACCGGCGACTTGACGTGGCCGTGCTCGTAGCGCTGGCGGAACCGGACGCCCTGCCGCTGGACGGTGACCTCGAGCCAGGCGCTCAGCGCGTTGGTGGCCTTGATGCCGACGCCGTGCAGCCCGCCGCTGGTGCTGTAGCTGTCTTGGTTGAACTTGCCGCCGGTATGGAGCTGCGTGAACGCCATCTCGAGCGCGGACTTGCCGCTTTCGGGGTGGATGTCGACCGGCACGCCGCGGCCGTTGTCGACGACGCGTGCGCTGCCGTCGGGCTCGAGGTAGCAGTCGACGCGCGTGCAGTGGCCGGCCATCGCCTCGTCGATGGCGTTGTCGATGACCTCGGCCAGCAGGTGCTGGAGGTTGCTGCGCCCGCCGATGTACATGCCGGGGCGGCGCTGGATGGCCTCCGGGAAGCCCAGCTCGGTGATCTGGCTGGCATCGTAGGCCGGGGCGGCGGCGGGCGGGACGGGCATGGGCGGACTCCGGCGGGCGGGTGATGGGCGGGCGCGTCGGTGATGATAGAACGCGTGTTCGGGAGATGCAAGTCGTCGCAGGCGCCGGCATCCCACGCGACCGCGCGGGCGGAGGCCCGCCCAGATGTTAGCACAGCGGCGCAGCCCGCCCGGCGCGCGCCGTGGTAGAATCCCGGTCGACCACCCCGGCGCCCGATGCGCGCGTCGGCCGGCCGCAAGGCCGTCGGCCATGCCCCGCGGCGGTCCGAACCTCGACGGCCCGATGCCGTGCCCAACCGACTTGGAGCCCGCCCCATCATGTCCTTCGCCCCACACCCGCGCCTGGCTGCCGCCGTCGTGCTCGTGCTGACCGTCGGCTGCGGGATCTCCGCGCCATCCGACCCCGGCAAGTCGCCGGACGCGCCGCCGGCCGCGCGCGCGGCGACGCCGCGCGCGGGCGCCG
>QEVT01000413.1 GCA_003576755.1 bacterium | reverse complement strand
CGTCGGCGCGCCGACCGGCGACGGTGCCGATGCCGGCGTCGCGGCGGGCGGCCCACGCCTCGCCGCTTGCCCCGCATCCGGTCCACGTGGGGGCGCCGACGGCCCGGATGACGGCGCCCGCTCGCGGCGCCGCGGCCCATGCGCCGACGGCCACGCGTTGAGGCCGAGGGGGTTCCGCGCGACCGGGGTGGCTGGCGGTGCGGCGACGATGGCGGCAGGGTCGAGGCCGGTGGGCGTGCGGGCATGGGTGCCGATCGGCAGCCGGCCCCAACCCCGCGCCGCATCGCCGCCGAGGGCGCGCCAGACCGACAGGAGGCCGATGACGAGCACGACGCCGCCAAGGATCGCACCGGCCGTTGCGCCGCCCCCGCCGCGTCGGCCGCCGCGGGGCGGGTTCGTGCCGGACGCGCACGCCATCAAGCCCGCCCGCAGTGCCGCTCGGTCTCGCGGCGCCAGCGGCGGCACCGGCGCCACGATCAGCGCTCGGGCGACCGCGAGCATGTCGATCGCCTCCGGAGGCAGCCCGTCGGACGCGTCTCCAGGGACGGCCGCGTCGGAGAGCCGACGCCCGATCGGGTCCGTCAACCGGTCGAGGGCCGCGTCGAGGGCCGCGTCGAACGGCGCGTCGACGATCACGGCAGGGGCGCCGGCGTCCGGCACCGCCGGGCGATCGACCGTCGCGCGCACGGCACCCGGATCCACGGCCCCCCCGAGGTTGGCTGTCACGTGCCAGCCTCCTCGCGTACGACGCGCGCCCGCAGGTTGGCCAGCGCGCGCCGCTGGAGCTTCTTGACCGCGTCCTCCGAGCGTCCGAGGACCGCGGCCGTCTCGGCCACGCTCAGGTCCGCGACGAAGCGGAGCGCCACCACGTGCTGCTGGTCGGCCTCGAGATGGCGAACCTGGGCCAGCACGGCCTCGGCGTCGAGGCCGCGGTCGACCGACTCGCGTGGGTCGTGTCCGGCCCCGGCCACCGGGTCGTCGCCGGCGCTCTCGGCGGCACTGCGGCCGCCGTCGCGCGGTCGCCAACCGGTGTGGGCCGCCGACGCCAGCCGCGCGTCGCGCGCCGCAACCGTCAAGTGGTCGACCACGCGGTGATGCGCGATGCGCATCAGCCAGGCGCCGAACCGTCCCGCGTCGCGGAGGTCCGGCAGCGCCGCGAGCATCGCCACGAAGACATCGTGGGTGAGGTCGAGCGCCGCGGCCGGGTCGGCGACCCGGAAGCGGACGAAGCGGTGGACCCGGTCGACGTGTGCGTCGTACAGGTCGGCGACCGCTTCCACGTCGCCCCGCGCGGCCCGTGCCACCCGGTCGGCGTCGAGCGGGTCGACCGAGCCCGCCGGGTGCGCGCTCGGGGGCGGCGGGGGTGCGGTGCGGCGATCCACCGCCCCGATCGGTCCGGGGCCGTTCCACCAGAGGCGTGCCACGCGATGCGACGTCATACGGTATTAGACTGGTTGCGAGGGGAGGAGGGGACGGTCGGGTTGGAGCCACGGGCCGCCGGCCGCGCCGGGGTCATCCGCCGGCGAGCCTCCGCCCGGCCGCCGGCGGATCGGCTCACCCCCCGTCTGGCGCACCTCCGGCGCCGCTCCCGATGCCCGCCCCGAACGTCGCGCGCAGGTGGTTGACCACGTGCCACAGCTCGTCGCGGTCCAGCGTGTCGCGGAACGCCGGCATGGGCGTGTCCTCGATGCCCAGCGCCACCCAGGCATACAGCTCCGCGTCGGTGTGCAGCGCGACGTGCAGCCGGAAGTCCGCCGGCTTGGTGGCCAGCCCGGCCGCCGCCACGCCGTCGCCGCGGCCCTCGGGGCCGTGGCACGGCGCGCAGTGGGTCTGGAACAGCGCCGCGCCGGCCGCGATGGACGCGGCGCTCGACGGGATCGGCGCCGCGAGCGCGTCGTCGACACGCTGTTCGATCCGCTCGTCCGGCGTGCGCGTGATGCGCGCCGCGAACGCGTGGCGCACGTCGTCCAGGCCGCGCCGCCGCACGATGACCTCGGTCCGCCACGTGCCCGGCGGCGTGAAGAAGCTGCCGTGCGCCACGAAGCGCTCGCGGCCGGCGGCCGCACCCGCGGGGCGGAGCGTCACGTCGAACGGGCGCGCCACGCCGCCCGGTGCCGTGACCCTCAGCACCGCGTCGGCGGCCGTGCCGGCGGCGGCGGGGCGCGTGTCGGCCAGCTCGACGGCCACGGCGTTGTTGCCGACGAGCCCCGGCATCACCCTGAGGGTCAGCTCGCCCGCCGGCAGCGCGACGTGGTCGATGACCCCGGACCGTGCGCGCGCCTCGGCGGCGTCGCGGCTCGGCGTGACCGACGTCATCGCGCCCACCGCGGCGAGCACGAGCGCCCCGGCCGCCACCTCGGCCGCCACGCCGCGGCCGAACGCCGCCGCCAAGGCCTGGCCGGCGCGCGCCAGACGCGGCGACAGCCGGAAGCGGTGGTGGGCGGCCAGGCCGAGCAGCACGCCGAACAGCACCAGCTTGACCGCCAGCGCCCTGCCGTACGTCGTGGTGGCCAGCAGGTCCTTCGACCCGACGTGCAGCGCGTAGGCCGCGGATCCGGTGGCCGAGAGCACGACCACGCTCGCCGTCGCCAACCGCGAGAAGCGCGGGACGAGCGACGCCAGCGGCAGAGACGCGGC
>QEVT01000042.1 GCA_003576755.1 bacterium | reverse complement strand
CGGTCCGCGGCCAGCCGGCGTCTAATGCTCACGGCCTCGACGGCCGCGGCGAGGGCCTCCTCCCGCCGCCCCAGGTCGCTGAGCATGTTGCCCAGGTTGTTCAGGCTGGCAGCCAGGTAGGGCAGGAAGGCATCGGGCCGGTCCGCGGCCAGCCGGCGATAGACGCTCACGGCCTCGTCGGCCGCGGCGAGGGCCTCCTCCCGCCGCCCCAGGTCGCTGAGCCTGTTGCCCAGGTTGTTCTTGAGAAGCGCAACCACGTCAGCTTCGCCGGCCACTCCCGCGGCTTGCTCGGTGATAACCACCGCAAGCTCTCGGAGAGCCACGGTCTGCTCGGGAATCTTATCCATCATCCCGACAGCCAGATCTGGACGCGGCTCTCTCTCCAGGCATGCCGCGAGCACAACGCCGATCGGATCGCCGTTCTGCACCGCGACGTCGATTGCCGGCACGACCAGTCGCGCCAGATCGGCAGCAAGCACCTCTCCGAGCCAGTCGCGCGCTTCGTAATGCGCCCGGTTCATCCTGGTCAACACAACCAGTCCATGCGCAGCCGCGCGTTCATCCGCAGCCTTGAACCACGTGAGCATCCACGAGCGGTCGGTCGACGCCGTTCGCCACACCAGGTGTTCGGCCAGGGGGTCCGGCGCCAGTGGCGCAATGCGTCCGCCCTCTCGGTACAAGCTCGCCAGCACCCGCGCCACTGCCACCCGCTCCAGTCGTGGATACTCGGCAAGGTCAGCGTGGCACGCGAGGGCCTCGCCGAGCTTCGCCGCCGAGTCGTACCCGCCGGCCAGTGCGGCGACGGAGACAGCAACGGGCAAGAGAGGTACGAACGTGCCGCCGAGCTTCAGATCATCGGCCTCCCGTCTCCAGTACCCGGCCTCACGCTCGAGGACGAAGTCAAGGAGATCGAGGCGCCCCGATATCGTCTCGCCCAGGACAGCGGCGTAGGCCGCCATGTGGAGAAAGAGCACCTGGGCGAACGTGTCGCCGTCAAGCGCGCCAGCCGGCGGAGGCGGCGGACGGTCCTTCCTCATGCGCACGGCGAACGCGGATGCCGCCGCCTCGAACACCCGGACGCGCTCGTCGACGTCGCCGGCAATCGGCGCGAGCTCGATCGGTTCGGCACCGGATCCGAGCACGCTGCCAAACCGAACGTCTCCACGCTGAAGCTCGGTCCACCAGTCGCCGGCCGTCCGGGCAAGCAGGATGAGCCGCACCTTCTCCCCGCCCGTCTTGCGTGCCGCCCGCCACAGAAGGGCATTGACGTGCGCGCGCTGGGTCTCGGCGTAGTCGAGCACGACGAGCCGCGGCGCCCGGCGCGGCGCGAGAAGATCGTCAAGTGCCTCCGGCGCGCCGCTGAGCGATTCTGCCAGCCCACGGCTCTCGAGGATCCCCGCGTCCCATCCGCGCTGCTTCTGCCGAAGGCATGCTTCGATGGCCAGTCGCGTCTTGCCCGTGCCGCCTGCCCCCACGTACAGCCGCACCGCGAACGGGTCGGCGGCCTCGCACCAGCTTTCGATGCTGGCAAGCTCAGCGTCACGGGCGATGAACGGGACGACAGCGTGTTCGCTTCGAAGAAGGCTGCTCGGCTTCACGTCGTCGGCAGGCAGGTCCAGCACCGGCGCCCGAATCAGCCGGTCCGCCATGCCCCTCGCAAGCGCGGATCGTTCGGCCTGGATGTGACCGAGCTCGTCGGGGAGATCGCACCCATCCAGGAGGTCGATCCGAATTGCGTTCGGTCCCTTCGCCAGCGCGGCAGAGTACTCCTCCTTCACCCACGCGGACCGGCTCGCATGCTCCGACCAGCCGAGCCAGAGGACGTCGGCTTCGGCGACGGCGGCGCGCAGCGCGTCTGGCCACGTGTCGCCGGCGCGCAGGCTCAGCTTGTCCCAGAAGACGCTGATGCCAGTGGCGCGCAGGTACCGAGCCACCTCTTCTGCCCAGATCACGTCCTCAGACGCGTAGCTGATGAAGTACCGCTTCTCAGCTCCGCCGGGCACCTTCGAACCTTCAAGCCAGGTCATCGCCGAGGCCTCCGATTCGTTGACCGAGGCGCACATGGTATCACGACAGGCAATTGACCGCCTGGACCTCTACCGCGCAACCCAGAATGCGTTCACCGTATTGTCAGCGCCAGGGCGAACACATCAACCGCGGCCCACGGGGTTATCGCAGCCGGCTCACGTGGTCGCATACGTGCAATGCGGCCGACCCTCCGTTCGTCCACACAGCTACGGGCCGAGACCGCCTGGGACGGGTGCGGCCGCCGCCGGCCAGGCAGGAGACGGCGAGGTTCGGTCGGACAGGAAGAGGTGCATCGTGGGGCAAGGTTCTCCGTGGTTCAGCGCCGGATTGATCGCCGTGACGTCGATCCTGTTGGGCGGGTTGGGCTCCATGCTTGGCGATGCCGCCTATCCCGCTGGCGGCGAGTCTGCGCGTGCCTCGCGACAGGATGTACCGTGCCCGCGGACCGCGGCACCCGGCACGGTTCTCTGGACGATCCAGGTCGCGTCCGGCTCAAGCCCGTTGACGCACATCCCGGCCGTAAGCGATGACGGTACGGTGTATGTGGCGACGGGCGACGGGCTGTTGGATGCGGTGGATTGCCAGGGGCGGCTGAAATGGGAGTATCCGGGACCGGCGGGCGGCTTGCGATTGACCCGCAACGCAAGACCGCCGGTCGTGGGCGACGACGGTACGATCTACTTCGGCGGCAACTCCGAGCCCGCCGTGCTTATTGCGATCACCGCAAGCGGATCGAGGCGTTGGTTGACGTCGTCGAGGCGCGAGAAGTTCCTGCCGTTCGGCGCCTCCCCGGCCGTGGACCGCCTGGGGCGGATCTATGCTGCATTCGGCAGCGGGCCGAGGGAGGTTGGGCGCATCGGCGCCTACGGCCTCGATGGTCAACCCCTGCCCGGTTTTCCCGTCCTGACGCGGTCCATCGAGCAGGCGCCGCTGCTGCTTCCAGGCGACCGGGCGGTCTTCGTCAGCCGCACCCACCGGTTTGAGGTGGCGCCGACGAAGTTGCCTTCGCCCCTGCCGTCTCGAGTGCCCTCGCGCACCCCGACGCCGACGCGGGCCCCTCCGACACATACCCCTGAGGTTTCGCCAACCGCGCGACCGACCCTGTTCCCTTGGGGAATCGGAAGTGCGGTCGTGCGCCTTCCACTGACCCAGAATCACTTCGTCGCCATCACCCCGCCAACGTCGAAGCCACCACGACTGCTCGTGCCGGTCACCTTGCCGGCCCAACTTCACATCGTGACCGGCGGCATGGCGCCCGGCCAGACGTTCGACCTCGACCGGCGCGAAACGGTCGGCTTGTCAGCGGTCGTAGGCGACACGGTGATCATGCAGGTCGAGGACTTCACCCCGCGCCTCGTCGCGCTCTCGCTTGCGGTCCTCCCGCCGCGGCCATTGTGGGAGCACATCATGCGCGCGAACGTTGCGAGCACGGCCGTGCTGGGTCGATTGGACACCGCCGGCGGCATGGTCGAGCTGGTGTACCTGGACACGACGGGGTTGCTGGTCTCCATGAATGTGCCAGCGCTGCCGGGCGCAGCGGCGCCACCCCGCTACAACTGGGCGCGCTCCCTCGTCGGCAGGGGAACGAGCGCACCCGTCCTGGGAGATGCCGGGATCGTGTACGTGGCGACCGAGACCCAGGTCGCCGCCCTCCGCCGCGCCGACGGCGCACAGGTGTGGTCGGTATCCTTGGCCGGCGACGGCCCTGCCGGCTCGATGACCATGGGCCCGAACGGGACGCTCTATGTCGGGACGCGCTTGGGGCGCCTCGTCGCCATCGGCACCGAATCCCATGGGTTGGACCCCCAGGCCGCCTGGCCGGTCGAGCGGCACGACGCCCGCAACAGCGGGCGTGCGGGTCCGTGAATCCGGGCGACCTCGCACCTGCCTCAGCGGAATCAGCGCTCGCGGAGATGCACACCGGAGCATAGGACCATACACATCGGTAGCCCACCAAGGGACCAGGGACTGCGACCCGGTCGATGGTTGCCGGCGGATGAGCGATCGACACGCGATGCGGGAAGGGAGGGGAATGGATGCGAACCGATGTCGTGATCGGCAGCGCTCGACGCGGCGCTCCGCACACATGACGTCGGCGGGATCTGCGATATGATTCCGCCGGCCGAGCCGTCGTCCAACCGCCGCCTCGCACCCGAGGCCACCCTGCGGAGTCCACGCGCATGCCGACACCGCCGCCCGTGTTCGCCCCGCTGTCGACCTTCGCCGAGCTGCCAGCCGCCGAGATGCGGCGCCGCGCCGCCGAGTTCGCCGCCGAGATGCGGCGCCGCCGCACGGTGCGCGACTTCGCCCCGCGGCCGGTGCCCGGCGGCGTGGTCGAGGACTGCCTGCGCGCCGCCGGCACCGCGCCGAGCGGCGCCAACATGCAGCCCTGGCACTTCGTCGTCGTCACCGACCCGGCCGTCAAGCGCCGCATCCGCGCCGAGGCCGAAAAGGAAGAGGAGGCCTTCTACGCCCACCGCGCGCCGGCCGAATGGCTCGAGGCGCTGGCGCCGCTCGGGACCGACGCCCGCAAGCCGTTCCTCGAGACCGCGCCGGTGCTGATCGCCATCTTCGCCCAGAGCCACGGCACGCTCCCCGACGGGCGCAAGGTCAAGCACTACTACGCCCAGGAGTCCGTCGGCATCGCCACCGGCATCCTCATCACCGCCCTCCACCACGCCGGCCTGGCCACTGGCCACGCTGACCCACACGCCCAGCCCGATGGGCTTCCTCAACCAGCTGCTCGGCCGTCCGGGCCGCGAGCGGCCGTTCCTCCTCCTCGTCGTCGGCTACCCGGCCGACGACGCCCGCGTGCCGGTGATCGCGAAGAAGCGGCTGGACGAGATCGCGACGTTCGTGTAGGACGACGCGCCGGCAAGGCGATCAGGTCTCGTGGTCGCCGATCGCGTCGCGGACCCACGACAGGGCCGTCATCATCGTCGGGAAGCCGATGGTCGTGATCCCGACCATGACGGCATGCTCGACTTCGGCCGGCGTGGCGCCTGCCTCCAGCGCGCGGTGGACGTGCGATTGGACGGCGCTGCGCGACCGTCCGGCGGCGGCCATGCCGAGCTTGACCAGCTCGCGCGTGCGCTCGTCCAGCGGACCGCTCGCCGCCGCTGTGGCGCCGAGGTGCTCGAAGGCCTGCCAGACATCGGGATGCGATGCCGAGAAGTCGCGATAGCGCTTGGGCAGCTTGGGCATGGGCTTTTCTCCTAAGGCGTGCGGTCCAGGTCGGCAAGATACGCTACGATGGCATCGATCTCGGAATCCGACAAGCGGAAGTCCGGCATGGGGGTGTTGCCGTCGATGGCCCGGGGGTCCAACAGCCACAACCGCAGCGAAACGCGGTCGAGCCGACCGGTGACGCCCGCGAGGTCCGGCCCTTTCAAGGCGCCCATGCCGCCGACACGATGGCAGCCCCGGCAGTCGTAGCGCATCACCACCGCCTCGCCCGCCCGCACCGGATCGGCGAGGTCGACCGACTTGGTGAGGTTCAGCCACCACCGCGGTGGAGCCAGGAACAACCAGGCGGCGACGGCCGCACAGATGAGGATCACGACCAGCAGCCCCGGACGCATCAAGCGCATCTCCCCGTGACAGGCGTGGGGCGCCGACCTCCCGGCGCCCCACCCTCGTTCCGCACGACGCACCGCCGTGCGCGTCGGTCACACCTTGACAACCTTCACCTGCGTGTCGTAGAACACCGCGCTGCCGCCGACCGGATCGAAGAGGCACGTGTTCGGGACAATCGGATCGGTCCGCATCGCCGCGTTGGCGTGGATGCCCTTGACCCGCTGCATGTCGCCGGGGATCAGCTCGCCGTCGACCGTGATGTCCTGGCCGCCGTACGCCCAGTGGCCGAACCCGAGGCTGAAAGCCACCACTCCCGGCCGCAGCCCTTCGGTGGTGCGGACAAGGCCTTGCATCGGGTGCGAGTGCCCGTGACCGAGCTCCCACGTCCCCTCCGGGTTGGTGGCCGACGTGATGCGTACCGTGTCGCCCTCAGCGACGCCGCGGGCCGCGGCGTCCGAACGGTTCATCAGCACGAAGTTCTCGGGCAGCAGGCTCCTCAGCCAGTAGTTGCCGGGCGTGCGACTCTTGGTCGACGCGATCTCGCGGTAGGTGATGAGCTTCAGGTCATAGCCCGCCGGCGTGTCGTCGATGACCTGCCCGTCGAAGCCCATGTACGGCTCGATGTACGTGGCGACGCCGGGAAGCCCCTCCCCGGTGCCGGCGTGCTTGACGCCGGCCGTCTTCTCGAGGTACAGGTTGATCAGCTTGCCGAACTTCGTTCCGGTGGGGATGACGTACGGCTCGTCGAACGAGCCCGGCCGGACACCGTCGCCGGGATAGCCCTTGTCGTAGGCCATGAACCGGCCGCCTCGCGCCAGCACCGTCACCACCTTCGGCCACAGCGGGCCGGTGATCGACTCCCACCGAACCGGATCGAACACCGCCGCCGGCAGGTGGCGCCGGACATCGACAAACGCCGCGATCTCATCCGCCGACGCGTCGGCCACGGCGTCCGAGCCGTCCTTCTTCTCGCCGAACGCCAGGTTGCCGACCATGCGCAGGTAGAGGTCGTCGGGGTGCCGGAAGTCCATGCCCTCCCCGAGGCCGTCGGGGCCGAAGTTCGGCAGCGCGAGCTTCTCCGCCATCGCCAGCAGCACGGCTTCCCATTGCAGGGCCATCTCCTGGCCGTACACCGTCACCGTTCCGTCCAGCGGGGCGATGGTGGGCTGCCGAACCCCCATGACCTTGAACGTGATGTTCGGGTGCGAGCCGCCGAACTCCCAGCGCTCGAGGCAGGTGGTGTCCGGGAAGATGTAGTCGGCATACATGCTGGTCTCGCCCACGACGATGTCGCATGCCACGAACAGCGGCAGCTTCTCGACGTCCTGCAGGATCGGGATCCACGTGTGGCCTCCCGGCAGCGAGTACACCGGCGAGCCCATGTACATGAATGCGGCCTTGATCGGGTACGGGTAGGCGTCGCCGGCCGAGGGGATGATCTCCTCGTACACGTCGGACGCCAGCGGGTACCAGTTCCGCCGGGCCGGATACCCTTCGAAGATGGTGGTGTCCTCGTACTTGACGTCGTGGCGAATCAGGCTGAGGCCGCACGGCGCGAGCTTGCCTGGATCGGCGTCGGCCAGCACGAATGGGCCCTCGGCCTTCGCGCCGGACAGGTCGAAGGTCGACGCGTACACTTGGCCGCCGCGCCAGTCGTAGCTCCCGATGAGCAGCGCAAGCGTGTTCCACGCCACCACGTTGTAGTAGCCGTTGGTGTGCTGCGACACCCCGCGGTGGATGTCGACCGCCGAGTTCTTCCCGTGCGAGGTGTACTCCCGCGCGAGCTCGGCGAGGTCGTCCTCCTCGAGGCCGGCGATCTCGGCCCACTCCGCCAGGGTGTGGGTCTCGGCGGACTCCTTCAGCACCTGGAGACCGCTCTTGACGTCGAAGTCGCCGACCCGCCCATCGACGAACAGCTGGCCTGCCACCACGGCGTTGTCGGCGTCGTTGGGGTCGAAGAGCACCGGCGCGCCATCGGCGTCCAGCACGACGAACGGGTCGGCCTTGAACACCCTGCCGTCCACGGCCTCCCAGGTGTAGACCGTCGTCTTGTCGTCGGGCTTCTGCTCCTTCTTCTCGACGAGCTTCAAGTCGGAGCCGTGGAGGAACTTGCCCGGCTTGCCGTCCTTGACCACCACGAGCCAGGCGCCGTTGGACCACGTGGGCTCGCCGGCCGCCTTGGATGCGGCAAGGTTGGCGTCGGCGAGATACGTCGCGTCGTAGCGCTCGTTCTCGATGATCCAGCGGATCATCCCCAGTGCGATGGCGCCCTCGCTGCCCGGCTTGTTGGGGAGCCACTTCCACGCCTTGGCAGCCGTCTTCGACAGCCTGGGATCGATGACCGCGAACTTCAGCTCCCCGGTCACCAGGCGCTCGGTGATGCGCGGCACGCGGTTCGTCGGCCCGTAGTTGGCCTCGAACGGCGATGCGCCGACGAAGATCACGAAGTCCGCGCTGGCGGGGTCGCCCTGCCAGTAGGCCTTGTTGCCGCCCGTGAACTTGCCGGTTTGGCCGTCCCACTGGTCGCTCATCGACTTGCCCGCGAAATACAGGCTGCCCTGACACACCGTGGTGTGGCCGTGGCGGTTGGCCGTGCCGATGCCGGACCCGAAGAACCGGTGGCTGATGTCGGAGCGGCCGCCCTTCTTGCGGCCCCAGAAGTAGAGCACCTGGTTGTTCTTCGGGCCGAAGTCCGGGTGCTCCGGATCGATGAGCTTGTCGAGATGGTCCTTGAAGTCCACCTTGAACTGGTCCACCAGGCCGCGCTTCTTGTCCTTGTCCTTCTCCACCCAGATCGCCTTGATGGCCGTGTCCATGGCCTTCATGACCTTGGCGTCGGTGAGCGCGCGCAGGCTGCGCAGGCCCTCGACCTCCCGCGCCTCCTCGCCCGGGATGTCGGCGAAGAGCCGGCCGCCTTCGACGATCTCGGTGATCGCCTGATCGAACGGGATGGTGCGCCAGCGGTTCTCGCCGCGCTTGCCGGCGCGCTTGAGCACCTTGACCAGCCGGTACGGATCGTATGCCGTCTGCAACCCCGCCTGGCCCTTCGGGCAGAGCGGTGCGTCCACGGCCGCCGTGTCCGATACCGGCGTCGCGTAGTCGAGGTGCGGGACCAGGTTCCACGGCGAGAACGGGTTGCCGTCGATCTTGACGGCGACGCCGTCCAGGAGCTTGACCTTGATGCCGCACTGCGTGTTGCACTGCTGGCAGATCGAGTAGATCTGCGCGAGAGGGTCCCCGTACGGGTAGGCCGTTCCCTCGGCCGACGACTGGGCCAACGCGTCCTGCACCAGCGGCAGGCTGCCGAGGAAGGCGCCGCCGCCCGCGCCGGCCGTGAGCCAGAGGAAGTCGCGCCGCGAGACACTGCAGCCCGAGGGCTGCGTGATCGACGGGAGCTTGGGGTCGCTCATGATGCCGCCTCCTGTGAGGTCGAGAGCACCGGCAGGAACCTCAGGCCGGCGAGGAAGACCAGTGCCGCGAACGAGACCACCCAGACCACCACGAGCCACTCGGTGGCGGTCGGGAAGTAGTGGAACGTCAGCCCCGGTCCGGAGAAGGCCCGTTCCAGACCTTCGATCTCCGGCAGGGCCAGCGCCGGGATGACGATGTTCAGCCGGACCGACAGGAAGGTGGCGGCGATCAGCAGGCCGGCTGTGCCCACCATGGCCACCGAGCGGCGTCCTGCGACGAGAAGCACGGCCGGCACCACGATGCCGAGGGCGAGGTGGATCACCCAGAAGACCCACCAGTACTGCCCGAACAGCACCAGCCGCAGCGCGTCGGCATGCGCCGGGATGGATGCATAGTACAGCACGCTGTACTCCGCCCATTCCAGGAGGATGTCGAACGCCAGCAGGCCGAGCACGATCTTGCCGAACAGCATCACCGTGTCACGATGCTGTCGCGTGCCCACGCCGGGCCCGAGGATGCTCACGAGGAATGTGAGCAGGGCTCCGCCGGACAGGAGCGCGCCCACCAGGAACATGATCGGCGTGATGCCGGAGTTCCAGAACGGGCGCGCGCCCACCACCCCGAAGAGCGCGCCGACGCCGCCGTGGAACGCGATCGCCAGCGGCACGCCGAGGCTGCCGAGGATGCGCAAGCGCCGGCGGTCGCGGGCCGTCGCCTCGGGCGACACGTCGCGGCTCCCAAAGGTCAGCACCCTCGCCAGCCCGCTGTGTGCCGCGCGGCGGACCAGGTCGGCACGAATGGCCA
The DNA here is from genome assembly GCA_003576755.1 of bacterium. Classification (GTDB taxonomy): domain Bacteria; phylum Chloroflexota; class Anaerolineae; order Epilineales; family Epilineaceae; genus UCB3. Next base: position 13,993 of record QEVT01000042.1, on the reverse strand, counting down.
GCCAGAACTCCACCAGGAGCAGCACGAAGTAGGCGCTGTAGAACCACAGCATCCACCCCATCACCGACCCGAAGTTCGTCTGCAGCAGCATCTTCCAGGCGCGTGCGGGATGCCCCAGGTCCAGCCAGATGCAGAACATCGCGGCAAACAGGGTGATGAGGGCCGTGAAGAGCGCGAGCTTGCCCACCGCCTCCATCGCGCCGTGACCGTCGTCGCCCGCCGGCGATGCGCCGGTGGTCGGACGGAAGTTGAACACGTACACCAGCGTGGAGAACAGGAACGCCCCCGCCGACAGGCCGACCAGGTAGATGTACATCGCCACCCAGAGTCCCCACGGCACGTAGCTCCCGTACGCGGCGTTGACGTGGCCGTTGGCGAAGCGGTCCCACAGCCCGTACGAACCGACGGCGAGGCCGATCAGCGCCAGGATCCACAAGATGAGTTGCCTGTTCATCGCCACCCTCCTAGATCAGGTAGTACACACGCGGTTCGGTGCCCATCTCTTCCTTGAGCCGAACCACGTTGTTGCGGGCGATCATGGTGGAGACCACCGACTCCGGGTCGTTGGCGTCGCCGAACATGGTGGCGCGTCCGATGCACGTCGTCACGCACTCCGGCAGCATCCCGGCCTTGACCCGATGCAGGCAGAAGTGGCACTTGCGGACGTTGCCGATCGGCGACGCATCGTCGCCACGCGGCCGCGCCTCGCCGTACTCGAAGCTCGAAGCGCGCTCGTACGCGTCGACCGACCCACCCAGCACCGCCCCATCGACCACCGGCAGCGCGGGCGTGTAGTACTGGCCGATGTCGAAAGTGCGCGATGAGTAGGGGCAGGCGGTGATGCAGTAGCGGCAACCGATGCACTGGTCGTAGTCCACCACGACCACCCCTTCCTCGTTGGTGTACGTCGCGTTGACCGGACACACGGGGACGCAGGGTGGCTTCTCGCACTGCATGCACGGCTTGGGCGTGAACCGCCGCGTCACCCGCGGGAACGTGCCGAACTCCTCCTCCACCACCGGCCGATAGACGATGCCCGGCGGCAGCTTGTTCTCGGCAACGCACGCGATGGTGCACGCATGGCAGCCCACGCATTTGCGCGTGTCGATGACCATTATCCAGTGCCGCTCTGCGGGCGACTTCTCCAGGGCGCGGCGCAGATCGGCCTGCATGCGGATCAAGACGTCGGCGTCGGGTCCCGCGCCGGGCACGTCGGCGCGCTCGGGCAACGTCGCCTCGAGCGAGCGGGCCACCGTTTCCGGGGCCGCTTCGAGCGCGCCGAGAAAGGCGAGGGCCGCGCCGGTGGCCTTGAGAAAGCCGCGCCGATCGACCAGCTCGTTCGTGCTGGCTTGGCTCATGGCGTACCTCCTCGTTGGGTGAGCACAGATGATGCGCCCACAGTGTAAGGGCGCCGAGGGCGGCGCTGTAACAGGGAAAGCACGCGTCTTGGCCGATAAGGCGTCGGGGTTTTCCCGACAGCCCGCGGGTCCGGCGGGGATCAGTCGGGGGGGGTGTCGTTGAGGAGGCCGCGGGCCAGCGCGAACCGCACGAGAGCCGCGCGCGTGCGCAGTCCGAGCTTCTCCATGCCGCGCGCACGGTAGGTCTCGACCGTCTTGGCGCTGAGGCCCAGGACATCGGCGACCTCCGCTGCCGTGTGGCCAAGCGCGACCCGGGTCAACACGGCGCGCTCACGATCGCTCAGCGCCGACCACGGGTCCGTGGCGGGTGCCGGCGCCGCGTCGGGCAGGATCGCCCGCAGCAGCTCGCGCGTCAACGCCGAGTGCACGTAGACTTCGCCCCGGGCGACGGCGCGTACGGCCGTGATCAGCTCGCTGTCCGCGGCCTTCTTCAACACATAGCCGGCCGCGCCGGCCTGGAGCGCCCGGCGCAGATACCCCTCGTCGTCGTGCATGGTGAGCATCAGGATCCGGGCGTGCGGCACGGCGCGGCGCATCGCCGGCAACGTGTCGAGCCCCCCTTGCCCCGGCATGGTGATGTCGAGGAGGACGACATCGGGTTGGAGCGCGCGTGCCAGGTCGACACCGTGCAGCGCGTCGCCCGCCTCCCCGACGACGGCCAGATCGGGCTGGGCGTCGAGCAGCAGGCGGAGGCCGGCGCGCAGGATGGCGTGATCGTCGACGATGAGGATGCGGGTCTCAGCCATCAGGCGCCGTGGCTTTCTGGAACGGGATGTCGACGAAGAGGCTGGTCCCTCGGCCCGGCTCGGTCTCTATGACGAGCGTGCCGCCGAGCAGCTCGGCGCGTTCGCGGATGCCGTACAGCCCCAACCGCTGATCCGCGCCGAGGCGCGACGCGTCGAAGCCGCGGCCGTCGTCCTCGATGACCGCACGCACCCGCCCGTCGCGTTGCTCGAGGAGAATGCTGGTGGTGGCGGCGTCCGCATGGCGCGCCACGTTGGTCAGCGCCTCTTGGACGATGCGGTAGAGCGCGGTCTCCAGCTCCGGCGGCAAGCGCATGCCCGACAACCCTCGCACGACGAGGTCCACTGCCACCGGATGGCGGCGCTGAAAGTCGGCGACGAAGCGCTCCAGCGCGGCGGCCAGGCCGAGATCGTCGAGCACGCTGGGCCGGAGCTGCAGGGCCAGGGCATGCACGTCGTCCAACGTGTTGGCGGCGAGGGCGCGCAGGTCTTCGGCGTGCGTGCGGATGGCGGTGGGGTCGTCGAGGGTCGCCAATGCCTTGAGCCCGACGAGGATCGACGTGAGCGATTGGCTCGTGCTGTCGTGGAGCTCGCGTGCGATCCGCTTGCGCTCGTCCTCTTGGGCACCGATCACGCCGCTGACGTACCGCGCCCTGAGCTGGTCACGCTCCGTCCGCTCGACCTCGGCGGCGGCAAGGTCGTCGGCCATGGCGTTGAACGCCTCCGCCAGATTGCCGATCTCGTCGTCGGCCCAGCGGGGGACACGGCGGGAGAGGTCGCCGCGCCCGACCGCGCGCGCGGCGTCGGCCAGCTGGAGGATGGGGCGGGTGAGGAGCCACGTCAGGCCTCCCGCCGCCGTGATGCCCGCCACCGACACCAGCACGGTGGTGATCAGGAGCTGGCCGATCACGATGTCCACGACGCGGCGCACCCGGTGCTCGGAGAGCCCCACCCGCGCCACGCCGGCACGGCCGTCGAACACCGGCACCGCCGTGTCCCATACGGGTCCGGCCTCGGTCTGAATCACGACGGTGCGATGGTGGTCGGTGGCGGCGACGCGGTTCGCACCGGCGAGCCCGCGCGGGAACCCGTCGCCGAACGTGTGCGCCAGCACATCCCCCCGGGTGTCCAGCACGAAGGCGTAGCGCACGCTGGGGTTGTTGGCCACGGTCTCGTCCATCATCTCGTGGAGGCCGTACAGATCGTTGACCAGGATGAGGTCGGTCGCCCGGGCGGCCAGGTCGCGCGCCACCGACTCGCTTTGCTCCGCGAGCTGGGTGTCGAGCGCCCGGGTGAGCGCCAGACGCACCTGGGCGGTCAGCCCCAGGCCGAGCAGGAGCACGAGCCCCAAGACGATGCCCAGGATCTTGGCGCGGACGCTGACGCCGCCGACGATTGCCCACAGTCGCTCCGAGGCCGTGGCCACGGGGTTGCTCACCGCGTCTGGAGCCCGGCGACGGCGACGAGGTCCCGGACCGAGTCGTAGGCCGAATCGTCCACCATGGTGAACCGATCGATGCCGGCCGCGGCCAGCGCGGCGCGCCCCTCGTCGGTGCGGTCCAGGCCGAGCAGCGCCTCGCGCAGCGCCTCGCGCAGCGCCTCGCGCAACTGGGGGCGCACGCCGGGTCCCACCACCGCCGGCGGGATCCCGAACGGGGGTGACCGATGGATGACCCGGACTCGGTTCCCCAGCGCGGGATCGCGCGCCAGGGCGTTCTCGAAGACGAGGCTGTCGACAGCGGCCCCGTCGGCGGTGCCCGCGGCCACGGCGCGGATCGCGTCGTCGTGGCTGTAGGTGAAGAAGGTGCGGCCGAAGAAGCTCTCGGGCGTCTTGCCAAGCTGTCGGACCAGGTGCGTCGGATAGGCACGGCCCGAGTTGGACATCGGGTCGGTGAACGCGAACACGTGCCCTTCCAGCTCGGCCATGGAGCGGGCCGTGCTGCTCGCCTGCACGATCAGCACGGAATGGTACACCGTCCGGCCCCGGACGACCGGCGCCGCCAGCAGGTCCATGCCGAACGCGTCGTGGCCCTGAACATAGGCGCTGGTGCACACCAGGGCCATGTCGACGTCGCCCGATCGCACCAGGTCGTTGACCTCGGCGTACGTTCGGCGCTGCACGAGCGACACCGGCCGGTTCAAGCGTTGGCCGAGGGCGTCGAGCAACGGCTGGTAGCTCTCGACGGTGCCCTTCGGGGAGAAGACCGCGGCGATCGCCACGCGCAGCGGGGCCGCCGACATCGCCGCGCGGGTGGGCAGCGGCTCGAGCCGGTCGAGTCGGACGAGCGGCCCGTCGGGTTGCGTCGCACACGCCGCCGACAACACGGCGGCTGCCACCGGCACCGCCGTGCGCCACCTGAACGGCAGAGCGAAGCCGACTGCGACGCGGCACGTCAGACGCATGGGACACAGGCGATACATCGTTGTTCCGTATCGAGCCAACGGCCCTTGACGACCCGAACATTCGTTCGTATACTTGTTGTATGCCCACCGACGTCCTCGACCGCGCCGATCTCCTCGGGCACGACGCCCAGTTCGACCTCTGCGCGCGCGAGGGGCGGCCCGCGCCCGACGGCGACGGCACCGCCGGCGGGCTGGCGCAAGCCGAGAAGCGCTACCGCCACGGCGACATCCGCCGCCACGTCAGCCTCGTGCGGCACCCCACCGACGGCCCCATCCCCGTGCTGAAGATGCTGCAGACCAATGCCTGCGCCAAGGACTGCTACTACTGCCCGTTCCGCGCCGGCCGCAGCTTCCGCCGCGAGGCGTTCACGCCCGACGAGCTGGCGCGGCTGACCGACCAGCTCTACCGCGCGCGCGTCGTCCGCGGCCTGTTCCTCTCGAGCGGCGTCGTCGGCCACCACGACTACTCGATGGCCCAGATCGTCGCCACCGCCGAGATCCTGCGCACGCGGTACCGTTTCGACGGCTACCTGCACCTCAAGATCATGCCCGCCGCCAGCGACGCCGCCATCGAGCGCGCCACCGCGCTGGCCGACCGCGTCAGCGTCAACCTCGAGGCCCCCACCGCCGCGCGGTTGGCCCGGCTGACCGGCACCAAGGACATCAACGCCGACCTCGTCGCGCCGCTGCGGCGCGTCGCCGCCATCGCCGCCGCGGCCGGGCGGCGGGTGAGCCGCGTGACGCAGTTCGTCGTCGGCGCCGCCGGCGAGAGCGACGCCGAGATCCTCGGCGCCACCGCCCGGCTGTACCGCGAGGTCGGCCTCGGGCGCGCCTACTTCAGCGCGTTCCGCCCGATCCCCGACACGCCGCTCGACGGCCTGCCGCCCGAAGACCCGCGCCGCCAGCACCGCCTGTATCAGGCGGACTTCCTGATGCGGCAGTACGGCTTCGAAGCCGGCGAGCTCCCGCTGGACGCCCACGACAACCTCGTGCGCGGCGTCGACCCCAAGCTCGCGTGGGCGATCCGCCATCCCGACCGCTTCCCGGTCGAGCTCAACCGCGCCGACCGCCAGACGCTCCTGCGCGTCCCCGGCCTCGGCCCCGGCGCCGTCGACCGTATCGTCGCCGCCCGTCGGACCGGCAAGCTGCGCGACCCGGGACACCTGCGCGCGCTCGGCATCGCCACCGCCCGCGTGCTGCCGTGGGTGCTGCTCGACGGTCGCGCCGCCCCCCGGCAGCTGCGGCTCGCCGAGGTCGAGGCCGCGGAAGGGGCGGCCAGCGCGTAGCCGGCCGCGCTTGCGGGCTGGAAGCCCGCGGTCCCAGGAACGGCGTCGCCCGCGCGTATCGTTATCGTGAGGTGGGCATGGCACGGGGGGCAGGCGGCGCGATGCGCCCGCCCGCTACCCGCCGAGCGCCCGGTCGACCAGCAGCCCGAGCTCGGTGCGGTCGACCCCGCCCTCGGCGCGCGCCGAGATCAGGCCGCGCTTGTCGAGGATGAACAGCCACGGCCCGGTCTGCACGCCCCAAGTCAGCGCCGCCGGTGTCAGGCTCGCCGGGTTCGACGGGTCGTGCGTCTCGACGTGGATCGCATGGATGCGGTCGCCATAGGTCTGCCGCACGGCCTTGAGCTCGTCGATCGCGGCCTGGCACAGCGCCGTCTCGCACACCGACGGCGAGGCGAAGAGCACCACCGTCGGCTTGCCGCTGGTGCGGGCCTGCTCCACCGTCGTGGCGTACAGCGCGGCGTCGGGCGCGCGGTCGCTCGACACCGCCGCCAGGTCGCCGCCCGCCGGCGCCACGGGCGTGTCGCCCGTCGGCGGCGCGCTGCCGACCGCGGGCGTGCGGGTGCGGCCGACGACGTCGACCTGCGAGCGCCCTTCCAGCACGGTGCCGTCGGCGCGCGTGACCTGCACCTGCATGTCCCACGGCCCCGACGAGTCGAACTCGGTATACACGACCCACGCCCCGCCGTCGGGCATTCCGGCGCCGAAGTACACCGCACCGCCCGACGACTGCCGGGCAGACTGTCCGGTTTGGGCGAGCACCCGGTAGTACGTCACGGTCACCGTGCCGTCGCGCAGCAGGCCGCCGGCCTCGTCCTTGAGGTGGAAGGCGATGCGCTCCAGGCCGAGCGCCAGCTCGCTGTTGCGCACCTGGATGGTTACCGGGCGGGCGTTCGGCGGCGCGGTCGCCACCGCCAGCGGGTCCGCCGTCGGCGCCACCGGCGTCACGGTCGGCGGATCGCCCGTGCAGGCCGCCGACATCCAGAGCCCGGCCAGCGCGGCCAAAGCCGCCCGCCGGCGCCCGCCGCGCGCCGTGTCCCGCCCGTCGTTCACGTTTGCCCGCGGCACGCCGCCAACGGGTCGCGGCCCCCATCGCAACACGGCAACCCTCCCCCTCCAGGTAATCCGATGCCGGGTGTCCACGACCGCCGGCGTGAACGGTTATTATAGCGCGGTGCACCGGCGGCGCGTCGTGGCCGGTCCAGTCCACGGCCCGGTCGCCGTGCTCCTCCGCTCCCCAAGTCGGACCGTGACGGGCCCCCGGCAGGATGCGCCCCGGGGGTCCGTCATCGTCTTCCCGCATGCCCTCCACCCCCTTGACGGAAATGTTAAGCGCGACTGGACAAACGTTCAGAAGCGTGGTAAAAGTTATATTACGTTCCCTGAACCCCAACAAAGGCCTCCCGCCATGGACGCAAAGACAAGCGCCAAGAGCGTCCCCCTCCTGGCGCACAACGATGCCTCCGGCTCGGCCGGCGCCAGGCGTTCCGCCCAGCTCGAGGGGCTGGCCGAGATCAGCCGATCCGCGGCCGGCGCGGCGGATCGGATGGTCTTCCTGCCGCTTGCCGCGCGCAAGGCGGTCGAGATCCTCGACGCGGTCGCCGCCGAGATCTGGCTCAACGAAGACGGAGCGGTGCTGGCCGCCATGTACCGTTGGCCCGAGGCCGCCCAGGACCGCCCGCTCGACCGCGCCGCCGTCGAGCTGTGCCTCACCGGCGAGGTCGTGCGCAGCGACCGTTGGTCTTGCGTGCCGATCCCCGGCGACAGCCACCCGGCCGGCGTGCTCGCGGTGGCCCGCGACGGCGCGTGGTCGGCCGACGACATGACCCTGCTCGAGACCATCGCCTCGCTGCTCGACCTCGGGCTCGAGGTCGCGGCCTCCGGCCGGCTCGACAGCCAGGCCCGCGGCCAGTTCCTGGCGCTCATCGGCCACGACCTCCGCTCGCCGCTGGCCAACGTGCGTGTGGGCGCCCAGCTTGCCGGGCGCAACCTCGACGCCGGCGACCTCGACAGCGTGCGCCAGGCGCTCAGGATCATCGAGTCGCAAAGCAGCCGTCTGGTGGCACGGCTCGAGGCGCTCCTCGACGCCGTGGCCGCCGACGGGCACCTCTTGATCCGGGTCGAGCCCGTCGACGTGGCGGCCGTGGCGCGGGCCGCCGTCGAGCCGTTCCAGCTCACGGCGGCGCAGACCGGTTCCGGCACGACCTTCGTCGTCGAGGCCGACCCGGCCACGCCCCCCGCACGGTGCGACCGCGGGCAGATCGGCCAGGTGCTCGAGCACCTGCTGGACAACGCGGCCAAGTACGCGGCGGGCGGGCGGGTGCGCGTCGTCGTCGCCCCGGCCGGCAGCACCGTCCGCGTGGACGTGTGCGACGACGGGCCCGGCATCCGCCCCGAGGACGTCGACCGCGTGTTCGCCCCGTTCGGGCGCGGCCAGGCGGCCGCCGGCAAGGAAGGCTACGGGCTCGGCCTGTATCTGGCCCGCAACATCGTCGCCTCGCACGGCGGGCGGCTGTGGATCTCGCGGACGTCGCGTTCGGGCACGTGCATGTCGTTCACGCTGCCGGCAGCGGGGGAAGACGCATGACGCGCAAGCGCATCCTCGTCGTCGACGACGAAGCCGACGCGCGCGAGCTGCTCAAGATGGCGCTGCGCGCGCCCGACATCGAGGTCATCGAGGCCGGCGATGGCCAGGCGGCGCTGCGCCTGGCATATGAGATGCGGCCGGACCTCATCATGCTGGACATCAGCATGCCGCTGATGGACGGCTGGCTGACGTGCCAGCGGATCCGCGAGGTGTGGGACACGCCGATCATCATGGTCACGGCGTCGTCGGAGCTCGAGGCGCGCGTACGGGGGCTCGAGCTCGGCGCCGACGACTACGTGGCCAAGCCGTTCGACATCGACGAGCTCCAGCTTCGGGTGCGGGCCGTGATGGACCGCGCCCGCCGGCGGCCGTTCATCGAGCGGCCGGCCCGCTACACCGACGACCATCTGGTGGTCGACATCGCCACGCGCGACGTGATGGTCGAAGGGAGTCAGGTCACGCTGACGCCGATCGAGTTCGACCTCCTGCGCTATCTCGTCCAGCACCCCAACCAGCCCATCCCCAGCCAGGACCTGCTCCAGGCCGTGTGGGGAGAGTCGTACGACGACGCCGAGGCCACGCTGCGGGTGCACCTGCATCACCTGCGCCGCAAGATCGAGCCCGACCCCCGCCACCCGCGCTACGTCCGCACCGAGCGCGGAATCGGATACCGCTTCCAGACCCGCGAGGCGTAGGCGTGAGGAGCTGCGCCGCATGATGATCACCCGCCGCAAGCTCGTGCTCGTGACGCCGGCACGCGACCGGCGCATCGCGCTGGCCCGCGCCCTCACCGCGGCCGGCTTCGACGTGCAGCGGGCGGCCGCCGTGCCCGCCACCGCGACGGCCGACGTGGCCGTGGTCCGCGTGCCGTCGGGCGGGGCCTGGCCGACCGCCGAGCAGCTCGCCGAGATCCGGACGGTGCTCATCGTGGACAACGCCGACGCCATGCGCCAGGGCTTCGACCTCGGCGCGGAGGACTGCGTGCTGGCGGACGCGCACGCCGACGAGATCGTCGCGCGCTGCGAGGCGGTGGCCAGGCGGACCGACCTGCCGGGGAGCGTCGATGCCACGGAGGAGCCGGCGATCTACGTCGATCGGCGGCTCTGGGTGAACTTCAACTCGCGCCAGGTATGGGTCAACGGGCGGGCGGCCCACCTGACGCCGCGCGAGTTCCGGCTCCTCGCGTTCTTGATCGAGCACCACGACGCGACGCTCGGCCACGACCAGATCCTCGAGGCCGTCTGGGGACGCCTGATCCAGGCCGGGCGGCCCACCGAGGTGCTCAAGCAGTACGTCTGGCGCCTGCGCCAGAAGATCGAGACCGACCCGAACCAACCCGAGATCGTCGTGACCGACCCGGGCGCCGGGTATCGGTTCATCAGCCGGCAAGACTGAGCATGCGCCCGCCCCGCGACGCGGCGCACACCGGCCGCTGATCCGTGGCCGCCCGACGCCGTCCGCTCGCGGCGGCGGCCGTTCCCGTGGCCGGAGGCACGACGACGGGCGTGGGGCGGTTCGCCGAGGCCGTGGTCGAGCTCGCCCCGCTTGCGGCGCTGGCGGTGGTCCCGCTGTACTTCAACCCTCGCACCGAACGCGTCTTCGAGCCCGACAAGCTGGTCTGGGTCATCGTGCTGGCCTGCCTGGCCGGCTGGGGCCTGCTCGTCGCGGCGGCCGAGCGCCGGCCGCCGCGATGGATCGCGCGGCGCCCGGCGCCGCTCGTGCTGGCGGTGGCGGGTCTGGCGATGGCCCTGGGAGTCGGCGCGGCGCTGTCCACCGTGCCGACGGTCAGCTTGTGGGGCGCGTACCGGCGCGGCCAGGGCTTGTTCGCGACCGCCGCGTTGATCACGCTCGGGATGTGCGTGGCGCGCACGGCGGGGCGGGAGGCCGCTCGGGCCCGTATCCGGCGCACGGTCGTGGCGAGCGTGGTCCCCGCGGCGCTGTACGCGCTCCTGCAGCGGGCGGGCATCGACAGCTTGGAGTGGAACATCTACGGCACGGCGCCGTCGGAGCGCGCTTTCGGCCCGCTGGGCAACCCGATCTTCTTGGGAGCGTATCTGGCCATGGTCGCGCCTCTGGCGTATGCCACCGCCGCGACGGGCTGGCAGGCCAGACGCCGCGGGGAGGCCGGCGCCACCGCCGACCTCGTCGGCGGCGGGCTTGCCGCTTGCCTCGCCGTCGCCGGCCTGCTCGCCTCGCAGAGCCGCGGCCCGTTGCTTGGCCTGGCCGCCGGAACGGCCTTGTTCGGCCTGCTGGCGGTGGCCGGCGCCGGCCGCCGCCGCCTCGCCCTGGGGTTGATCGCCGGCGGCGGGTTGGCCGTGGCGGTGGCCGTGGCGCTGGTGTCCGGGACGCTTGGCGACGGCCCCGTGCTGCCGGCGCTGGGTCGCATGGGCGAGCTGACCACGACCTCGTCGCGGACCGCGCAGGAGCGGCTGCTCGTCTGGTCGGCGCTGGCGCGCGCGTTCCACGCCGACGGGCGCAGGGCGGTGATCGGCCATGGCCCGGAGACCACGGCGTTCGTCTTGCCGCCCCACCTTCCGGACGCGCTGGTGCGGCTCGCGCCGGTGCAGGTCTTCGACCGCGCCCACAACGTCGTCTGGGAGTGGTGGGTCTCGGCGGGGCTGGTGGGGGTGCTCGCCCTGACCGGGTTGTACGCCGTCGCGTTCGCGACCGGCCTGCGCCGTCTCGGGCTGACGGGCGGCTCGGGCCGTGGAGCGGCGCTCGGCGCCCTTGCCGGCGCGGGCGTCGGCGCGCTCGTGCCCATGCTCGCCGGGCGGCCCGAGCTGGCCGCGGCCGGGTTGCCCTTCGGCCTCCTGGCGGCCGTCGCGTGGATCGCGGCGCGGGGCGCGGGAGGCGCCGCGCCGCCCGAGGCACGGCCGGCAGCCGGCGAGCCGTCGAGACGGGCACCCGCCGAGAGCAAACGGGCCGGGCGGGACCGCCGGACGCTTTCGGCGGGGAGCGGTGATCCTGACCGCTGGCTCGTGGCCGCCGTGCTGGCCGGGCTCGCGGCCCACTTCGTCGAGGGGGCCCTCGGCCTGCCGACTGCGGCGGGGGAGCTCGTGTTCTGGGTCTACATCGGGCTCCTCGTCGCGCACGCGCGGCCGACGGCGGAGGCAGGCGAGAGCGAGCCGGTGGGCCCGCCGCACACGCACCGCGGGGGGCCGCCGCTCGATCGGCCGGAGCCCGTCGTCGACGGCTGGGTCGAGGGCTTGGCGCTCGCGACGGTGCTCTTCGCCCCGATCCTGCTGCCGTCGGCGGCCGCATCGCTGCGGGCCTGGCCGGTGCTGCTCCTCGTGCCCGCGGCCTGGCTGGCCGCCGACGTGCTGGGGCGGGGACTGCATCTCCGGCGCCTGGCGGCCCGCGCGACGGTGCCTGCCGTCCTCGGCCTCGCCCTCGGCGTCGTGCATCTCGGGCCATGGGCGGGCGGCGAGATCGTCGCCTTTGCCGCCGTGCTCGCGCTTTCGACGCTGGCCGCGGCGGCCCATCACGCGCGCCGGGCGGCGGCCGGCGCCGCCAGCGAGCCCTGGCGCTGGACGGCATACGCCGCGGCCGGGCTGCTGGCGGTGCTGGGCGCGGTTTGGATCGGGCTGCGAACCGCGGTCGCCGACCGCCACGTCCGCGCCGGGCAGGAAGCCGCCTTGGCGGGCGATGCGGCGGGTGCCGCGGCGCACTACGCACGGGCCATGGCGCTGTGGCCGCAGCAGCCGGTGTACGCCACGTATCTCGTCGGTGCGCTGCAGCGGCGCGTGAGAGACGCGGCAAGCCCCGAGCAGGACCGGGCCGTGGCCTTCGAGCAGGCGCGCGCCGCGCTCGAGCGCGCCTTCGCCGTGGCCCCCGATTCGCAAGTGGCCACGCGCCTCGGCGTGCTGTACCGCGACCGGGGCGACCTGTCGGCGCCGGCCGGCGATGCCGGCCAGTGGTGGCGCACGGCCGAGCTGCACTTCGCGCGGGCCCTCGACCTCCAACCCAACGACCCGGCGGCCTTGGTCGAGACGGCCGGGCTCCTCGAGCGCATCGGGCAGCCCGCCGAGGCCCGTGATGCCTATCGGCGGGCGTTCGACCTGCACGCCGGCGACTACGACGCGGCGGCCGGCGCCGCGCGGGTATCGCTCGCCCTCGGCGACGTGGCGACGGCGGAAGCGGTGCTCGCGGCGGCGGTGGCGCGTGACGCGCCTGCCGTGCGACGGGTGGCCGACGGCGGAGTGTCGCCGCCGCTCGACACCTTGCGGGCCGAGCAGGTGCGCGTGATGGTGCTGGCCCTCACCGGCGAGGCGGCCGCCGCCCGCCAACTGCTCGACGCGCTGGCCGCGCGCGCCGACGCCGGCACCGACGGCGCCACGCGCGCGCTCGCCGATTGGCTGGACCGCCCGCCTGCGTCGCCGTGAGCCTGGCCCGCAACGCCGTGACCGGTGCGGGCCGCTATGCGGTCGGCGCGGTCTTCGCCCTCGTCGTCACGCCGTATGCCTACCACACGCTGGGCGCCGAGCGCTTCGGGGTCTGGGCGCTGGGCGGCATCGTCCTCGCCTGGGCCCGCCTGCTCGACCTCGGCCTCTATCGGGCCCTGGTGTGGCACGTCGCCCGGGCATCGGCGCGCGGCGATCCGCGATCGGCCGCCGCCGCGCTCGCCACGGCCCGCCGCCTGGCGGTCGGGCTGGCGGCGGGCACCGCGGGGGCGGCGTGGGTCGCCGTGGACGTCGCGGTGGGGCGTGTCTTCGTCGTCCCGCCCGGCTTGCGCGCCGAGGCCGAGGCCGCGATCGTCGGCACCGCCCTGGTGGCCGCCATCGAGACCGCGTGTGCGCCGTGGCAGGCGGCGCTGGACGGGGTCGGTCGGATGGATGTCGGCAACGCCATCGATGCCATCGTCCAGCGCATCGCGTCGCCGCTCGGCGTGCTCGTCGTGCTCGGCGCCGGCTGGGGCATTCCCGGGCTCGTCGCCAAGAACGTCGCCGCGGCGGTGGTGGCCGGCGTGCTGTACCACCGCGGGCTGCGGCGGGTGGCCCCGGATCTCGCCGCATCTCCCGCGAGCTGGAACGCCCGCACCGCCCGCGACCTCGTCGCGTTCGGCCGGCACGCCCAGGCCGTGACGCTGGCCAGCGCGCTGGTCGAGCCCGCGGCGAAGACCCTCCTCAGCCGCGAAGTCGGGCTGGCGGCCGTGGCGGCCTACGAGATCGCCGCGCGGGTCACCGGCCAGTGCGCCGGGGTGCTCGGTGCGCTGGCCGGCGCGCTGTTCCCCGCGGCGGCTGCGGCGGGGGCCGGGGACGGCGCGGGCCGCGACCGTGTCGCGCTGTACCGCACCGCCATGCGCTATCACGCGTGGCTGGTGTGGCCGGCGTATGCGGTGTTGGTGGCGCTGGCCGGCCCGTTTGCCGCGGCCTGGCTGGGGCCCGGTCGGTCGGACGTGGCGGATGGGGTGGCCCTGCTCGGCGCCGGGTGGGTGGTCGCCGTCGCCTCGCTCCCCGCGTTCCACGTGGCCATGGCGGGCGGCCGGCCGGACCTCAGCACGGTGGGCGGGTTGACGACGGCGGGCGTCGGCATCGCCGCCGCCGCGGCGCTCGTCGGCCC
>QEVT01000041.1 GCA_003576755.1 bacterium | reverse complement strand
GGCGCCGCGGGTCCGTGTCGGCCCGGCGCTGGGCGCGGCGTCGGGAGCACCCATGCTCAGCGGATCTCGACCTCGACGGCGTCCTCGCCGTAGATCGCCCGGAACCGCGCGTCGTCGACCGCCTCCGGACGGCCGTCGAACATCAGGCGGCCGTCCTTGAGCGCGAGGATGCGCGTGCCGTAGGCCCGCGCCAGGCTGAGGAAGTGCAGGCTGCACAGCACCGTCACGCCGCGGTCGCGGTTGAGCAGGCGCAGGTAGTCCATCACGCTGTGGCTTGTCGCGGGATCGAGGCTGGCCACCGGCTCGTCGGCCAACAGCAGCCGCGGGTTCTGCATGAGGGCACGGGCGATGGCGACGCGCTGCTGCTGGCCGCCCGACAGCTCGTCGGCCCGGTTGCCGGCCTTTTCCGGGATGCCGACGAGCGCGAGGTTGGCCATGGCGTCGGCGCGGTCGGCGGCGGACCACCGGCCCGCCACGCTGGCGAGCGTGCCGGCGTAGCCGAGCCGGCCCGACAGCACGTTGCGCAGCACGCTGCTGCGCTTGACGAGGTTGAACTGCTGGAAGATCATCCCGATCGAGCGCCGGATCCGCCGCAGCTCGGCCGGCGGCGCGGCCGTGACGTCCACGCCGTCCCAGATCACCTGGCCGCCCGTCGGCTCGACCAGCCGGTTGACGCAGCGCAGCAGCGTGCTCTTGCCCGATCCGGAGAGCCCGATGACGACGACGAACTCGCCGTCCTGCACGGTGAAGCTGACGTCGTCCAGCCCGACCGTGCCGTCGGGCCAGCGCTTGGTCAGGTGGCGGATCTCGAGCATGCGCGACCTCGCTGCGTCAACGCGGCACGGCCCCCGATCACTCCTGCATCAGGCTGGCGACGTCGATGCCGGCCTTGTCGAGCGTCACGCGGAACGCGTCGTAGAACGTGTCGTCGGCCGGCTCGAGCGTCTCGACGCCGTAAACCGTCTTGAGCGCCTCGGCGCCCTCGGGCGTCTGGCCGATCGCGACCAGGCCGTCCTTGATCTTGGCCACGACGTCGTCGGGCAGGTCGGCGGCCACGCTGACGTTGTCGTTGGGGATGTCGGCCGAGGTGGCGACGACCTCGATCACGCGCTTGACGTCGGGATACTGGTCCTCGACCTCGCCGCGCGCGTCGACGAACGTGGCGCCGGCGTCGCAGTCGCCCTTGTAGACCGCCGTGACGACGCCGTCGTGGCCGCCGGCGTCGACGACCTTGCCGAGATCGGCTTCCGCGACGCCCTCGGCCTGGAGCATCACCGACGGGACGACCCAGCCGGAGGTCGAAAGGGCGTCGGGGCGGCAAAAGGTCTTGCCCTTGAGGTCGGCCAGCGTGGCGACGCCGCCGCCCACGCGCGTGATGATCTGGCTGGCGTAGGTGGTGGTGCCGTAGCGGCCGACGACGAGGATGGGCTCGGCGCCGTACTTCTCGTGCGCCAGGATGTAGCTCAGCGTCGGCAGCCACGCGACGTGGGCGTTGCCGGCCCCCATGGCCTCGATGACGGCCGCGTAGCTCGTGGCCACGTTGGTCTCGATGGACAGGCCGGTCTCGGCCGACAGGAGGTCGCGGATGGTGTCGGCGCCGGCGGTGATGGCCTCGGTCTCGCCGGACGGCACGAAGCTCATCACGATCGGGTCGTCGGGAGCGCCGGGCATGCCGGCCGCGGGGGCGCCGCCTTCCGCCGGCGCGGGCGCCGTGGCGTCGGAGGCCGTGTCGGCGTCGCCGCCGGCCGCGGGGCCCTCGCCGGCCGGCGGCTGGCCGCAGGCCGCGGTGGCGCCCAACACCAGCGCCAGCGCCAGGATGTTCGTCCAGCGTGTCACCTTCATGCGCGTGCTCCTCCTCCAGGAACTGCGTTGGCGGGCCTGCGGTTCAGAGGCGAAGGCCCGGGCGGGGCCGGCCGCCCCGGCGGTAGGATATGCGATTCGATGTCGGGGGACAAGCGGGATGCGATATAATCCCGGCGCGGCGGCCCGCCGCGATCCGCCGGAGGCAACCCACACCCGATGACCCAAGCGCCAGGCTTCGCGACCCGTGCCATCCACGCCGGGCAGGATCCCGACCCCGCCACCGGCGCCGTGACGGTGCCGATCTACCAGACCAGCACCTTCGTGCAGACCGAGGTCGGCGTGCACCGCGGCTACGAGTACGCGCGCACCGGCAACCCCACGCGCACGGCCTACGAGACCGCCGTGGCGGCGCTCGAAGGCGGCGCCTGGGGGCTGGCGTTCGCCAGCGGCATGGGCGCCACGAGCACCGTGCTCTACCTGCTCTCGGCCGGCGACCACGTCGTGGCCGCCGACGACCTCTACGGCGGCACCTTCCGGCTGTTCGACACGGTGCTGCGGCGCTACGGGATCGCGTTCTCGTACGTCGACATGTCCGACCCCGCCCGCGTCGAGGCCGCGCTGCGGCCCGACACCCGGCTGGTGTGGATCGAGTCGCCGACCAACCCCTTGCTCAAGATCGTCGACATCGCCGCCGTGGCCGAGCGGGCGCACGCCGCCGGTGCGCGCGTGGCCGTCGACAACACGTTCGCGTCGCCGTACCTCCAGCAGCCGTTGGACCTCGGCGCCGATCTCGTCGTGCACTCGGCGACCAAGTACCTGGGCGGCCACAGCGACGTCGTCGGCGGGGTGGTCGTGGGCCGCGACGCCGACCTCGGCGAGCGCCTGCGGTTCCTGCAGAACGCGGCCGGGATCGTGCCGGGGCCGTTCGACAGCTGGCTGGTGCTGCGCGGGCTCAAGACCCTGGCGCTCCGGATGCGCCAGCATGCCGCCAACGGGCTGGCCGTGGCCGAGTGGCTGGCCGACCACCCGCGCGTCGAGCGCGTGCTGTACCCCGGCCTGCCCGACCACCCGAACCACGCGGTCGCGGCGCGCCAGATGCCGCACGGCTTCGGGGGGATGGTGTCGTTCACGGTGCGGGGCGGCGAGGCGGTCGCGCGCGCCGTCGTCGCGCGCACGCGGATCTTCGCGCTGGCCGAGAGCTTGGGCGGCGTCGAAAGCCTCATCGAGCTGCCCGCGGCGATGACGCACGCCTCGGTCGCGGGCTCGGCGCTGGCGGTGCCGCCGGCGCTGGTCCGGTTGTCGGTCGGCATCGAGGACGTCGCCGACCTCGTCGCCGACCTCGACCAGGCGCTGGGCGGGTGACGTGCCCGCGGTGACGCCGGACGGGGCCCTCGACAAGCACGCGGCCGTTCGCGCGATGTTCGGCCGGATCGCGGGCCGCTACGACGTCATGAACACCGTGATGACGGCCGGCCTCGACCGCGTGTGGCGGCGGTGGACGGCCGAGGCCGCCGCCGTGCCGCCGCAGGGATGGGTGCTCGACGTCGGCACCGGCACCGGCGACCTGGCGCTCGACGTCGCGCGCAGCGCGCCGACCGCGCACGTCGTCGGGCTGGACTACACCGGCCCCATGCTGGCGCGGGCGCCGGCCAAGGCGGCGCAGCGCGGCCTGGCCGGGCGGGTGGGCTGGGTGCGCGGCGACGGGCAGCGCCTGCCGTTCGCCGATGCCGCGTTCGACGCCGTCACCAGCGCCTTCGTGCTGCGCAACTTCGCCGACCTGCCCGCCGCCTATGCCGACATGGCGCGGGTGGTCAGGCCGGGCGGGCGGGTGGTGGCGCTCGAGATCTCGCCCGACAGCGCCCCGTTGTGGCGGCCGCTGTTCGAGCTCTACTTCGGGCGGGTGGTGCCGCGGCTGGGGGGGTGGATCACCGGCGACGCCACCGCGTACCGCTACCTGCCGGCGTCGGTGGCGGCGTTCCTGGCGCCGGACGAGCTGGCCGCGGTCATGCGCGGCGCCGGGCTGGTGCCGCTGCCGCCGCGCCGGCTCATGCTCGGCTCGCTGGTGATCCACATCGGCTTCCGGCCGCGGTGACGCAGCGTCACCCGCCGACGTTGACGCCCACCAGCCAACCGATGCCGTAGGTCACCGCCGCGGCCGCGAGCCCGAACAGCACCTGGCGCATCCCCGAGAAGAGGACGGTACGCCCGGTGAAGAGCGTGATGGCGGCCCCGATGGCGAAGAGCCCGACCGTGCTGACGGCGATGCTCACCGCCACGGCCGTCCCGCCGCTGTAGACCACGAACGGCACGACCGGGATGATCGCGCCGACCGCGAACAGCACGAACGACGTGATCGCCGCCTCCCACGCCGAGCCGCCGAGCTCCTCGGGGTCGATGCCGAGCTCCTCGCGCGCGAGCGTCTCGAGCGCGCTGCTCGGGTCGGCGACGATGCGCCGCGCGAGCGCCAGCGCCTGGTCGTCGGGCAGGCCGCGTGCCTGGTAGATCAGCGCCAGCTCCTCGACCTCTTCCTCGGGATCGGACGCGAGCTCGGCCTTCTCGGTCGCCAGCTGGCTGGCGTACAGCTCGCGCGCGCTCTGCACGCTGAGCCACTCGCCGAGGGCCATCGAGATCGCCCCGGCCAGGAGGCCCGCAAACCCCGTGACGAGGATGGCCCCGCCGGCCAGCTCGGCGCCGGCGACGCCCATCACCAGGCTGAGGTTGGACACCAGCCCGTCGTTGGCGCCCAGCACGGCGGCGCGCAAGGCGTTGCCGCCCGCGCTGCGGTGGCGGCCTTCGAGGCGGGCCAGCGTCTCGCCGGCCATCCCGCCCGCGGTCGTGGTCCGGATGTGCTGCAGCATCCGGCCGTGCGACCGTTCGTCGGCGGCGAACGGGTCCACCGACGCGGCCTGGTAGCCCCGGCTGTCGGCCGCCTCGGCCGACATGACGCTCGGCAGCACCATCCCGATGCCGAAACGCCGTGCCAGCCAGATCAGCACCCGGGTGCGCGTGCTCGGGCGATGGGCCGGCACGGCAACGCCGGCCGCCTCGAGCTCGGACCGCCACCGCTCGGCGTGCCGCGTCTCGGTGGCCGCCATCCGGCCGTAGACGGCGGAGAGCTTGGGGTCGGGCTCGAGCTCGGCAAACACGGCGTACAACGCGGCGCCGTCGAGCTCCTTTTGGAGGCTGGCCAGGGCGGCCCGCGGGTCGATCGCGGTCATGGGCATGCTCCTCTGGTCGTTCGTTCGCTCGATCCGTCGCAAGGTGCGGGTGATCGCCGCCCGGGCCCTCGGGGCCGTTCACGGCGACGGCAGCCCTTCCCACGTCCACCACGTGCCACGCTGCAGCGCGAACACCGCACCGTCGAGGCCGGGGACGTAGCACACCGGCTGCGGGTTGGTGTCGCACTGGTACCGGCCCTCGGCGATGCCGACCTCGGGCGCGGTCGCCCATCCGAGGCCGTCGCGCACGCCAGGCTCGTCGCGCCAGACGCGCCCGAAGCCCCGCACGGGCTGCCGCCGGCCGGCCGGCGGGATCAGCGACGGATCGGATTCCGGCGTCGGGGCCGCCCAGGCGTCGGAGTAGGCCGACCACCGCCCCCCCTCGTCGAACAGCACGTCGACGGTGCCGCGGCGCTCCGACCACACCATCCAGCCGCGCTCGAACCGTTGGACGGCCATCGCGCCCGCCTCGGCCGCGCCCGCCGGGCAGTCCGACGGCGGATCGGGGAAGAACCACGTGAACGGGCACGTCAGCGTGACCGCAACCTCGGCGCTGGTACGGGTGTCGCCCGCCCGGACCATCAGGACCCAGCGCATGCGATCCCGCTCGGCGTCGGGCACGACGGCCTCGAGCGTGCCCGACAGCGCCACCGGCGTCGGGTCCGACAGGCGCCCGGGGTCGGTGAGCTGGTGCAGCGTCGCGGCCTCGCCGACGGCCCGCCACGCCAGCGTGACCCGGCCGCCGGGCGCGGCCTCCGCGGGCTGCGCCTCGAACGCCTCGACGGCGACCCGCGGGCGGGCGAAGGCCCCCGGCGGCAGCGTCGGTCCCGGCGTCGGCGTCGGTCCCGACGGCGCCTCGGTCGCCCGCACGATCGACGACGTCGCGATGGCTCCGGCGCCGCCGAGACCGGGGATGGGCACCGTGGGCATCCCGGCCGCGCCACCGCTCCCCAGCACGTCCACGGTGGCGCCGGCATCGTCGCACACCTCGCCGCTGGGCAACGGCACCGAGGAGGCCGTCGAAGCCGCGGGCGGCGGCGCGGACAGCGCCACCGAAGCGGTCGCGGCCGTGGCCGCAGGCACCGCACCGGCCGGCGCAGGCGGCCGGTCCGGCAACGCCGCCGGCGCCGTGCGGCACCCTGCGGCAATGGCCAAGACCAGTCCGACAAGGGACACAGGGCGTCGTCGAGGGTGTGCGTGGTCCATGGCGTGCGGTGTGCCCAATCATCCGGCAATCGCGGGCGAAAGGCAAATGCCGCGCCGGGGTGTTCACGACGGGGTGCAGATCGGATATGATTGCGGGGCGGGCGCCGCGACGGTCCCGCACCGGCACCGTGCCGCACGGATGAGGAACCGCATGCCATCCGATCCGCCTACCAGCCCACCGGTACACCCGGCGCTCCACCGGCAGCTCGAGCGTCTCGGCCTCGCGCCGGACACCCCGCCGCAAGACGCCGCGACGTGGCGCACGCTCCTTGCCGGGCTCGACCGGTGGTGCCGTGAGGGGGACGCCGCGCGCCGGCAACTCGAGGCAGCGCTGTCGGCCTCGCAACCCGAGATGCACGCGCTCTACGAGAGCCTGCGGCGGGCGTCCGAGTCCCAGCTGGCCGACGAGCGCGACAAGCTGCGGGCCGTCGTCCGCTCGATCGGCGACGGCCTCTGCGTCATCGACCAGGATGGGCGGCTCGTGTACATGAACCCCGAGGGGGAGCGCGTGCTGGGCTGGCACGAGGCCGAGCTGGTGGGCCGGCGGGTGCTCGACCTGGTGGCGGCCCATCCCCCCGAAGGCGCGGACCGGGGCGGCCGAACCGACCTGCGCGCCGTGGTCGGCGCCGGGCGTGCGTTCCGCGACGAGGACGGTGTCTTCCGGCGCAGGGACGGAAGCGACGTCGCGGTGTCGTACGTCCTCAACCCGATCGTCAAGGCAGGACATCTGCTCGGCGCGGTGCTGGTGTTCCGTGACATCGGAGAGCGCAAGGTCGCGGCCGAGGAGCTGCGGCGGGCGAAGGAGG
Source organism: bacterium (assembly GCA_003576755.1). Lineage (GTDB taxonomy): Bacteria > Chloroflexota > Anaerolineae > Epilineales > Epilineaceae > UCB3. The sequence continues at coordinate 12,123 of QEVT01000041.1, read as the reverse complement.
AGGCCGAGTCGGCCAACCGGGCCAAGAGCCAGTTCCTGGCCAGCATGAGCCACGAGATCCGCACGCCGATGAACGCGATCATCGGCATGGCGGGCCTGATCCTCGACACCGACCTCACGCCCGACCAGCGCGACTGCGTCGACACCATCCGCAGCGCCGGCACGGCGCTCTTGAGCGTGGTCAACGACGTCCTGGACTTCTCGAAGATCGAGGCCGGCAAGCTCGACCTCGAGCGGCAACCGCTGGACCTCCGGGCGTGCGTGGAGTCGGCGTTCGACATGGTGTCGGCCGATGCCGCGCGCAAGGAGCTCGACCTGGCCTACGAGATCCGGCCCGGCACCCCCGACGTCGTGCTCGGCGACGTGACGCGGCTGCGCCAGGTGCTGGTCAACCTGCTCAGCAACGCCGTCAAGTTCACGGCGGCGGGCGAGATCCTCGTGCGGGTCGAGGCCCAGGCCTACGAGCCCGGGCGCTACGTGCTGACCTTCAGCGTCAGCGACACCGGCACGGGCATCCCCGCCGACCGCATGGACCGCCTGTTCCGATCCTTCAGCCAGATCGATGCCTCGACGACCCGCCAGTACGGCGGGACGGGTCTCGGGCTGGCGATCAGCAAGCGGCTGTGCGAGCTGATGAACGGCACCCTGTGGGTCGAGAGCGAGGTCGGCCGAGGGTCGACGTTCCACTTTCGGGTACAGGCGCAGGCCGCGCCGGACCTCCACGGCAAGGGCATGTCGGGGCCGCAGCCCGCGCTGGTCGGGCTGCGGCTGCTGGTCGTCGACGACAACGCCAACAACCAGCGCATCCTGGCCCGGTTGGCCCGTGCCTGGGGCATGGAGGTCACGACGGAGGCGTCCGGCCCCGCCGCCCTGGCGACCATCGACGGCGGCGCGGCGTTCGACGTGGCGATCCTCGACATGCAGATGCCGGGCATGGACGGGGTCAGCCTCGCACGCGAGATCCGCCGCCGTCGGGGCGGCGGGCTGCCTCTGATCCTCCTGACGTCGGTGGGCTGGCACGACAGCGAGGCCGAGGTCGACTTCGCCGCACACCTGACCAAGCCGGTCAAGTTCTACCAGCTGTACACGGCGCTCCTGGGAGCCGTGGGCACCGAGCCGTCGCCCGCGACGGAACGTCTGCCCCGCCCGAGGGTGGAGTCCGATCTCGCGCGCCGGCACCCGCTCTCGATCCTCGTGGTCGAAGACAACGCCGTCAACCAGAAGGTCGCCGTGAAGATGCTCGAGCGGCTGGGCTACCCCGCGGCGGTGGCCACGTCGGGCACCGACGCGGTGTCGGCGCTGCGCGCCAGCGCGTTCGACGCCGTGCTGATGGACGTCGAGATGCCGCACATGGACGGCCTCGAGACCACCCACCGCATCCGCGAGAGCCTGCCGCCCGATCGCCAGCCGCGCATCATCGCGGTCACGGCGTATGCGCTCGAGAGCGACCGTCAACGGTGCCTCGACGCCGGCATGGACGACTTCATCACCAAGCCCATCCACCTCGCCGCCATGGCCGAGGCGCTCAAGCGCTGCCCCCCCGCCGCCGGGCCGACCGCGGGCGGGTCGTCGGCGGCCGATGGCGTGCGCGATCGCCTGCGGGAGGTGGTCGGGCCGTCGCGCCCCGACGAGGTCGAAGCGATGCTGGCCCTGTACTTCGAGGACGCCGAAGGCTATCGGGGGTCGCTGGCGCGCGCGGTCGAAGCCGGCGACGCCGACGCGGCCGGGCGCGCCCTGCACGGGCTCAAGGGCGCCAGCCGCAACGTCGGGGCATGGGCCGTGGCAGAGGTCTGCGACGACGCCGAGCGGCGCCTGCGGTCCGACGGCCCCGCGGCGCTGAGCACGGCCGCGGACGACCTTCGGTCCGCCCTTGAAGCCCTGCACGCCGGGCTGGCGGCCGGCGAGAGCGGTGCCCATTGACCACCATCCTGTCGCGACGAAAGGACATGTGCCGATGACCGACTCCCACCCGACCACCACGACGCCGTCGATCGGCGGCGCACCGCCACGCCCCGGCCTGCCCGACCGCACGCCGCCCATCCTCCGCCCGTTCCAGGCCTTCGCGCAGATGGAGTCCTCCGGCGGCCTGCTCTTGATGGCCGCGGCGGTCGCCGCGCTCGCGTGGGCCAACTCACCATGGCACGCCTGGTACACGGCGCTCTGGCACATGCCGGTGACCGTCGGCGTCGGCGACTGGCAGCTCGGCCTGCCGGTCGAGCTGTGGATCAGCGACGGCCTGATGGCGGTGTTCTTCCTGTTGGTCGGCATGGAGATCAAGCGCGAGGCGCTCCTCGGCGACCTCGCCAACCCGCGCCAGGCGGCGCTGCCGGTCGTCGCGGCCGTCGGCGGGATGGCGGTGCCCGCGCTGCTGTACGTCGCCGTCGATCCGGGCAGCCCTGGATGGGGGGTGCCGATGGCCACCGACATCGCGTTCTCGCTCGGGGTGCTCGCGCTGCTGGGGCCGCGGGTGCCCATCGGGCTCAAGCTCTTCCTGACCACGTTGGCCATCGTCGACGACATCGGCGCGGTGCTGGTCATCGCGTTGTTCTACACCGGCGCGTTGAGCTGGGGCTACCTGCTGGCCGGGGGCGCCGTGCTGGCGGGGCTCGTGACGCTCAACCGGCTCGACGTGCGCAGCCCGCTGGCGTATGCCTGCCTCGGTGTCGCGTTGTGGCTGGCGTTCTTCCGGTCGGGCATCCACCCCACCGTCGCCGGCGTGCTGCTGGCCATGACGATCCCGGCACGCGCGCGCATCGACGCCGACGCCTTCGTTCGGCAAGGCCGGTCGATCCTCGACGCCTTCGCGCGCGGAGGCGGCCTGGGCGCCGACGTCGACAGCTCGCTGGACCAGCAGGCGGCCGTCGATGCGCTCGAAGCCGTGTGCGACCACGTGCAGTCGCCGCTCCAGCAGCTCGAGCACGGCCTGCATCCTTGGGTGACGTTCGTGATCCTGCCGCTGTTCGCGCTGGCCAACGCGGGCGTACGGCTCGTCGACGCCGGTGCCGGGCTGCTCGACGCCACCAGCCTCGGCATCATCGCCGGGCTGGTGATCGGCAAGCCGCTCGGCATCGCGCTCTTCAGCCGTCTGGCGGTGCGCCTGGGATGGGCGGACCTGCCGGCCGGGGTCACGTGGCGGCACATCGGGGCCGTGGGGTGCCTGGCCGGCATCGGCTTCACGATGTCGTTGTTCATCGCGCACCTGGCCTTCGAGCCCACGGCCGTGGCGTCGGCCCGCGTGGGCATCCTCGTCGCCTCCGGCATCGCCGGCGGGCTCGGCTGGGCGCTGCTTCGGAGCCAACGGTAGCGCGCCGCCGGCCCGGGGACGGTCCGCGCCCCCGGGCCGGCGGGCCGTTCAGCCGCTCCGCTTCAGCCGCCCGGTGCGCTTCGCGTGCCGCTCGCCCCACGAGAAGACCCGGACGCCGAGCGGGATCAGGATCAACCCGCACACGAGCAGGCCGGCCAGCGTCGGGGCAAGCGCGGCGACGCCGGCGCCGTCGATGAGCGCCGCACGGATCCCCTCGAGCACGTACGTGGCCGGGCTGAGGTACGACAGCGTGCGCAACGGCTCGGGCATCTCGGCGGGTGTGATGTAGACGCCGCTGACCAGCACCAGGCTGGCCCGGATGACGTGCGTCATCTCGGGCCCCCGCTCGGGGTACAGGAGCGGCAGCACCGCGCCCATGATGCCGATGCCGATGAGGCTGAGGCTGCCCGCGAGCAGCACCAGCGTGGCGCCCGCGAAGTTCGCCCGGCGCATGTCGAGGTCGAAGACCAGCACCACCACGGCCAGGATGATGGCGGTGTGGACGAGCCCGTACACGAACGAGAAGAGCGTGGTTCCCACCATGTGCGTGGACCGGCGGACGGGCGCCATGAACGTGTACTCGATGGTCCCTTCCCAGCGCTCCCAGCTGATCATCTCGCTGACCACCGAGAACACCACGCCCAGGTAGTGCCACACCAGCGCGCCGACGGCCAGGAAGAGCACCAGCCGGCTGACGTGCCCGGGATCGAGGGCCCGCGCCCCCACGGCGCTGTTGACGCCGAGCGCGATGAGGACGACCGCCAGGGTGTTGGCGATGGAGTACGCGATCCATACCAGCTCCCAGCCCCAGTAGCGCTTGACGAGGTTGATGTTGCGTTCGACAAAGGCGTAGCTGGCCCTCAGCTCACCGCCGATGGTCGTCATCGTACGACTCCTTTCATGGATCATGGCCGCCGCCGCGGCAGATGCGCCCGCGCTCAACTCGGGTCGGGGGCGGCGCCTTCCTCGAGGGCACGGCCGGTGAGGGCGAGGAACACGTCCTCGAGCGTCGGTGCCGAACGGTCGGGCCCGGCGATCGTGCGCTTGAGGCCGGCCGGCGTGTCGAGCGCGACGAACCGGCCCCCGTCGATGATGGCCACGCGATCGCACAACGCGTCGGCCTCGTACATGTCGTGGGTGGTGAGGATGACGGTGGTCGCGTGCGTGTCGCGCATCTCGCGCACGAACGCCTGGACGTCGCGCTTGGAGTGCGGGTCCAGGCCGGTGGTCGGCTCGTCGAGCAACAGGATCACCGGCGACGTCAGGAACGCCCGGGCGATCGCCACCTTCTGTTGCATGCCGCGCGACATGTCCTCCATCGGGGCGAAGATCGCGCGGTCGTCCAGCCCCAGCCGCCTCAGGATGGCCACGATCCGGTCGTGCGCCGCGCCGGGCTCGATCCGGTACAGGCGCGCGGCGTACTGGAGGTTCTCCATCGGCGTCAGCTTCTTGAAGAACGACGCCTCGACCGACACGCGGTTGATCATGCGCTTGACCGTCATCTCGTCGCGCACCACGTCGCGGCCGAACACGCGGATCGCCCCCCCGTCGGGGATGAGCAGCGTGGACATGAGGCGGATCAGCGTGCTCTTGCCGGTGCCGTTGGGGCCAAGGAGGCCGAAGATCTCGCCCTGGGCGACGGCAAAGCTCACGTCGTCGACGGCGACGACCGCCCGCGCGGCCTCGGCGCGGGCCGCGCCGCGTCGCCCGGCACGCAGGCGCGCCGCCAGGCCGGGCCGCTTGGCGAAGACCTTGCGCGCGCGGTCGACCTCGAGCGCCAAGGGCGCACCGGCGGGCGGTCCCATCGCGGCGGGCGCGCGGGCCGACGCGACGACGGTCGACGCGGCCATCTCGTCGGCGGCGGGTGTGCGGAGGATCAACGTCTCGTTCATGGCTGGCTCCTTGTCGGGGTGCGGTCGGGCGATGGATCGGCGGCGGGTGGTCGTCGGTCGGTGGATCCCGGCTGGATGGCGCGCATGGCCGCGGGCATGGGCGGCGGCCCATGGAGCACAACGCAAAGACGCGCCGGGGCCGGAGGGGCCCACGGCGCGTCCGAGTCGTCGCGAGGAGACGCAGAAAAGCCGTGGGCGACGCTGTCGGTGCGCCCACGGCTCTCGGGGTGGCTAGAACCTACCGGAAGCCAGACGCACTACGGCCACGCGAGGCCACGCCACCCGTCCGCGGACGGCGGTGCAGCCTCAGCCTGGCGATGATGGGGTCGTAGTGCATCGTGTTCTCCGGTGCCCTTGCGAGCGACGGCAGTATACGGAAATGTCGGCCGGATGTCAACCGCCTGTCAGTCGGCGGCGCGCGGCGCGTCGCCGCGCCCGACCGTCGGGGCGGGTCGGCGGCGCGGGTCATGCCGGCGCGCGCAGCATCGTCAGCACCATCTTGAACGGCCCCACGGCGCGCACGGCATGCGGCTGGCCGGCCGGCAGCACGATCGTCTCCCCCGCGGCCACGGCGTGCGTGGCGCCGGCGACGTCGATCTCGGCCCGGCCCTCGACGGCGACGACCAGCGCGTCGTAGGGTGTGGTGTGCTCGCTCAGCCCCTGGCCGTCGTCGAACGCGAAGAGGGTCACGGTGCCGCCCGCGTTCTTGAGGAGCACGCGGCTGACGATGGCGCCCTCCTGGACGTGCAGCATCCCGCCGAGGTTGCGGACGGCGGGCGCATCGCCGGGCGCGGCGCGGGTCGAGTCGGGCATCTGCATCCTCCGGTGGTTCGGTTCCGCGGGTCGGATCCGGGCGGCGGCAATGATGGCCTCGCCCCCGCCCGGATGCCAACACCGGGTAACACCCGCCCCGTCCCCCGCGTCGTAGACGTTGCCATGGACATCGCGTACGTGCTCTCGCTTCCCGAACGCCTCGTGCGCGCGGCCGCGGCGCTGCTGGGCGGCGGGCTGTACGTGGCGCTCGACCATGGCCTGCCGATCGCGGTGCGGCGGACGCGGCTGTACCAGTCGACCATCGACCGCCTCTTGCGCATCGTCGTCGAGTGGGTCGGCGGCGTGCGCGGCGTGCTGCCGCCCGACCCGGTAGACGCCCAGACGCTGGCGGCGCGCAAGGCGGTGGGCAACGTGATCGAGGCCGCCAGCGTCGTCCGGGTGGGCTGGTCGCCGTTGTGGCTCCTCGCCGCGCTGGCCGACGTCATGGGGGGCACGCGCGTCTACCTGCGCATGCTCGTCCTCGAGCTGAAGCGCGACGGCGTCCTCGCGCCGGACGCCGAGATCGCGTCGGTCCAGTCCCTCCTCGACGACCTCGAGGCCACGTCCGGCATGCTCGCCGACACCATCGACGTGCCCCCGCTGAGCGTCGTCGAGCTCCGGAAGCGGATCGACGAGCTGCGGCGGAGCGCCGCGGCGCTGCCCGTGCGCGGGCGCATCTCGGCCATCCTGGGCGAGATCGACCACGGCACCCGTGCGAACGGCCGGTCGCTGATCGACAACGCGCCGCTCATCGCCGGCAGCGCCCGGCGCGCCGGCGCGCAGATGACCGATGCCTACATCGTCGACCACTACCGCGCCGTCCTGCGCGCGCTGGACGCCGAGGGCCCGCAGGCCTTCGCGGTGCGAACGATCGGCCCGTACGCCCGTGCGGCCGTGAACCACCTGCGGCCCGCGACGCCTTCGCGCACCCAAGACGCGGCGCGATGGCTTCGGGGACGGCGGCCGACGCCCGGCCCCGCTCCCGTCACATCGGACGACCGGGCGACGTAATACCGCACGGACGCGCCAACGGCGCGCGCGTTTGTGTCACCGCCGTTCGACCGAGCCCATCCCCGGCTCGCGCCCATTCGATGCATCGCAGGAGAGTTCAATGTCACCCTTGAAGCGGATGTCCCTCCCCCGATCCAGACGGGGCGTCGTCGCCCTCGCCGCGGCCGCCGCCCTCGGCGCGGCGGGCCTGCACCTCGGCCCGAGCCTGCCGACCCCCGCGCATGCCCAACGCCCCGTCGTCTCGGTCGAGCCGGGCGCCGGCGCCCGCGAGGTCTGGCTCGGCACCACCATCGCGCTGAGCTTCGACCGCGCCGTCGACACGGCCAGCGTCGAAGCGGCGATCACGGTCGAGCCGGCCGCCCCCGGCGCCTTCGTCTGGCAGAAAGACCGGGTGGACCTGCGGCCGCGCGAGCCGCTCGCCCCGCGAACCGCCTACAAGGTCACCCTCGGCACCGGGGCGCGCGACGCCCAGGGCCGGCCGCTCGTCACCACGCCGTTCGCATGGACCTTCACCACCGGCGAGTGGAGCGGGAACGTGACCTTCGGCTACGGCGCGCCGGTGCAGCTCCTGGCCCCGTCGGGCGAGCACGGCATCGGGGTGTACCCGCCCTACCCGCGCATGACGCTCGACTTCGCCGCCTACGCCGTCGACGTGCCGGGCTTCGCCACGCGCTATGCCGCGGCGGTGCCCGCCGACGGGGGCTGGGGCGAGCCCAAGAAGATCGACTTCGGCGGCCTCGCCCGCGTCGCGCAGTGGTCGGCCGCCGTCGACAACAGCGAGACGATGACCGGCGTCCGGCTGCCGAAGGGCGTGCCGGCCGGTCTGTACGTCGTCGACGTCCGCCACCCGCGCGGCGGCGACGCCCAGGCGCTCGTGGTGTACACCGACCACACGGTCGTGGCCAAGCAGGGCCGCAAGGGGCTCCTGGCCTGGACCACCGGCCTGCTCGACGCCCGGCCGGCCGGCGGTGCGGCGGTGTCGCTGGTCGACGCGGCCGGCCAGCCGCTCGCACAGGCGGCGGCCGACGCCGACGGCATCGCGCGCTTCGCCGACGGCGGCGATGCGCGCTTCGCCGTCGCCCGCGTCGGCGACCAGACCACGCTGGTGGGGCTCGACAGCCTGTGGCGGTCGGGCGGCTACTATTGGCGGTGGTGGGACGGCGGGTGGTGGGGCGCCGAGGCGCCCGACTTCGCCGGCCACGTCCACACCGACCGGCCGATCTACCGGCCCGGCCACGTCGTCCACTACAAGGCCACCCTCCGGCGCTTCGGCGACGACGGGCTGGCGGTGATCGCGCCGTCGACCCCCGTCAGCGTGACGGTGCGCGACAGCAAGGGCAACGTCGTGCAGCGCTCGGCGCCCGCCGCCGACGGCTTCGGCAGCGTGGCGGGCGACGTCCAGCTCGGCGACGAGGTCGCGCTGGGCGATTGGACGGTCCAGGCGCAGGTCGAAGGCCAGACCTTCTACGGCTACTTCAAGGTCGAGGATTACGTCAAACCGGACTTCGAGGTCAAGCTGTCCACCGACCGGCCGTTCTACGTCCGCGACGAGACCGCGCAGGTCACCGTCCGCGCGGACTACTACTTCGGGCAGCCGGCGGCCGGCGCCGACGCCACGCTGCGGGTCTACCGCGGCTACCACTACCGCGGCAGCGGCATGCAGCCCGTGGCCACGCTGACCGGCACGCTCGGCGCCGACGGTGCGTGGACCGCGGCGGTGGCCCTGCCCGGCAACGAGTCGTACACCGAGCAGGTGACGCTCGAGGCCGAGGTGATGGATGCCACGCGGCGCCCCGTGGTGGGCTCGACCTTCGTGCCGGTGCACCCGGCCGCGTTCACGCTGGCGCTGACGAGCGACCGGTACGGGGTCGAGGCCGGCCAGCCCGCGGTGTACACGGTGCAGACCATGGCCCACGACGGGACGCCCGCCGCCGGCCGCAAGGTCGGCGTCGAGGTCCGCCAGTGGCACCGCGACGGCTATGCCACCATCCGCACGGCGTCGGCCACCACCGGAGCCGACGGCACGGCGCAGGTCAGCTTCACGGACCTCAAGGAGGGTTGGTTCAGCGTCGTGGCCCAGGCCGTCGACGACGCCGGGCGGCGCATCGAGACCACGAGCTACGCCTGGGTGTACAGCGTGGCCTACCCGTGGTACTGGTGGGGTGGGCTCGAGCTCAAGACCGACAAGCCGAGCTACGCGCCGGGCGAGACGCTGCGCCTGCTCGTCAAGAGCCCGGTGACGACGACCGCGCTGGTGACGATCGAGCGCGACGAGGTCCACGACGAGCTGATCGTCCCGGTCAAGGGCGGCACGACCGTCGAGCTCCCGATCAAGCCCGAGTACGCCCCCAACGTGTGGGTCAAGGTGCAGCTCTGGCAGCCCAGCGACAACCCGTGGGCCGGGCACGAGGGCCAGCTCCTGACCGCCACCGAGCTCGTGTCGGTGCCGGCCGACGACCGCCGGCTGACGGTCGAGGTCGTGCCGGGCGCCCCGACGGCGGCGCCGGGCGCCAACGCCGCCTTCACGATCCGCGTCCGCGACGCCGCGGGGCGGCCGGTCGACGCCCAGGTGTCGCTCGCGCTCGTCGACAAGGCGGTGCTGGCGTTGACGGCGGACCGCTCGGGCGACATCTTCGACGCGTTCTGGGGACAGTGGCAGAACGCCGTCCAGACCTACGATTCGATGCAGGTCGGCCAGACCTACCGCGGCCGCGAGGACGCCGGCGCCGGGCCGCCGACCGCCCAGCCCGGGCCGGGCCGCGGCGACGACCCGAACAAGCGCGCCGACGAGGCCGTGCCGCCCGCACCGCGGCGCGAGTTCAAGGACACGGCGTACTGGAACGCGGCATTGGTCACCGGCCCGGACGGCGACGTCGACGTCACGGTGGCGCTGCCCGACAACCTGACGACGTGGCGGGCGATCGCCCGCGCGATCACGCGGTCGAGCGAGGCCGGCCAGGGCGCCGGCGAGCTCGTGGTCACGCAGCCCATCATCGCCGAGCCGGCGCTCCCGCGCTTCGCGGTGCAGGGCGACCATTTCCTGCTCGACGTGCTGGGCCGGAACTACGCCGGCGGCACCTTGAGCGGCGAGTGCGTCCTCGAGACGCCCGGGCTGGTGCAGCTCGACCCCGGCACGCGCAGCCTCGAGCTGCCGTTCAACACCACCAAGGTGGCGCGGTGGTCGGTGGTGGCCAGCCAGGTCGGCGTCCAACCGATCCTCAGCCGCCTGACGACGGCCGGCGGGCAGGACGGCATCGAGCTGCCGTTCGAGGTCCAGCCCTTCACCGTCCCGGAGCGGTTCGTCCGCTCGGGCGCGACGGCCGCGACGGTCGAGGAGCGCATCGACGTGCCGTTCAACGCCGTGCCGGACGCGTCGACGCTCGAGATCCGCGTGACGCCCGGGATGGCCGTCGGCGTGCTGGACGGCGTCGAGGAGCTGATCGGCTACCCGTACGGCTGCGTCGAGCAGACGATGAGCCGGGTGCTGCCCAACGCCGTCGTCGGCCGGCTGGTCAAGGCCACGGGCCTCGACGTGCCCGAGGTCACCGCCAAGCTGCCGGCGTACGTCGACCTCGGGCTGCAGAAGCTGTACGGCTTCCAGAACACCGACGGCAGCTGGGGCTGGTGGCACGGCGACGGCAACGTCTACACCACGGCCTACGTGCTGCATGGGCTGGCGCTGACCCGCGACGCGGGCTTCGACGTCGACAAGGCGGTGCTCGACCGCGGCTTCATGTGGCTGGCGCAGGCGGCCGCGCAGGAGAAGGACCCGCGGATGCAGGCCTACGCGGTGTACGTGGCGGCGGCGGCCGGCTACGGCGACGCCGAGGCCGCACGGCGGCTGTACAGCCAGCGCGCCGACCTCGACGCGTTCGGGCTCGGGGCGGCGGCCCTCGCGCTGCACCTGACGGGTCAGGCCGAGCTGGCGGGCCGCGCGCTCGACGCGCTCGCCGCCCGCGCCAAGACCGGGCCGGCGACGGCGTGGTGGCCGATCGAGACGCCGACGGAGTGGAAGTGGGACGACTACCACTGGCGGTCGATGGCGAGCACCGAGAAGAACACCGGCATGGCGCTCGTGGCCCTCGCCACGCTGCGCCCGACCGACACGCTGGCCCCCAAGGCGGCGCGGTGGCTGATGGAGCACCGCTGGGGCCGCGCCTGGCCGACGACCCAGGCGACGGCGTTCGCCATCCTGGGGCTGACCGACTTCATCGTCGCCAGCGGCGAGCTCGAGTCGGACTACGACTGGACGGTCGCGCTCGACGGCGTGACGGTGGCCAGCGGCACGGTCGACCGATCGAACGTGCTGCGGCCGATCGCGCCGGTGGTGCTGACCGGGCCGTCGCTGGCGCCCGGCGCGCATGCGCTGTCGTTCACCAAGCAGGGCCAGGGGACGCTGTACTACACCGTGCTCGGCCAGATGGCGGCGTACTACCCGGCGTTCGAGCCGACGCAGGCCGAGGGCCTGGGCATCGACATCACCCGCGCGTACACGCCGATCGCCGGCCGCAGCGACGCCGAGGGCTGGCACGTCGGCGACGTCGTCAACGTGCGCCTGACCGTCGAGGTCGCCGACACGCTGCAGTACGTGCTGATCGAGGACAAGCTCCCGGCGGGCCTCGAGGGGCTCAACGAGAGCCTCGACACCGAGACCAGCCGCGTGCCGGGCGGCGATCCGCAGCCGGGTCGCCCGGGCGGGATGCCGATCTGGCGCTGGTGGGGCTACGAGCGCAAGGAGGTCCGGGCCGACAAGGTGACGTTCTTCGCCAGCTACCTGCCGGCAGGCACGCACGTGTTCGAGTACGCGGCGCGCGCCGTCACGCCGGGCACGTTCGCGGCCCGGCCGGCCGAGGCCTACCCGATGTACCGGCCGGACGTGTGGGGCCGCAGCGCGAGCGACCAGGTGGCCATCGACGCCGGCCGTGTGCGGGCGCGGCCGGCGCTCGCCGGCGACTTCGACCGCGACTGCCGGCTGACCGGCTTCGACGCCTCGCTGGTGGCGGCGGACTGGGCCGCCGGCACGGGCCGCGACCTGACCGGCAACGGCCGCGTGAGCGTGGCGGACATCACGACCGCCGCCGGCCGCGCCGGCCGGGTGTGCGGC
>QEVT01000412.1 GCA_003576755.1 bacterium | reverse complement strand
CAGTCTCCCGCCTCCCACCTGCCACGCCGGTTCCCTGTTCGTACCCGATCAGCGCAGGTCGGCGGTGTTGGGCCGGGCGGAGCCGATGCGCCGATGACGCCCCGGATGCTGCCGACGATGACCCGGACCCGGTTGGGGCAGGTTTGAAACCTGCCCTGTATGCGTTCGGCAGGGGGGTGACGCGTGGCTGAACGGGTACCCCTGATCTGCTTCCTACCTCCCACCTCCTACCTCCTACCTCCTACCTCTTATCTCCTCCCGTCTCCCCCAACACCGTCACCCCCTCCACCACCAGCCACCCTCCCCCCCACGTGTCCGTCCGCCAGCGCCCCGCGACCGACACCGGCGCCCAGGTGGGCGGCGTCGCCACGCCGTCGGCGCAGATCGCCACGACGAACGTGTCGCCGTCGCCGAGGAAGAACCCCTGCCCGCCGGTCCAGCCCGGCAGCCGCGTGCCCGCGCACGCCACGGGCTGGCCGCTCGGCTCCCGCGCCACCTCGCGCAACCGCGCGGCGCCCGCCGGCCGCGCGACCGTGTCGAGCGGGTGCACGCTGACCGGCCAGCCGAGCAGCTCGCGCTCCCAGGCGAGCCGGTCGGCCGCGGGCTCCGCGTCGACCCGGCCGAGGTCGAACCCGAACGACATCTGCGCCGCCCCGCCGGCCCGCTGGACGTCCGCCAGCTCCGCCAGCAGCTCGGCGCGGCTGGCCGCGAGCCCGTCGAGGCCGCCGGCGCGAATCAGGTGGTCCGCCTCCTTGGCGCGCAGGTCGACCCGCCGGAGGACGTCCCGCACCCCGCCGAAGGCGCGCTCGCGCCGCGCCCGCACGATGTCGCGCACGGCGGACCCGCGCAGGTCGCGCACCTGGCCGAGGCCCATGTACAGCACGCCGCCGTCCACGCCTCCGCTTGCCGCGACCGTCGCATCCGCCTCGCCCAACGTGAACGCCGCCCCGCTGTGGTTGACGTGCGGCGGGCGGACCGCGATGCCGAGCCGCACGGCCTCGGCGATGTAGACCGCCGGGTGGTGGAAGCCGCCCCAGCCGGCCAGCCGGGCGCACAGGAACTCCGCCGGGTGGTGCGCCTTGAGGTAGGCGCTGCGGAAGCTGACGTCGGCGTAGGCCGTCGCGTGGCCCTGGTTGAAGCCGTAGCCCGCGAACGCCTCGACCTGCCGCCACAGCGTCTCGGCCTGGCGCGCCGACAGGCCCGGCCCGCCCGGGCGCACGCAGCCGGCGACGAAGCGCGCCCGGATCGAGGCCATCTCGTCCGCGCGGAACTTGCTCATGCCCCGCCGCAGGTGCTCGGCGTCCGCCCACGACAGCCCCGCGACCTCGGTGGCGACGCGCAGGATCTGCTCCTGGAACAAGAGGACGCCCTTGGTCGGCGCCAGGATCGGCTCGAGCGCCGCGTGGAGGTAGGTCACCGGCGCCTCGCCGCGGTAGCGCCGCACGAAGGCATCGGCCATCCCCCCCGTCGCCGGGCCCGGCTTGAAGAACGCGTTGGCCACCGCCAGGTCGCGCACCGTGCGGGCCTTGAGCTGGCGCAGCGTCCGCTGTGCGCCGGTCGACTCGCACTGGAAGACGCCCGTGGTGTCCGCCCGGGCGAGCAGCGCTCGGGTCGCCGGGTCGTCCAGCGGGATGGCATCGAGCCGGAACCCCGGGTCGTGGCGGCGCCGCACCATGTCGGCCGCGTCGGCGAGCACCGTCAACGCGCGGATGCCGAGCAGGTCCATCTTGACCAGGCCGACGGCGCCGACGTCCTCGTGGGCGAACTGCGTGGTGAGGAAGCCCTTGGGCGCCCATTGCACCGGCGCCACGTCGGTGACCGGCCCGGGCGCCACGACGACGCCGCCGGGGTGCACGCCGAGGTGGTCGGGCTGGCCGACGATGGCGTACGCCGCCCGCATGACCGCACGGTGGCGCGGGTCGGGCAGGCCGGCGATGGTGTCCTCGACGCTCGTCGTCTCGCGGCGCCGCGGATCGGGGTGCCAGCGCCGCCGGGCGAGCCTGGCGAGCGCGCCCGCCTCGGCCTCACCCAGGCCGTAGGCCTTGGCCGCGGCGCGGATCGCCGACTTGGGCTGCAGCGTGTTCACGGTGGCCACGAGCGCGACGCGTTCGGCGCCGTAGGTGTCGCGGACGTACCGCAGGACCTCGTCGCGGCGCCGGCTGCAGAAGTCCATGTCGATGTCCGGCGGCTCGGACCGCGCGGGGTTCAGGAAGCGCTCGAAGAGCAGGTCGTGGGCGATGGGGTCGACCGAGGTGATGCCGACGGCGTAGGCGACCAGGCTGTTGGCGACGCTGCCGCGCGTGCTCACCGGCACGTCGCGCGCGCGGGCGTGCCGCACCACGTCGGCCACCAGCAGGAACAGCGGCGCGTACCCGTGACCGGCGATGGCCGCCAGCTCGCGGTCGAGGCGCGCGGCCGTTGCCGGGTCGATCGGCTCGCCGTACCGCCGGCTCAGCCCGTCCTCGGCCTGGCGGCGCAGCGCCGCGTCGGGCGACGTGCCCGCCGGGAGCTTCAATGCCGGCCAGATCGGTCGGCCGCTGGGCAGCGCCGGCCCGCAGCGCGCCGCGACCTCGCCCGCGCGCGCCACGGCGTCGGGGAACGCGGCGAACCGGCGCGCGATCGCCGCCGGGTCCTGCCAGTGCAGCGCCACGCCG
>QEVT01000411.1 GCA_003576755.1 bacterium | reverse complement strand
GGCCCGCCGATCGCGCCGGCCGTCGTCGCGACGGCCGCGAGCACGAGGCCCGCCGCCGCCAGCAGCCAGGGTCCGTGCGGGCGTACCGGTCGTGGGGGGACGCCGGTGGTCATCGATGCACCTCTTGGGCTTCAAGGCTATCGTGTCCGGAGGACGGCCGGCAGGCGACGTCCCGTCGGCAAAGCGTCGGCCCGGCTCGGCCGACCGCAGGCCGCGGCGCGCGCGGCATCGCGGAGGGTTGACGGGTCCGCCCGTGTCGGCGTTATGGCGGCTTTGCCGCGCCGAGACGGCATCCTGGGCGCACCGCGCCCCCGCGCCCCATCGCCCGTGCCCGGCACGGCGCCGCTCGGCCGGCCGCCGGCGGGGGGCGGGCCGGCACCGCTAAGGCGCCAGGTACCGTTCCGCCAGGGCGCGGGTCTCGCGGGTGCGGGCGTCGTGGTACGGCGCGCTCGCCGCGAGGAAGGCCGTGAACGCGCCCCGGGCGTCCTCGGCGCGCCCGGCGTCGTGGTAGAGCTGCCCGAGCCGAAAGAGGCCCTCGCGGCAGAGGGCGCTCCGCTCGCCCGCCACCCGGTCGCGCACGCCCTCGAGCTCCGCCAGCGCCTCGGCCTTGCGGTCGGCCTGGTAGAGGATCACGGCGAGCTGCGTGGTGAGGCGGCAGGTGGCCGCCGGGACGGCAGTTCGGGCGGCCCGCAGCGCCGCGGCCGCGTCGTCGAGCCGGCCGGCGTTTTGCAGCGCCACGGCCAGCCGCTCGTGGGCGTCGAGGTGATCGGGATAGACGGCGAGCACCTCGCGCAGCGCCGCTTCGGCTCGGCTCCACGCCTGGTCGTGGATGGCCACGTCGGCGCGCAGGATCATGGCGTCGGTGAGCGGCATGATGGCCAGCGAGCGGTCCGCCGCGGCGCCGGCTTCGGCGGCGTCGCCGGCCTGCAGCGCGAACGCCCCGTACTGCGCCCACGCGAACGCCGAGCCGGGATCGGTGCGCACACCCCGTTGCCACAGGGCGAGGTCGCTGCCCCAGACCCGCGTGTACGGCATGGCGAGCGCGGCGAGCGCGAGCACGACGGCGCCGGTGCCGGCCGCCACGGCGCGATCGAAGGTGACGGCCGGCCATGACCGCCGTCGGCGTGCCGCCGCCAAGGTGCTCCCGAGGACGAGCAGCACCCCGAAGAGGGGCAGATAGAGGTAGCGGTCCTGGACGATCCGTTCCGGGTGGAAGGCGCCGACGTTCAGCACGGGGGCGAGCGTCGCGCCGAGCCAGGCCGCGCCGACCGCCGCCCGGGGGTCGCGCCGCGACACGGCGACGACGGCGGCCGCGAACGCGACGGCGACGACCGATGGGACGACAAGGCTGCCCCAGCCGGCGGTCGCGGGGGTCACGGCGCGCAGCGGGTACACCGGCCCCAGCCCGACGGGCCACACGACCTGCCGCAGGTAGAAGGCCAAGGTCTCGGGGATCGACAGCGCGACGGCCGCGGCTCCCGGCGACCACGGGTTGCGCACCGACCAGTAGCCCAACACCGCCGCCCGCGCCACCCAATAGGCCAGGGCGAGCGCGAGGAACGGCAGCGTGCCGACGAGCACGCCGCGGGCCCGCCCCGCCGCGCCCGCGGGCCAGCGCACCCAGAGCGTGGTGGCGACGACGGCCGGGAAGAGGACGGCGATCTCCTTGGTGCCGAGCGCGACCGCGTAGGCGACGAGGGCGACCGCGCCACCGACGGCGCGGCGGTTCCCCATGGCGGGGGCCGCCACGACGGCGGCCAGCGACACGCAGAGCGCCGCGGCGCACAAGGGGTCGTGGCTGCTCGACACCCACGTGACCGCCTCGACGCGGGTGGGGTGGACGGCGAAGACGGCCGCGATGCCGCCGGCGACGACCCGCCCGAGGCCGAGCAGCCGGGCGAGCGCGTAGGCCGCGACGCACGCCAGGATGTGCGCGGCGAGGCTGGTGACGTGCCAGCCCACGGCGTCCTCGACGCCCCACAGGCGGCTGTTGAGGATGAGCCAGCCGACGAACAGCGGCCGCCAGTAATTGCTCCCTGCGCCGGACGCATCCCCGGTGAACGCCCACACGTCCGACGTCAGCGCCTGCCACGTGGCGCCCGGGTCCTGGACCAGCGGGTTCTGGACGATCTGGTGGTGGTCGTCGTACACGAACGCACCGCGGAGGCCCGGGCCGAAGACGACGAGCGCCATGGCCGCGATCGCGCCGCCGACGCGCCACAGCTCACGCGCTCGGAGCGGGACGTCGGTCCGGGGATCGGCTGCCTCGTCGTCATCGGTCGACGAAGCACCGGCCGGCGGCGCGTGGTCTGTCGGGTCGGCGTGCATGGCTGCCGATTATACCTCGAAGTCGCCGTGGCCCTCGCACCGTGTGGTGTGCCACCTCTCGGCGCGACGCAGCGACGGCCGCCAGACGCACGACCGGGGCGCAAGCATCGCTTGCGCCCCGGTGCGTTTTCTCGGTGCGGCGGGCGCGCTGCCGTCCGGGCCGGCGCGCCCGCCGCGGTCGTCGTCAGGTTACGGTGCGACCAGCTCCCCGACCTTGATCTTCAGGATCGCCTTCTCGAGCGTGCCCGAGTCGCCGCCGACCGTGTCGGCGATGCGCAGCGTCCAGTCGCCCCGCGGGTCGGTGCCGTTCAGGCCGCTCAGGCCCGA
>QEVT01000410.1 GCA_003576755.1 bacterium | reverse complement strand
GGGGCGGCGACGGCATCCTCGACAGCCGCCGCGGCGAGTGGCGCGGCGGCCGCCCGTACGGCACCGCCGGCGGCGACGCCGTCGAGCTCGGCTCCGCCGGCGGGGCGCCGCCGCCGTCGCACCACGAGACGCGCAGCATCGGCGGCGGCGACGGCGGCGGCGTGATCCGGCTGATCGCGGACGAGGTGGTCATCGCCGGCCGCGTGTCGGCCGACGGCGATCCGGGCGGCGCCGCGACCTACGACGCGGCGGGCGGCGGATCCGGCGGCGGCATCGTCGTCCGGGCCGACCGGCTCGACGTGTCGGGCACGATCTCGGCCATGGGCGGCCGGGGCGGCGAGGCCTATGACGTGGCGGGCAGCGGCGGCGGCGGGCGCGTCAAGATCGCCTACCGGCACGGCGTGCTCGACCCGGCCCACGTGCGCGTGGGGCCAGGCAAGGGCCCGTGCCCCGGCGACAAGGTGAGCCCGTGGGCGTGCGGCGGCACGCTCGACGTCGTGCGCGCGCCCGTGCCGGCATACGTCCCGCTGGCGCTTCGGGGGGCGTGCATCGTCGATGCGCGGCGCGCGATCGCCCTGGTCATGGACGTCTCGTCGAGCATGACATTGCCGACCCGCACCGGCCGGCCGGCCATCGCCGCGGCTGCCGAGGCCGCTGGCACGTTCCTGGCGCGCATGGGGGCCGCGGAGCGCGTGGCGGTGGTGTCGTTTGCCGGCGACGCGGCGGTGCTGCAGGTGCTGACCGAGGACCACGCCGCCGCGCGGGCGGCGCTCGGACGGCTGGCGACCGGGAACGGTTCGCGGATCGACCGCGGCCTCGAAGCGGGGCGTGTGGCGCTCTCGGCCGCCTGGCCGACCGAGCGGCGGGTGATGGTGGTGGTGACCGACGGGGCCGCGTCGAGCGATCTCGGAACCGTGCGCGCGACGGCCGCGGCCGCGCGCGCGGAGGGTGTGACGCTGTATACGGTGGGCATCGGCGCCGAGGTCAACCAGCCGCTGCTGATCGAGCTGGCGGGCGAGGCGTCGCGGCACTTCTTGGCGCCCGATGCCGAGGACCTCGCCGCGCTGTATGCGGCGATCGCCGGGCGCGAAGCGGGGTGCCGCCTCCCGTGAGCGCCGCCGCGCGGCATGCCGGGCGCCCGTGGCCCGTACGGCAGCGCCGCCAGCCTGCGAGGCAACCCGGGCGGCGCGCGTGCGTAGAATTGACGACCCATGCACATTCCAAGGAGCAGACCCATCATGATCGAAGAGACGACCCCCAACGTGACCGAAGCGGCGCCTGCCGGAGAGGCGGCCGCCGCGCCCGACGAGACGTCCGGTGTGCCCGGGAGCACGGCGGCCAGCACGGCGACGCAAGCGCTGCAAGGCGTCGCGGCGGAGCTTCGGACGTTCGGGCAGCAGCTCACGGCGGTGCTGCGCGCCGCGGCGGCCACCCCCGAGGCCGAGCAGTTGAGCGGCCAGATCCGCGACGGCCTGGGCCAGCTTCGCGACGAGATCGACGGTGCGCTCGAGAGCCTTCGGACGCGCACGGTCGAGCGCGGCAGCGACACGGCGGGCGGGGTGCTGTCGCAGGCGCGCAGCGAGCTCGCGGCCGCCTTGCACACGCTCAGTCGGGCGGTGGTGAAGATGGCCGACTCCGTGGCGCCCGGCGAGGGCAAGCCGGCCGGTGGCGAGACGGCATCCGGTGAGGCTTCGCCGGCCGCCGAGGGCGATGGGGGCCCGTCGGCGTGAGGTGAGGGCGACGGGGCCTCGTCGGGCTGGAGGCGCGTGTTTGGGGATGGGGATGGGGTAGGCGACCATCCGCGGGGTGGTGTGCAGGGGGCGACGCCGCCCCCCGCACCCCCTGCGCTGGGGTCCCCCCAAGCCCCCTCCTGAAGCGATCCCATGTCTGCCCGGAGGGCGGGGCGCCTGCAAGCGAATGGTGATGGCGTGGGCTGCGCGACGAACGAGCGCCAGGGGGGCGAGGCGCGGTGGACTGGCTGCGGACGGAAAGGCGGGGCCTGTCTGGTGAGGGTGTCGGTGGTTCCGTTCACCCCGGCGCTGACAGGTCGAGCGCTTTGCTCCGTCGCTACCGTCCCCGCCCTGCCCCGGCCCGGCGCTCGAGGAAGACCACGCCGTTGCGGATGTGACGGTCCGCCCACCCGCGCTCGACCAGCCAGTCTGCGCACGCCACGGCGAGGGCGAGGCGCGCCGAGGCGTCGCCGGCGTCGTCGACCGGGCCGCCGAGATGACATGCCACATCCCACAGGCTTCGCGGCCGTGCGGCCACGACGGACCGCACGGCGCCGAGGGAGGCGCGGATGTCGGCCAGCCGCCTGGCGACGAGCACCCGATGCGCGCGGATCGGGGCGCCGTGCCCGGGCAGGAGGATCGAGGCGTCGATCCTCCCGAGCGCGAGCAGCGAGGCGATGAGGTCGTCGAGGGTGCGCGGACGGCCGTCGGCCGTCCGTGGTTCGAGGGCCGGAAGTGTCGACCGGTGGCGGAGCACGAGGTCGCCGGTGAAGAGCATGCCCGACCCGTGGTGGTGCAGGGCCAGATGATCGGGGGCGTGTCCCGGCACGTGCAACACCGACCAGGCGGCGTCGCCGGCGGCGATGACGGCGCCCGGCGCCAGCGCGCGCAGCGCCCCTGCGTCGACCGCCGCGGGAAGCTCCCCTGCCGCCGCGCCGGACGG
>QEVT01000409.1 GCA_003576755.1 bacterium | reverse complement strand
GGACCCGGCGTCGACCTGCCCCCGGGCGCGGTGGCCGTGCTCCGCCACGCCGCGGCCATCATGGTGCTCACCGGGTCCGGCGTGTCGGCCGAGAGCGGCATCCCGACCTTCCGCGACGCGCTGACCGGCGTGTGGGCGCGCTTCGACCCCGAGGCCCTGGCCTCGCGGGCGGGCTACCTGCGCGACCCGGCGCGGTCGTGGCGGTGGTACGCCGAGCGGCGCGCACACGCCCGGGCGGCCGCGCCCAATGCGGCGCACCGGGCGCTGGCGGCGCTCGAGCGGCAGGCGCCCGGCATGGTCGTGGTCACGCAAAACGTCGACGGCCTGCACCAACGGGCCGGCAGCCGCAAGGTGATCGAGCTGCACGGCAGCCTCGAGCGCGCGCGGTGCTTCGACGAGGACACGCCGGTGGACGGCTGGGAGTCGCTGGCGGACGCCGACGCCTCGACGCCGCCGCGCTGCCCGCGCTGCGGGGGGCCGCTGCGGCCCGACGTGGTGTGGTTCGGCGAGATGCTGCCGCCGACGGTGCTGCGGGCGGCCTTCGACGCGGCCGCGGGGTGCGACGTGTTCCTGTCGATCGGGACGTCGGGGATCGTCGAGCCGGCGGCCTGGCTGCCGTTCATCGCGCTCGAGCGCGGGGCGACCGTCATCGAGGTGAACCCCGCCCCGACGCCGCTCTCGGCGCACGCGACGCACGTCGTGCGCGGCCCGGCGGGGGTGGTGGTCCCGGCGCTGCTCCGGGCGGCCGGCGACGCCGCGGCCCCGCCCGCCGACGGCTCCGAGGCGCGCCATGCGCCGTGACCTCCCGCCGGCCGCCCCGTCCGAAGGCGTGATCGACGAGGCCTGGTGCGACGGCGGCCGGCTGCACGTGCGCGGCTGGGCGGCGGCGGGCGGGGCGGCCCTGTCGAGCCTCCGCCTGCACACCGGGCACGGGGCCCTCGACCCGGTCGAGGCGGCGCTCGGGCTGCCGAGCGCGGACGTGGCCGCCGCGCGGCCGGACCTCCCGCGGGCGGCCGAGGCGCGCTTCCAGGCGTGCTTCGCCGATACGGGCTGCGCTGCCGACGCATCGGGCCCGGCCGACGACCGGCTGGTGATGGTCGAGCCGTGGTTCGGTGCGTCGGCCGGCCGCGCGCTCGTGCGCCTGCACGCGCCGCAGCTGCCGCAGCCGTCGCGCCGCCTCCAGGACGACATCGGCGCCGGCTTCCCGGGCGTGGGGCTGGAGTTCCTCGGCCACTTCGTCCAGCTCGCGGGCCTGGAGGGCGGCGACGCGGTGCTCGACGTCGGGTGCGGGTTCGGGCGGATGGCGTACGCGCTGGCCTACTACCTCGGGCCGGCGGGCCGTTACGACGGCTTCGACATCATGCGGCCGCACATCGACTGGGCGGCGGCGAACCTGACGCCGGCGCGGCCGAACTTCACGTTCCGCCACGTGGATCTCTTCAACCGCCACTACAACCGGCGGGGCCGGCTGAGGGCCGACGCCTTCGCCTTCCCGTACCCGGACGCGAGCTTCGACCTGGTCGGCGTGACGTCGGTCTTCACGCACCTGTCGGGCCGCGAGGTGCGCCACTACCTCGGCGAGATCGCCCGGGTGCTGCGGCCGGGCGGGCGCTGCCTGGCGACGTGGTTCCTGATGGACGACGCGTCGCGCGAGGGCGTCGCGGCCGGGCGCGCGTCGGAGGCGCTCCGGCACCGGTGGGGGGACGGGTATGTCTCGCGGCGCTGGATGCCCGAGTGGGCGGTCGGCTTCGACGAGCCCCGCGTGCGCGAATGGGTCGCCGAGCGCGGGCTCGCGGTCCGCCTGACGCGCCACGGGGGATGGAGCGGGCGGGCGGGCGGGGCGTCGTACCAGGACATCCTGGTGCTGGAGCGGGACGCCCGGGTCACGGATCCACGGCCGCTGGCTCGCGATGGATGAGGGCGCGGTACCTGTTCAGCCGCCCATCACCCCCTGCCGAACGCATACAGGGCAGGTTTCAAACCCGCCCCATAGGCATCAAGCTAAGCCATGGCGGATCGGATCGGCAAGGAGTTGGAAGGCAGCCGGAGCGTGTTTACGAGGTTTGACGCGGGCGTGATTAGCCAGCGAGTTGCGGATGGCGGTGATGATCTCAACAAGGCGGGGACGACGGGTCATGTTGACCGTGAGAGCCAGGGCGAGTTTCTGGACGCACTGGGCCGCTTTGGGCAGGCTGCGATCAGAGAACTCCCAACAACTGACCAGGAGCACCCAGTGTTGAACGACCATGGCTAGCAGCTTGGCGTACACCTCGCACAGGATGCGCTGGGGCCTGTGGGTGCGCCACCGCGCCAACAGACCGCCGCTCTTCCAGAGCTTGAAGAGCAGTTCAATCTGCCAGCGGATTCGGCCCAGGACGAGGGCTTCGGCGACGGTTAGTTGGTCAGCGGGGATGTTGGTGACCAAGATCGTCCAATCCGCCCAGCGCAGCCGGGTCGGGCTGATGGTCTGTCCGCGGCGGCGCGCTTCTTCATGCAGCTTACGGCGACGGGTATCAGCGACCTCTTGAGGGACACGGACGGCAATCAGGCGACAGGGCAGGTGTTGGCTGGTACCGATTTCAATCGGGATGTCCACCCGCCCCCCGCCGTGAGCTTCGATCAACTCGGCCAGGTCACGGGGCTTGTCAACACCCGGCTCAAACACCTGCACGTTTGCCTGC
>QEVT01000408.1 GCA_003576755.1 bacterium | reverse complement strand
GGCCGCCCGGGGTCCGAGACGCGCGGCCGCCGGTCGCGTTCGGCGACCGGATCGTGCTGGCGGGCGTCGGGCTGTCGCCGGCGCCGGTCGCGCCGGGGGGCACGCTGACGGCGACGCTGCTGTGGGAGGCCCGGGCGCCGACCGACCTCGACCACAACCTGTTCCTGCGCCTCGAGACACGGGGCGGGCGCACGGCCGGGCAGTTCGACGGCCCGCCGCTCGACAACAGCTACCCGACCGACCGCTGGCGGCCGGGCGAGCGGGTCGTGCAGGTCGTGCCGCTCGCCGTGGCCGCCGATGCCGCCCCGGGCATGGCGGTGCTCCGCGCGGGCTGGTATGATTGGCGCACCCTGCAGCGGCTGCCGGTCGCCGGCGACGACGACGCCGCGGCCGACGTTGCGACGGTCGAGATCGCCCCGCATGCCCAACCCTGAAGCCATGCCGACCTGGGCCTCACCCCCCGACCCCCTCCTCCCATCCCGGGGGAGAGGGCGCGTTCAGTCGCGCGGCGGGGACTCCCGGCCGCGACGGCCGCTTCAAAGCGTCCCCCTTCCAGCATCGGGAGAGCAACCGGCTGCGCGCAGCTCGGCCACGGCGAGGGCCCGCCGCCCGCTCGTGCGCGCGGCGGCCGGGCTGCTCGTGGCGCTCCTCGCCGCCGCCTACGCCATCCGCGCCGACGCCCACGGCCGGCGCGTCAACACCGACTTCCAGGCCTACGACCAGACCGCCTACTACCACTTCGCCGAGAAGATCGTCAAGACCGGCGGCGCGTACCTCACCGACGGCGCCCGCGGGCCGGCCTATCCGTGGCTCCTGGCCCCGTTCGTCGACCCCGACGCCGACGAGGCGGCGTTCTTCGCCTTCGGCAAGCGGCTGAACATCGCCCTGTCGCTGGCCTGCCTGGCCGTCGTCGGCGCCATCCTCTTCCGGGCGCTGCCGTGGCCGACCGCGCTGGGCGTGTTCCTGGCGGCCGCGTTCACGGTCTTCATCTTCAAGGCCGCCTACGTCCAGCCCGAGCTGCCGTACTACACCGCGTTCTTCGCGGCCTTCGTGCAGCTCGAGCGCCTGCTCCGCTTCCCCTCGGCCCGGCGCGCCCTCGCCGCCGGCGCCGTGCTGGGCCTGGCGCACCTCCTCAAGCCGTCGGCGCTGCCGATGCTGGCGATCTACGCCGTGTGCGCCGCCCTGGCGGCGCTCGGGCGGCGGCGCGCGGGGGAGGGGGAGGGGAACGGAGAGGGTGGCGGCTCGTCGCGCGCCGCCTGGCTCGCCCCGTGCCTGGTCGCCGCGGCGTTCGCCGGCGTCGTCGCGCCGTACGCCGCGGCCAACCAGCGCGTGTTCGGCGACCCGCTCTACAACGTCAACAGCACGTTTTACATGTGGTACGACGGCTGGGACGAGGTGGTGGCCGGCACCAAGGCGCACGGCGACCGCAAGGGCTGGCCGGACATGCCGGCCGCCGAGCTGCCCTCGGCCGGCCGCTACCTGCGCGAGCACGACGCGGGGCAGATCGCGCGGCGGCTGGTCGACGGCCTGGTCGAGATCGAGGCGACGGCGCGCGCCAGCTACGGGTGGTACCGCTACGTGCTGGCGTACGGGCTCCTCGGGCTCGTCGCGGTGCTGCTGCGCCGGAGCGCGGCGTGGGCGGCCGCGCGGACCGGCGAGCCCCGGCCCGGCTGGCCGCGCGCCGCCTTCGTGCTCGCGACGTTCGCGGCGTACGTCGGGCTGTATGCCTGGTTCGGGCCCATCAACTACGGGCCGCGGTTCGTGCTCGCGCTGTTCCTCCCGTGGCTGTACGTGGCCGCGTCGGCGGCCGCGCGGTCGCCGCTGGCGGCGGGGCGGTGGGTGGCGGGAGGGGGCTGGCCACGTCCGACGTGGACGAAGCCGAACCCGCCGTGGGTGGCGCCGCGCGATACGCGGTGGACATGGCTCGACGTCGTGAACGGCCTGATCCTGCTGCACCTGGCCACCGACGTCGCCGCGGTCCTGATCGAGCGGATCGTCGCCATGCCCGCCGGCGCATGATGGGCACGGGCGCGGACGGCGGGGCGGAGGCGCCGGCGACCCGCCATTCCCCGCCATCCGGCCGCCGCTGGCTGGCGCTCGTCACCTTGGCGGCGTTCGCGCTGCGGGTGTGGCGGCTCGACGGGCAGGGGCTGTGGAGCGACGAGTCGATCAGCCTCGAGCGGGCCCTCCTGCCGCTCGGCGCCATGCTGGCCGAGCTGCCGGTGGAGCACGCGCCGCTGTACTTCGTGCTGCTGAACCTCTGGCTGCGCGTGGCGGGCGCCACGGACTTCGCGCTGCGCTTCCCGTCGCTGTGGTGCGGGGTCGCGGCGGTGCCGCTCGTCGCGGCGCTCGCACGGCGCACGGTCGGGCGGCGCACGGCGCTCACCGCCGCGCTGCTCCTGGCCGTCAACCCGCTGCACGTGTGGCACGCCCAGGACGCGCGGATGTACACGCTGGCGACGTGCCTGGCGCTGGCCGCGCTGGCCGCCCTGGCGCGGGCGCTGCGGACCGGCGCGGCGCGGGACTGGGCCGGCTACGGCCTGGCCGGGGCCGCGACGCTCTACACCCACTACTACGGCGGGCTCGTCGTCGCCATCGGCGCGGTGGGCGGGGCGCTGGCGATCGTCCGGGACGGGGAGCGCCGGGGCCCGGCGCGAGCGCCGGGGGCGGACGCGGGCACCGCGCAACCCG
>QEVT01000407.1 GCA_003576755.1 bacterium | reverse complement strand
CTGGCCGGCTACCTCGTCTTCGGCGTCGTCGTCGGCATCCTGATCGCCGGGCTCGCGCGGCGGCGCGGCGGATGACGCTGGGCCGGCATGCGCGAACCCTACGCCCCGGCCAGGAACCCCTCGACCGCGCCGTAGAACGCTTCGGGCTGCTCGAGCCACGGCACGTGGCCGCAGCGGTTGATGAGGCAGGCTTCGGCATGGGGCATGCGCTCGCGCAGCAGGTAAGCCTGGGCGGCGGGCTCGAAGTCCTGTGCGCCGTACACCGCGAGCGTCGGCACCGCCAGACCCTCGGCCCGGCCGAGGATGTCGATGGCCTGCACCGTCGGCCACACGTGCGGCGTGACAAGCGGGTTGAAGCCATAGCCCGCCGCGAACGCGTCGGCGAACCGCGCGCCGGCCGCCGGGTCCCAGAACCAGGCGCGCACCGCGAAGTCGCGCATCTGGCGGATGTGCAGCTCGGCGTGGCGGGCCCGGTCGCCCGCGGCCACCGCGGCCTTGCGCGCGGCGCGCAGCTCGAGGAGCGCGGCGCGCTCGGCCGCCGACAGCGGCTGGTGGAGGTTGGCCGCGGCGACCTCCGCCAGGGCCGGGCTGAGCGGGCCCATGCCGACGAGCACCTGCCGCGCGACGGCGCCGGGGTGCGCGAGGGTGTACAGCAGCGCCAGGATCGCCCCCCACGAGTGCCCGAACAGGTCGATCCGATCGACGCCGAGGGCGGCGCGCAGCGCGTCGAGGTCGGCGACGAAGCGGTCGACGTGCAGCGAGGCGCCGTCGAGCCGATCGAGCCGCGACGCGCCGCACCCGCGCTGGTCGTACAGGACGCACGCCCGGCCGGCCGCGAGCCGTTCGGCGACCGGGCGGAGGTAGCGGTGGTCGTCGCCGGGTCCGCCGTTGAGCATCACCAGCGGCGGGCGGCCCGGGACCGGGTCGCCGAACGTGAACCAGGCCAGCGCATGGTCGTCGCGCTGCAGGCGGTGCTCGCGCCACATGGGATGCCTCCGCTCCGGGGGGGTGCGTCGATCGCCCGGCATGGTAGGCAGACCGGCGCAGCGGTGTCAAGCCGGGTCGGGCGCGCATGACCGGCGGGGCGGGCGCACGCCGCGTCGGCCTGGCCATCTACGCCGTGGCCAACGCGCTGTGCGTCGCCGTGTTCCTGTTCCCGCTGTGGCGTCCGGCATCCGCCGCCACGGCGTACGGGCTCGACGATCCCGCGGCCCTGGGCCTGCTGGTGCTGTGCGGGTGCGCGGCGCTGGTGTTCGAGGCGGGCTCGGCCGGCCTCGGCCCGCGGGCGGTGGCGGTGCTCGGGGTGCTGGTGGCCATCAACAGCGTGCTGCGGTTCATCGAGGTGGCGCTGCCGGGGCCGGGCGGCTTCACGCCGATCTTCGCGCTGATCATCCTGACCGGGCGGGCATACGGCCCGCGCTTCGGGTTCCTCATGGGCATGCTGACGCTCGTCGTCTCGGCGGTCGTCACCGGCGGCGTCGGGCCGTGGCTCCCGTATCAGATGCTCACGGCGGCCTGGGTGGGCCTGACGGCCGGCTGGCTGCCGCGCGGCCGCGGGCCGGACCGCCCCGGCGGCCGCGCCGAGGTCTGGGGGCTGGCGGCGTTCGGCGCGGCCTGGGGCATCGGCTACGGGCTCCTCATGACGCTGTGGTTCTGGCCGTTCATCGACGCGGGGGCCGCCGGCGCCGCGGGCTCGGTGACGGCGGCCGCGGCGCGCTTCGCGGTGTTCTACGCGGCCTCGTCGCTCGCCTGGGACCTCTTCGGCGCCGCCGGCAACGCCGCGCTCCTCGCGCTGGCCGGCGCGCCGGTGCTCGCGGCGCTGCGCCGGATGGCGCCGCGGATCTTCGACGCGGATCGGCGGCTGATGGCCGGCACGCGGGCCCAGGCCCTTCGCCCGGCTCACGGTTCGCGCGGAACCGGCGGGTCGGAGGTCGACGCGCCGCGTGGGGCGCCGCCGTCACCGACCGCGGTCGACGCGCGGCTCGACCTGCCTGCGCCGCGCGCCGCCTCGCCCCACCCCCGCGCCTGGGTGGCCTGGCTGACCGCCGTCGCGGCGCTGGCGTCGACGACGCGGCACCCGCTGGTGCTGCTCGCGCTGGTGCTCGCCGTCGCGCTGGTCCGCGCCCGGCTGCCCGCCCGGGCCGCCGCGGGCGGGGCGCTGCCGGTGGCCCGGCTGGCGGCCGTGGTGGTCCCGTTCGCGACCGTCTACAACCTGCTGATGGCGCACGGCGGCACCACCGTCGTCGTGCGGCTGCCGGCGCGTTGGCCGCTCGTCGGCGGGCCGCTGACGCTCGAGGCGGCGGCGTACGGGGCGTTGACCGGCGGCGCGCTGGCGCTCGTGATGCTGGCGTTCGCGGCCTTTCAGGGCGCGCTCTCGGCGCGCGACATCGCCCGGCTGATCCCGCGCGCGTTCGGGGCGCTGGCGCTGGTGACGGCGGTGGCGCTGACGTACGCCCCGTCCATGCGCGGCCAGATCGCCGCCGTGCGCGAGGCGCAGGCGGTGCGCGGGCTGCGCCTGCGCGGCTGGCGCGCGTGGGCCCCCCTGGCCATGCCGGTGCTGGTCGGCGGGCTCGAGCGCGCGCTGGACCTGGCCGACAGCATGATCGCCCGCGGCCTCCTGCCGCCGCCGGCGCCGCCGCCGACCGCCGCGCGGCTGTCGATCCTCGCGGCGCTGGGGCTGGTGGCGGGCGGCTG
>QEVT01000406.1 GCA_003576755.1 bacterium | reverse complement strand
GCGAGCGCCGCCGCGCGGGCGGCGGCGGCGTCGAGGTCGGTCGCGGCGTCGGCGCCCGGGATGCCGGCCGCGATCCGGGCCGCGTCGACCCCTGGCAGCGGCGCCTCGCGCGCGGCGTAGATCGGCGCGACCACGACGCGGTCGGCGTCGCGAAGGGCGTCGGCGAAGGCGTCGGCCAACAGCGCCACGCGGCTGTAGGTGTGAGGCTCGACCACGGCGATCACCCGCTGCCCGGGGAAGCGCTGGCGGGCGGCGGCGAGGGTCGCGGCGATCTCGGTCGGGTGGTGCGCGTAGTCGTCGACGAGGGTGACGCCGCCGGCCCGGCCGAGGACCTGAAAGCGGCGGCGGGCGCCGCGATAATCGGCCAGCGCCCGGCGGACGACGGCGGGATCGACCCCGAGCGCCGTGGCCGCCGCGATGGCCGCCAGCGCGTTGGCGACGTTGTGCAGGCCGCTCAACCGGAGCGACCACGTGCCGAGGCACGCGCCGCCGGCATCGACGTCGAACATCTGGCCGTCGGGTGTGGCGGCGACGCCATGGGCGCGCCAATCCGGCGCCGGCGCGGGCGCGGCCTCGGCCACGGCGTACGTCTCGCGCGTGACCCCCGCCGGGGGCACGAGCGCCGCCGCGGCCGGCGAGCCGGCATCGACGATGAGCCGGCCGCCGGGCCGAATGCGCGCGGCGAACGCGGCGAACGCCTCGCGGACGTCGTCGAACGTCGCGTAGATGTCGGGGTGGTCGTGCTCGACGTTCGTCACGACGGCGACGGCCGGGTGTCCGTTCAGGAAGCTGCGGTCGTACTCGTCGGCCTCGACGACCACGTGCGGGCCGCTGCCGAGGTGCGCGTTGGCCCCCAGGTCGATGATGTCCCCGCCGACGAAGTACGACGGGTCGAGCCCGGCGGTGGTCAGGATGTGGGCGAGCATGCCGCTGGTCGTGGTCTTGCCGTGCGTCCCGGCCACGGCGATGCCGGTTCGGCTGTCGATGAGCGCCCCCAGCAGCACCGCGCGCTTGGTCACGGGCGTCCCGCGCCCGACGGCGGCGCGCAGCTCGGGGTTGTCGTCCGGCACGGCCGGCGAGACCACGACGAGGTCGCAGCCGTCGGGCAGGTGGTCGGCGGCGTGGCCGATCGTGATCGCGACGCCGGCGGCGGCCAGCTCGGTGGTGGCAGGCGACGCCTGGCGATCGCTGCCCGAGACCCGCAGCCCGAGCTCGAGCAGCGCGCGCGCCAGGCCGCTCATCCCGGCGCCGCCGATGCCGACGAGGTGCACCCGGTCGCCCGGTGTCAGCGCCGGCAGGCCGGGGGCCGGCGGCCACAGGTCCGGGTGACGTGCCGCGCCGGCTGCGGCGACGATGCGCCCCGCCATCAGCGGGCCACCTTGAGGAACAGCAGGCCGAGCAGCGCGCCGCCGAGCACCAGGGTGGCCTGGCCCGAGGGGATGAGCTCGAGCGGCGTCAGCGCGACCAGCACCTGCGCCTGGTCCGAGAGCGGCGGCTGATAGACGCCGAGGGCCTGTTGAGGGTAGCCGAGCTTGTGGGTGTAGTACCACCACGTGCCGATGACGATCCAGCCGTTGACCAGGCCCATCGTGGCGTCGATGACGATCCCGCCGATGCGCGTCGGCGGCCACTCGCCGCCGAAGGTCAGCGTCTCGCCGGCGTACATGATGACGACGACGGCCAGGATCGTGCCGCTGTAGAAGCACCAGCTGACGAGCGACTCGCTCTCGCTGCCCGCGCCGAGCCCGCTGGCGACCTTGAAGACCATCCCGTCGACCTTGGACCCCAGCAACTGGAAGAAGAACATCATGCCGACGAACCCGATGGTCGCGCCGAGCTCGCGCGGGAAGTGCCGCGTGATGCCGACGACCGCGAAGGTCATCCAAAGGAGAAGCATGACGTACTCGTAGGGAACCATCAGCTGTAGGTCTTCTTGTACTTGCGCGCGCCCAGGCTGCGGTAGCCGTAGAGGATCAGCGCGACGACGAAGGTTGCCAGGAGCCCCGGCAACGCCAGCTTGGGCAGGGCGAGCGCCGGGGCGTCGGGCGCGACGACGTCGATGGTGGCGCCCGGCAGCGCCCGCGTGAGCAGGAAGGATGCCACCAGATAGCCCGTGACGGTCGACACCACCGCCGCGATCAACCGGTCGAGGACCGTCGGCGCCTTGAACTTGTACTCGGCGCCGCCTTTCGGCCACAAGACCATCAGCGTGAGCGTGTATGCCGCGATCAGGCAGAGCATGAAGGCCGCCATCTGCGCGTGGGCGCTGTCGCCCTCGGTGGGGAGGAGGCCGGCCATGTCCTTGACCTCCTTCCACGCAGAGGTCGGATCGTCCGCCGCGATGCCGCCCTTGATCACCGCGAAGTAGAAGAGCTTGTAGAGCTTGTTGGTCCATCGGACCACGCTGCCCCAGCCATGGCTCAGGCCGAGGAACGCCGCCGCCACCACCGCCAGCGTGATCGTCTCGCGCCGGACGCCGCGCAGGCTGATGAAGCCGAAGAACGCGAACGCGGCGCAGATCAGCAGGACGAAGAGCGTGATGTCGCCGGCCACGGGGGGGGTCGGGGGGACCGTCGGGGTCGGCGTCGCCCCCGGCGTGCCCGCAGGCATGCCGCCGCCGAACGCCGGGCGCAGCCATGCCGACGCGTCCGCCGCCCAGCCGGCGCCCGCCGCGAGCAGCGCGTTCACGCGGGCCTCG
>QEVT01000405.1 GCA_003576755.1 bacterium | reverse complement strand
GGCCGGCGAACGGCCCGGTCCGACGGGGGGGCGAGCGGCCGAGGGTCGCCGCGCCGGGCGGCGGGGCAGGTCGTTCACGCGGGTGCCTCCGTGGGGGAAAGCGGTCGGTCCGGGCGGCCCTGCGGGGCGACCGGGCCGTCGTCGGCAAGGGGATCGGACGCCGCACGGCGATCGACCCATGGGCGGGCGCCCACGACTTCGGACTGCATGCGGCCATCCTGCATGTGCACGATGCGGTGGGCGTACTCGGCCAGCCGTGAATCGTGGGTGACCACCACGAGCGTGTGCCCGGCGGTGTTGAGGTCCGACAGGATGCGCAGGATCTCCTGGCCGGTGCGGGTGTCGAGGTTGCCGGTCGGCTCGTCGCCGAGCAGGATGTGGGGGTCGTTGGCCAGCGCCCGCGCGATGGCCACCCGCTGCTGCTCGCCTCCGGACAGCTCGACGGGTCGATGGTCGACCCGATGGCCGAGCCCGACGGCGTGGAGCAGGGCCTCGGCGCGTGCCCGGCGCGCCCCCGGCGGGCGACCGGCGAACATCATCGGGAACTCGACGTTCTGACGGGCGGTCATGGTCGGCACGAGGTTGAACGACTGGAAGACGAACCCGACCGTCGTGCGGCGGTACGTGGCCAGGGCGTTCTCGTCGAGCGTGGCGATGTCGAGCCCCTCGACCACGATCTCACCCTCGGTCGGGCGGTCGAGGCCACCGACCATGTTGAGCAGCGTGCTCTTGCCGGAGCCGGATGGACCCATGACGACGACGAACTCGCCGGCGCGCACGTCGAGGTCGACGCCGGCCATGGCCCGCACGGTCTGCTCGCCCAGGGCGAACTCCTTGACCACGCCGCGGGCGCGGATGATCGGCGGCGGGCTCGGAGCGCGCATCGGGCGTCGTCAGGCGGAGAAGACGCGGCTCGCCACCACGCCGAGCGCGCCGACCGCGACCCACAGCGCCACGAGCGCGCCGACGGCCAGCCCGGCCTTGAGCCGTGGCACGCGCGAGACCACCCGCATGCCGATGTAGAGCAGCGCCACCAGCCACAGCGTCCAGAGCTCGACCTGGGCCAGGACGGGGCCGAGGAGGCTCTGGTCGTCGACGAGCCCGCTGAGGCCGGGCGTGACGGCGCCGAACCCGGCCACCAGGCCGTATGCGAGGCGGACGAGGCTGCCGGCGAGCACGGGGAGGTGGGCCCAGGCGACGACGACCAGCATCTGCCCGAAGCCCTGCTGGCCGCCGAAGATGGTCCCGAGGAAGTGCAGCACGGCGGCGGCCAGGACGACGCCGCCGACGACCCGCACCACCGCTCCGACGGCGGCGAAGACGGCGCCGAGCATCGACGCCGTCCCCATCGCCGCCGACGCGGCGTCGACGCCCTCGACGGCGCCGGTGTCGCCCCCGACCGCGACCGAGGAGACCGCACCGGCGGCGCCCATCGACGCGAAGCTGTCGCGGATGACCTGCCGGGCCCCGAGGAACCCGTTGACCGCCGCCACGAGCGCCAGGAGCGCGACCGGCAGGATCCACCGCCGGCCCGGCCGCTCGGCGAGGCGCGGCAGCGCCGCGCGCGGCCGCATCAAGGTGTCGATGGCCAGCGCCATCGGACCTCCGCGGCCCTGGGCGGGAGGCACCGGCGACGGCGTCGTGTCGGACGCCGGCAGGGGGCCTGCTTGCATGGTCGGATGCTCCTGTGAGGACGGCGCGCGCCACGGCCCGGCCGGTCTCTTCGTGCGGCGGCACGGCGTGCCGGAATCGGCGCGGCGGGCGTGCGAGCGAGTATACCCGACGGGCCGCGGCAGGGGCAACCGCCGCCCCTCGGGCGGCGCCGCACGCCGCTCCGGGGCCGTCCGTCAGAAGGCGTCGCCGCCGTCGATCAGCACGACGCGCGCCGGTGCCCCCTCGGCGCCGGCCAGCTTGAGCGGCAGGCACGCCAGCGTGTACGTGCCGGCCGCGACGGCGTGGAGGTCGAGCCCCTCGACCACCACGACCCCGGCGCCGAGCAGCGCGAGGTGCGGCCCGTCGACGTCGTCGAACGGCGCGATCGACGGCCCGTCGATCCCGACGAGGCGGATGCCGCGCGCCACCAGCCACGCCGCGCCGCCGGACGTGACGCCGACGAACCCCGGGTCGAAGGCGCGTTCCCCGCGGGCCCAGCGGTCGGAGTTCCGGGTGCGCACGAGCAGGCGCCGCGTGCCGGGCGGCACGTCCGCCGCGTCGAGCGCGGCGGCGTCGACCGCCCCGGCGTGCCGCAGGTCGACGACGACGGCCGCCCCGATCAGCGTGTCGAGATCCAGCCCGTCGACCGTGCCTCCGCCCGCGACGAAGTGGGCGGGGGCGTCGACGTGTGTGCCGAGGTGGGCGCTCATGGCGAGGCGCGTCAGCGTGTAGCCGTCGCCGGCGGCGACGTCGCACACGCGCTCGATCGCCGTCGGCGGATCGCCCGGCCAGACCCCGAGATCGGGGTCGATGGCGAGCGTGACGTCGTGGATGCGTCGGCCGTCAGCCGCCACGCGCCGGCCGCCTCCAGGGCGGCCCGCCCGGCGTCGCCCCCGGCGTCTCCGGGGTCGGCGTCTCCGGCGCCGGCGCCTCGGGCGTGGCGGTCGCGGTCGGCGGGACCTCGAAGAAGGCGACCGGCAGGTATGCGTGCGTGCCCGGCGCGGGCGAGGGCCGGGGCGCGGTCGGCGTCGGCGGCGCGGTCCGCGATGCCG
>QEVT01000040.1 GCA_003576755.1 bacterium | reverse complement strand
CGCGGCCGGCCGCGCCGTCGGCGGCGTGGCCGTCGCGGCTGCGGTCACACCCCCGGCCCGGCCGCACGCGCCCGCAGCCAGCCCCGCACCACGGCGAACACCGCCGCGGTCTCGACGTCCCACAACACGTCGTGCGCCACGCCCGGCAGCATCCTCACCTCCACCGTGCCCGGCATCGCCCGCGCGAGCCAGCGCGCCCCGAGCGGGCACACCGCCCGGTCGGCCGTGCCCTGCACGACCAGCGTCGGCGCGGCGACGCGCCCTGCGTCGCGCCACAGCATCGCGGCGTTGGCGGCCGCCAGGCCGAGGAGGTACCGCAGGCTGAGGTGCGAGAACGCCAGCGCATCGCCGCGCCGCAAGCGCAGGAAGGCGTCGCCCCGGACGGCCCGGCCCATCCGCGGGCCGACGATGTCGACGGCGGGCGCCGACGGGCGCCGGAGCGCGCGCGCGAGGTCCACCACGCCGTGCGGGTCGAGGAGCTGGGCGGCGCTGAGGAACACCCCGGGCGCCACCAGGATCAGCCCGGCCGCCGCGCCCGGGTCGCGGGCCAGAAACGACAGCGCGTAGATCGCGCCCATGCTCTCGGCCGCCAGGAACAGGCGCGCGCCGGGATGCCGGCCTCGAATGTGCGCCACCACCGCCCCGATGTCGTCGAGGTTGACGGCCCGCGGCGCCAGCACGCCGCGGGTGCCGCCGGACAGGCCGTGCCCGCGCAGGTCCATGGCGTAGACGGCCACGCCGTCGTCGACCAGATGCGCGGCGAAGACGTCACGGTACGGCCGGCCGTGCCAGGCGATGCCGTGCAGCACCAGCACGGCCGCGTCGGCGGCCGCGGCGACCGCGCTGCCGGCGTCGTCCGGCAGCGCGACGTGGCACGCCAGCGGCGTGCCGTCGCGGGCGGGGATGGTGGTGGATTCAAGGTACATAACGGCTGGTGCGCGGCAAAGTGAATACCTCGGCCCCGTAAACGAAGTTGACGAGTCGCTTGAAGACGAACTTAGCCCATGCCTCCATGGACTTCGCCTCCATCGCATACGTCATGACATCCACGAATGCCTTTCGAAACGGAAGCGAGTCCCGCAGCTGGCGATCCAACAATAGAAGCGCACGGAGGCCCAATAGCTTGCCGATCAACTGTTGTGCGACCGTGCGTTGAACGGCCGCACGGAGGATCTCCCGGTCATCATCGCTCACTTCAGCCGATTCAAGGAACTCGTCCACTTCATCCGGGTGGTAGATACGGATGGTTGCAAGAACCTGGATCAACGTGTCTCGGCACACTGTGGAGTCGACGATCAAGCCCGCCAGTCGAAGGGCGAGCAACGGGCGATTGAACTCCACGCCGAGGTTCTGGATATTCAGTGCAATGTTGTTCAGGAAGTCAATGTCGTTCTGAGATTTTGCGCGCACTACGAAGGGTTCGACTGCCTCGCGATTAAACTCACCTCGCTTCCGTGATGCAGTGTTGATATACGCATCCAAATAGGAGATGTGAACACAGGATCGTTCCATCAGGAATCGCGAACGATAACGGTCGTGTAGTGTCCACATGATCTTCGTCAGAAGAGCCATAAGTCGATCGTCGATCACATCATCCTGCCAGCTGATGCCGATCAAACATCCCAATGCTGTCTGAGGAAACGGTCCCGGAAGCGTGTCATCGAGATTGCTGTCGAACATCCATTCCAGCAAATCGTAGACTTCGGCTCGGCGATCGGGCGCCCTTAGAAGGATGATCTGCCAAACTAGCGCAGTAGTGAAGACATCACGGTGCTCGAATACCGATTTCAGAATGGCCCGGACTTCTTCCATTGTTCCATGTTCGGGATCTACGAAGGGGAGCAGCGCCGCAGTAGCCTTCTTTCGTTCCGTCGGCAGCGCGAAGAAGGCAGTCAATTCAGGAATGGTGAAGATTGCGCCGGGCTCCATCTCACCAGATGATCCAGTGTGTCCCAAATCAGTCGTCACTCTCAACGCGAACCGAACCACTACCGACAATGTCAATTCTCGGATACGATCTTTGATGAAGGCTGCTCCCGCAAGGAGGTTATCATTGACTCCACCGAACCAGAGCAATCGATCAAGGTTGTTTCGCCACAGAGTCTGAAGCGCCTGAACGGTCGTGAGTGATTCATAGTCATCGAAGAGGATGAGCGCCGATGTGCCTATACACGACTCAAAAGCGTCCGATTGTGGAATGCCATGTCTGTTCATGATTCCCGAGCTCACACGTTTCAGCACGTCTAAGCCACGGACAGGATCTCGCTTGTACAAGTAGAATGTGTACTCCATCGCAATCGTACGAATCGTAGGTGACGTGTCATGAGCAGCACGCACCAATACATCAATGATGGCCAGCTGCGACGCGGCTTCCACAGCAACGCGTCGAGCCTGAATGACATCTTCTTGAAGTGGTTCAGGTGTTCGTCCGATCAGCCTGCTCATGGCTGCCCACGCTGACGAGGGTTCGCGCGCTGTGTCGAGCAAGGCATTGAGCATGGGGTGAATCGACACCGGATCCTGCTCACCCCAGTCCACAAGCACGGTCACCAGCAGTTCCTTGACCAACTGGTCAGTTCCGCGAGCCAAGGCAAACACCACATCACGGTACCCATCCTCTAGCTCACCTCGAAGGGCCCGTCGGATGGCGCCCCACAAGTAGGGTTTCTTTCGCAATGGGACCACGAACGACTGATATGCCTCGACCCGATTGGTAGCATCTGAAGCAAGCTCACGCAATCGCAACCCGGCATAGTATTCGTAAAATCGCTCGAACTTAAACGCAATTTCGTACCGTCTCTGGTCGCCTCTCAAGAGTAGTATCTCAGCGTCTGCCAGATGAACCCATGATCGATTGATCTCCACGCCGCTGAGGGTCTTGCCACGATCCCAGATGGCATCGTACAGAAGTGTTCCGTCAGCGATGCGTCGACCTTCCACCACCGTGTCAGTGATCGCGTTCTCCAATCGATCCGTCATCAACATCAACGGCATTAACTGGCGAATCAGAAATCGCTCGTCGTCCAAAGTCAGTCGATCAGACTTGATGAGGAACGTGATATACTCTTGGTAGATTCGATCAGGGTCGATCCAGCTCGGGAGGTTGCGATCTGCTTGACCAGATGTGATGGCGGCTATTAACGACAGCATTAACGGGTCGCGTATGATTGACTTCACTTGGGGCGCGATAGCCGAATAGTCCGTCTTCAAATCAAATCTCTGTTGATACTTGCGATAGACCTGGGCAAGCTCGTCGCGCGAGAAGCGGTCCAATGAAACGGAGAACTGCTTGAGCTCGAACACTGGCTCCGAGTCACCAGCGGCGCGGTAGTATGTGCCCGTAGAGAGTGCAAGCCCGGTTCGGATCGTCCGCCAGGCCTCTGGTCGCGAGGTCACTACCACTTTCAGCCAGGGCCAACGACACTGCTTGACCAACTCATCGATTCTTATCATGACTCCACGTGGGTCCAAGCGGTTCTCATTGATTGCATCGACGATCACCACGAATCGGTCACTGGGCGCACGGGCAAGGTCGTCAACATACGACCAGATGCCTGAATCTGACTGTTCATAGTGTGTCATCCACTTTACTCGCGCACTGATATCGCGGCCGATCCGCTCTGACAACGAAACTCCAGGGTCAAGGTTAGCGCCGTTATACATCAATAGACAGACTTCGGCTTTGTGGTTCGATGAGGCGTCCGCAGCAAGCTCATCTATGAGCGAAAGAACAAAGTTGGTCTTGCCAACACCAGACTTTCCAGTCAAGACAAAGCACACCGACGACCCGTTAAGAAAATCCCTGAACGCCGCGACGGTTTCATCTCTCTGCAAGTAGACACGCCGATCATACTTAGGCATTGCACCTGCCATGTTCCGCTTCGTCACATCTTCGCATATGTCAACAAGCTGTGTCCAATTGATCTGGTCGACATCAGTCAACGTTGTCTTAATCCGGTCAATGGTATCGAACACGAGCTCCACGAAAGACGACAAGTGCATCACATTGTCGATTCGCTCCGGTGAGTCGGATGAACGGAGCCACGTAGAAAGAAGGTACTCGAGGTGGTCTCGAGCATATCGCCCATAGACTCCGATCGAAGATCGAGATCGTTCAATCGTGCCCGGAGACTCGAGTTGGATCAGAAGTGGATGCAAATCCAGAAACTCTTCACGACCCTTCGCCAAGTAGAAGCACTCGACGCTCAACGCATGCTCCGGGCTGATGCGGTCGCTTGAAAGCATGACAGTTTGACCGCGATAGATCTCGAAAGCATATCCTTCTTCGCCTTGATCCACAAGTCGGACGATATCATACCGCTCGAAGAACCTGAAGTGATTCAAGACGGTATGAAGATAGGAATCCGCGCGGGTGCACAAGTCATCCCATCCAACTTCGTCAAGGGGCAGCGTTGCTGGGCGGGCCAACGAGTTGCAGATTTCGGTCATACGATCAAATGGCTCGGTCAAGCCCTGGCGCTCATACGGCTCCCCCGAAGTCATGTCCCAGTAAAAGTCATACAACTCGGGAACGAAGAATCGATCCCGATGGTCACGATAGGCTTTGAGGGTCTCGAAGAGAATCGTTTGAAGCGCCGTGACATTGCCCTTGGGAAGTTCTTTCGGAAGCAAGTCATTCAACACGGCGTTGTTGACCACCTCCCGGTCCCTTACCAAGTACTGAGATGCCATTCCGAAGGCAAGCGCACGCAACCCAAGCTCATACACCTTGGCAGCATACCGGACTCGCTCTCGCGGCAACGTTGCCTCTACGTAAAGTCGATAGTTGACTGCAATGAAGTGCGGGAGCGAGTCGATGATCCACGCCCAATTGGGATGGCCCGATGATCTGTCGTCATCCATCTCGCTCGGTCTCCCCTCGCGGCGTCATCCGGAACTTGGTGTCGATACAGGGCGATCCGGCTGCGTGCGGCTCAGGCAAAGCCGAGACCTCTTCGCCGCAATGCCGTGGTGCCCTCGGTCGTGATCTCCACGAATGTATACACGCGCCCGTGAACCGCCTGGGTCCGAGTGGCGACCAGGGCCGGCTCCATCTGCGCGAGCCGCTTGACATCGGCCCGAACAGCATCTATCGGCAATCCGAGGTGACGCGCGATTTCATCGCGTTCTATCGACGTGCGTGCGCCATGGCGGCGGGATTCCAACAACGTCAAGATTCGCCGCTCACGATCACTGATGAGCACATCGACGGATAGCAGCGGTACGTCCGCGCGCGCACCAGGCCTGACCAGTAAGCGCGGGATGTCTCTCAGCGATCGTCCGCCTCCGCTCGGTGCCCCGTCCGCCGGCACGAAGTCGCGATCGACCCCTGGCGCCGCCGCCTGTCCTCCGGCGTCGATTTCAAAGAGCCCGAGGTTGAACGCTTCATCCACGGTTCGGCCGAATCCGATCCCACGATAGAAACCGGCAGCGAACCGAATCGCCGCGTCATCTGGCACGGAAGCTGCCATTCCGATGACGAATTCCACGTGCTGACCGATTCCGCGCGCCTGGAGTTCCGACCAACAGGCATTGAGCACGACGCAGCGCACGTTGTCGCGCAATACGCCAAAAAGGTTGCTCAGGGCAGATACCGCGATCGCGTGAGTGCGTCCTGCTGCGTCTTCGAACACCAACTCCCCACCGTGCTCACCATGTCCTGCGAAATGGACAACATGGGGTTGCTTCTCGAGCAAATGCAGCTCCACGTCATTCCACTGCACTGCATGCTCCTGCTGGACATGAACCTGCTCCCACAGCGGTGCCTCGCGCAAGCGCTGCACGATGACACGAGATTCCTCTCCCACCCTGAGAAGCGACGTGGTCTTCGGATTCGCGGCAAGGAACAGAATATTGAACACCGCTCCTCCTCTACTCGTACCCGGCCATGGTCATAACCTTGGACACAAGACCCTAACCGAGCGAAGCTTTGTCCGGTCGAAACAGGGACGCAGCCGTCCAAGGATATGACTGACGCCCGTGCTGCACACAGGAAAGGGAGGCGACCGACTCGATCGACGATAACCACGTTGTCGTCGAATTCGCGGCCGGCAACAGGATGCTGGCCATCGCGCCCCCTA
This sequence comes from bacterium, assembly GCA_003576755.1. Taxonomy (GTDB): domain Bacteria; phylum Chloroflexota; class Anaerolineae; order Epilineales; family Epilineaceae; genus UCB3. The sequence continues at coordinate 13,441 of QEVT01000040.1, read as the reverse complement.
CACGTGCGCCTCGAACCACGCCAGCATGTCGTTCCACGCCTGCGTGGCCTGCGCCTCGTCGTAGCGCTCGCCGGTGTCGTTGTGGAAGGCGTGGTTGACGCCCGGGTACACCGTGAGCCGGTACGTCTTGCCGGCGGCCTCCAGCGCCTTCTCGAGGTCGGGCTTGCCGGCGTTGATGCGCTCGTCGAGCTCGGCGTAGACGCCCAGAACGGCGGCCTGGATGTTGGGGACCTGGTCGAGGTCCGGCGCCGGGCCGTAGAACGGCGCCGCCGCCTTGAGCTCCGGCATGGCCGTGGCCACGCGCCACGTGATGCCGCCGCCGAAGCAGAAGCCCGTCATGGCCACACGGCTGCCGTCGACGTACGGCAGGCCCGAGAGGTAGGCGTAGCCCGCCAGGAAGTCGCCGACATGGCGCTCGGGACCGGCGTTCGTCAGGAGACCGGGGATCTCGTCGCGGTCGCGCGACGCCGTCCCGCCCTCGCGCGAGAGCAGGTCGATGGCCAGCGCCACGTAGCCGGCCTTGGCGAAGCGCCGCGCCACGTCCTGGATGTGCGGCGTCAGGCCACGGTTCTCGTGGCAGACCAGGACGGCCGGGTACGTCCCGTCGGCGGCCGGGCGCGCCAGGTAGGCCGAGACCTCGACGTCGCCGCTCGGGAAGGTGACCGTCTCGCCCCGAACGGCCGGATCGTCCGCAGCCACCGACAGCGGGCTGCGGGCCTCGGTGGTCGGCGCGGACGTGGCCTGGGTCGTCGGAGCGGCCGTGGGCGCCGTGGTCGGCGGCACGGCGGACGGCATGGGCTCGGTCGGCGACGGCAGCTCGCTCGGCGCGCAGCCCACGGCCGTGAGCGCGGTGATGGTGGCGCCGATGCTGCCGGTGATGAACGCGACGCGGCGGATGAACGTGCGGCGGTTGATCAGGCCCTCGCGGTAGTCGTCGTAGAACTCCTCGACGAGGTACTTCTCGAACGTGCCGAGCTGGTCCATGGTTCCTCCGGGGGGATGGCGGCGCCCCGATGCGGCGCCGATGGACCCAGAATACCGTTTTCGGCACCCTCGTGCAAGCGGCCCGGCGCACCCTTCGCGCCTCCCGGCGGGGCCGCCGGGAGGCGCCGCCGACAACGCCTCCCGGCCCCCCAATCCCCGCGCCCCCGCGCCGCTTCACGGGCCGGCGCGGTACACCTCCGCCAGCCCGATCCCGGTCGCGCCGGTCTGGCGGCGCATGTGCGCCGTGTAGCCGCCGGGCGCCAGGTCGACGACGATGACGGCCTCGCGCGGGTCGGCCGGCCGCAGGCCCGGCGGGATCAGCGCCGCCCACGGCGACACCTGCCAGCCCAGGTTGCTTGCCAGCTCCTTGCCGGTGCCGTCGAACAGGACCAGGTCCGGGTCCGGCAACGACCCCGGCACGCCGCGGTTGGCCAGGTCCGGCCCGATGGCGCGGATGACGACGCGCGTGGTCCGCTCCTGGACGATGAACCCGCCGATGAGGATGTCGGCGCCGGTCTGCACGTCGCCGCGGGTGGAGATGTTGCTCAAGGCGCCGGCACCGCCGACGTGGAACGCCTCGACGAGCGCCACGCCGGTCGTCCCGCCCTTGCCGCGCACGATGGCGGTGTAAGCGCCCGGCTGGAGCGTGACGACCATCGCCGCCTCGCGCGGGTCGGCCGGCTGCAGGCCCGGCGGGAGCTGCGCCGCCCACGGCGAAGCCTGCCAGTCGTCGCCTTCCGCCATCACCGCCGGCCCGCTGTGCAGCGTCAGCGTCGGGTCCTGCAGCGCCCCCGGGACACCGAAACGCGCCAGGCTCGGCCCGATCGCGCGCACGACGACCCGCGCGGGGCCGCCGGCGACGATGAACCCGCCGATCATCACCTTGTCGCCTGTGCCGACGCGCCCGCGCGTGCTGATGTTGCCCAGCTTGCCGCCTTGCGGCGTGGCGGTCGGGCTGGGCGTCGGGGTCGACGCCGGCGTCGGTGTGCGCGTCGCGGTGGCCGCAGGCGTCCGGCTGGCGGTCGGGGTCGGCGACGCGGCAGGGGTCGGGGTGTCGATGGGCGGCACGCCCGGGTCGGTGGTCGGCGTCGCGGTCGGGGCGCCCCCGGCGCACTGGATGGCTAGCGCGTGGCTCTGCCAGTCGGGGTAGCTGCTGGCCGCGATGGCGGTCCACTTGCCGCTCGACGGCGCGTTCGAGATGGCCTTGTGCTCGGGAAGGTTCTCGCCCCAGCGGTGCAGCGCGCCGTCCGCGGCCAGCGCCAGGCTGTACTCGTAGCCGGCGGCGATGGCGGCGAACCCCAACGCGCCAGGTGCGGCGGTCAGGCTGGGCGGCAGGTTGGTGCCGAACGTGTAGATCTTGCCGACCTCGCCGCCCTTGGCCGAGAGCGCCAGGCTGTGCGTGTGGCCGCCGGCCGCGGCCTTGAACGGGCCGGCCAGCCCGCCGGCCGGAATCCCGGCGCAGGCCGGCGCCGCTGCCGGCCAGCAGCGGAGCGTTCCGGTGTTCTGGGTGATGGCCAGCGCGTGGGTGAAGCCGGCCGCCACCGACGCGAACGGGTCGCCGGCGCTGTTGGACGGCTTGCCGCCGCACACCGCCGCGTTGCCCCAGCACTGGATGTCGCCGTTGGGCTTGAGCGCGAGGCTGAAATCCCAACCCGCCGCGACCTGCCGCCACGGGCCGGCCACCGGGCAGGGCGGTCCGCCCCCGCCGCACGGGAGCTTGCCGCCGCCCGCGTGGCCCCAGGCCCACAGCGCGCCGGCGGCGTCCAGCGCCAAGCTGTGCCCGCCGTCGCCGGCCGCGAGCGCCTTGGCCGCGATGGCCGGCTTGCCGGCGGGAGCGGCGATGGGGGAGCCCCACTGGTGGATGGCGCCGGCGCCGTCCAGCGCCAGGCTGTGCACGCCGCCGGCATCGACCGCGACGAAGCTGCCGGGCCAAAGCTTCTTGGCGGGCAGAGGCCCGCCCGTGCCGAGCACCTGGCCGTCGCGGTTGGTCCCCCACGCGTACACCGCTGCCGGCGGGGCCGGCGTTCCCGCGGCCGGCGGCGCGCATGCCGGCGGCTCGGGCACGTTGCCGAAGTCCGCCTTGTCGTTGGCCACGACGACGCCGTCGGCGAACCGCTTGACGGTCGCCTGGGCGGGCGGCGGCGCGCACATCAGCGTCACCTCGTACAGCCCGGGGAACGGCGGCTTGACGGGCGGGGCGGTCTGGGCCCAACCGGGGACGGCGAGCTCGCCGAGGAGGTGCGGCCCCTGGCCGCACAACGTGGCGCAGTACCGCCCGTTCTCCGTCGATGTCGCCGTCAGCGGGGTCATCGCGCCCGTGGCGTCGTCGAAGAGGCCGATCGGCCAACCCGAGATGTTCACCTCGCCCGGGTTCTTGACGCCGTCCCCGTTGCCGTCTAGGAACTTCGCCCCGCAGACCTCCGCGCAGCACGGCGGCGCGGTCTTGACGTTGCCGAAGGCGTGGCCGGTCGAGATGACGCCTGGCGGCGCGCCGACCGGGATCCACACGGTGTGCGTCCCGGGCGGCGCGGGCGCGGTCTGCACCCACCCGGCCTGGTTGACCTCGGCGAGCTTGTAGCTCCCGAGCAGGCCCTCGACGCAGAACTGGCCGTGGGCGAACGCCGGCGGGCCGGTCACCGCCGTTCCGGCGGGCGCGCCGCCGTTGAACGGCGTCAGGTGGACGGTCCACCCGTCGAGGAGCGGCTCACCGGGCTCGTCGCGCACGCCGTCGCCGTCGAGGTCCTCGAACTTGTAGCCGCACACCTTGCCGCAGAGCGCCAGGCCGGCCGCGGCGAAGTAGGCGTTCTGCTTGCGCGGGTGGCCCGGGTCGATGGCGTGCCCGGTGCGCTCGCCGTCGACCTGCCCCGACTGGCCCGGCGTCGCCGCGCCGGTGCCGTTGTTCGGGCTGGTCCCCGCGGTGCCGTGCGCGCCCGGCAGGCTCGTCCACGTCACCGACGCGGTGTTGACGAGCTTGTCGCACTCCCGGCAGGCAAGCTTGACGCGGTAGCGCAGCCGCACGCCGGTGCCGGGGGGGATGCTGTCGACCAGGATCCGCGCCGTGGCGGGGCTGGAGACGTACGACACGAGGATCCCGTTCGTTCCCCCGCCCGGCACGCGCACGGCGCCGGCGTGCTGCAGGGTGCTCAGGCAGCCCGGGACCGGGTCGCGCACCTCGACGTCGTAGGCCGTCGCCATGCCGGTGTTCTTGACGACGACCTCGTACTCGAGGGCCTGGCCGGTGCCGGCGGCCAGGTCGACGTCGGAGATCATGCGCTTGGCGATGGCCAGACGCGGCTCGACGATCGTCGCGGCCGCCGCGACCTCGGGATAGGCCTTCCCGTCGATCGACAGCTCGGCGCGGTTGACCTTGGACTGCCCGTCGTGGTTGCCAGGCATGTTGCACACCAGCGCGTTGAACGTGATCGTGACCACGTTGGGGTTCGGCGCCGTTCCCGCCGGGTTGGTCAGCGTCTTGAGGTCGAAGACCATCGGTCCCGGCAGCGGCGTCGTCCCCCAGTCGTCGCACGCCTGCGGGCCGCCCGCGACCGTCCACGGTGCGCTGGCCGTCACGGGCGCGGGGATGTCGACGACGACGCTCCCGGCCAGCGGCACCAGGGCCGGCGGCAGCGTGTCCTTGACCTGGAACGCCGGCGAGACGCCTTCCGGCACCGCCACCGTGACCCGGTACTTCACGATCTCGCCGATGGTCAGCGGCGGCACGCCGGCCGCCGACGCCTGCGGCGCCGTGTGGAGCTCGGACGTGCCGAGGATCGCCTTGCGGGGCTCCGGGCCGACGCACACCCACGCGTCGTCGTCGGGGTCGACGACGAATCCGGCGGGGACGAAGTTGGGGCCGCCTTCGGCGACCGCGTAGCCGAGCAGCTCGGCGCGGTTGCGGTAGCAGCCGGGCTCGACGTCGCCCGCGAGCTTGGCGTCGAAGGTGATGACGGCGATGTTCTTGCCGCTGGCCGGGTCGTACGGCGCGAGGCTGCCCGCGGCGGCCCCCGCGTCGTCGAGACGGATGCCCGTGAAGGGGTGGAACAGGTTCCGGTCCAGGGGGGACGCCCCGAAGGCGCCGCTCGCGTACGTGTACGTCAGCGGCGTGCCCGTGCCGTCCGACACGCACAGCGTGCCCGGCACGTACGTCAGCACCGGGTCCAGCCAATCCTTGACCGCCACGTCGAACGCCCCGTGGAGTCCGCTGCCGAGGTTCTCGACGACGATGGCGTAGGTCACGGTGTCGCCGGCATCGACGCCCGCGAGGTCGCTGTCGACGGGCGCCTGGTCGAGTCCCGTCGGGGGCGGGGTCTTGGAGTGGACCGTCGCTCCGAAGCGCGGGCAGACCGACGACGGCGGATCGAGGAACGTCACGGGGCCGACCGTGGCCGGCTTGAACACGCCGGCCGCGTTGTCGGTGCCGACCACGCCCTTGGTCAGCTTCAGCTTGGGCTCGGTCAGCTCGAAGCGGGCCAGCGCGATCTGGCACGCCTGCCCGTTGAACGAGTTCCACTCGCACTCCTGGACCTCGTTGGTCAGGTACAGGCCGTCGGCGAAGGGGGCGTCGCTGACCGCGAGCGTGACCAGGACGTCGATCGTGCGCTTGTTGTTGACCGGGTCGTTGAAGCTGCCGTAGTCGAGCGTGAAGCTCTGATCGGCGGTGTCGTAGCCGAACACGGGGGAGAGCGGCACGCCCGCCAGGTCGTCGTCCGGGCCGAGGCAGAGGTGGCCGGCCGGGGGGAGGTCGTTGTTGCCGGCGAACACCGCGGCGCACCGGTCGTTGGTGAACGTCAGGCCGCCGCTGGGGATCGGCAGCGCCGGCTGCGGGAGCCAATCCCGGATCGTGACGTGCTCGGCGTCGCCCGACGGCACGACCTTCTGGATGCGGAAGGTGATGGTGTCGTCGCCGGTGAACTGCGGCAGGCCGTCGGCGTTGACGGTCCAGCCTCCGACCTGGCCGTTGCGGGCATACACGGTCTTGACGACGGTGTCCGGGATGATCGTCACCGCCGCGCCGGACTGGTCGGTGGCGCGCACGCCGCTGGCGGCGTAGCCGAATGGGGGCGGGTTGGGCGGCGACGTCGGGCTGATGTCGTACCGCACCGCCTGCAGGAAGGCGCAGTTGGGCAGCGGGTCGTGCTTGACGACGAACGCGTCGCCGGGCTGCAGCCACGGGAACCGGAAGGTGTCCATGATCCGGACGAAGTAGGTGATCGTCCCGGTCGCCGGCACCGGGCTGGTCGGCGCCTGCGCATGGCCGCCGGTGAGGATGCCGGGATCGGTGGGCGTCGTGCGCTTCTGGATCGCGGCCGACACGTCGAAGGTCAGCTCGGTGCCGCCCAGCGCGCAGCTGTCCACCGCCACCGCCGGGTCGATCTCGAGCCCCGGCACGATCTCGGTGGTCTTGGTGCCGAACCGGTCGGTGACCGTGAGCTTGGGCTTGGGGAGGGCGAACACGCCGGGGTTGGTCAGGTACTCCAGCCCGTCGGCCAGGCGGTCGGTGACGACGAGGTTGCCGAACGCGAAGTAGTCCGAGATCTGGAACTCGAGCGTGTAGCGCAGGATGTCCAGCGGCGTGGCGCCCTCCTCGCCGTGTTCCAGCCACTGCTCGACACCCTTCTGGATCGCCACGCACTGCGCGTCGAGCACGTAGTCCTCGGCATGCGTGTCCGGCGGCAGCGGCCACAGGCCGCCCGACAACGGGTCGGGGTTGGCGTCGCGCGGATCCAGCGGCTTCCACTTGCCGGTGGCGCGCACGTCGTTGGGCACCCGGACGGTGGCGCACGTCTTGGGGTCGAGCAACGGCTTCGGGTTCTCGAGCTCGCCGCCGCCGACCACCCGCGGCAGGAAGAACCCGAACCCGAAGTCGGGATCCGGCGGCGGCACGAGGGACGCGCCGTAGCCGGCGCTCAGCGGATTGGTCGTGGCCTGGGTCCCGGTGCTGCTGGAGAACGAGCCGGGCACGACGTTGAGCGCCAGCCCGAAGTGGTCCCACAGCCGGAAGTCGCTGAACGTCTGGCCGTCGCCCAAGTTGGCGGCGACGTCGTACCGGAGCGGGTAGTGGTCCGTGAAGTTCGGGCCGGTGACGGCCTCGTGCTCGGGCCCGAGGTAGCGCTTGGACAGCGTCAGGAGCGCGGTGTCGAGCAGGTGCTGGTTGGGCCAGGCGTCGTAGAGCAGCGGGGCGGCGCCGGGCAGGCCGGCCGTCTCGGCGTCGATGATCGGCGGGTCCGTCCCCGGGTTGTCGAGCGCGTCCTGGCCGTGGCGGAACCCGCCGCGCGCCGCGATCTTGAGCTGGGCGCCGCCGTACGGGAAGGACGGGAAGGCAAAGTCGCTCACCCGCGCCGTCACCTGCACCGCGACCGCCGGCTGCGTGGGCTGGAAGCTGCCGAACGGCAGCGCGACGGTGAGCAGCTGGGCGCCGGGCGCGAGGTTCAGCGGGCCGAGCGCGGGATGGGTCGGGTGGTTGCCGTACGGGTGCGGGAAGCCGGTCACGGGGCCGGCCGGCCCGCACGGCGCCAGCGTGCTGAGGTGGAAGTCCTCGCCCGCGATGAGCGGCACCGGCGGGCTCGAGAGCCCGCCGGCAGCGCAGGCCGGCCCGTCGCCCTCGAAGCACGTGCAGCTCGCACCGGCGCAGTCGCCGCTCCCGGCCCCGCCCAACGCCGCCGACGCGAACGCGACGCCGTCGCACTTGAGCCCGGCGAGGTCGAGATCCTCGCCGCCCGCCTCGAGGACGACGTCGACGAACGGTGCGTACCCGGCGGCGTCGCCGGTGTTCTCGAACACCACCGCGAACGTGAACGACTCGCCGATGACCACGCGGTCCGGCATGCCGACCAGGTCGATCGTCGGCCGCGGGCCGACGGCCTGAGCCTTCGACAGCGCGGCCTCCGGCGCCGTGAGCACGACGCACAGCAGGAAGAGAGAGACCGCCCGCGCGCCGCGGCGGATCGCCCCGCGCACGCGCCGCCCGACACCACGAACCGCCATCCGTCGCGCCAGCATCGCATCGCTCCCATCGTTCCGGCCGCCGCGAATCGGCGTCCGACGTCACCCGCTGCGATGCAGTGCCCCGATGCCCGGCGGGCCCGCGGCCCGCCCCGTGCCACCCGTATTGTCCCAGATCCGGTCGGGTCGGCGCAACCAGAATCGGACAAGGATGCGACCGGAACGCGACTCGGGGCGGCGCGCCTCCCGGCCCGCCGCCTCAGCGCCGCGCGAACGCCGCCACCGGCACGGCGTCGTCGGGGAAGCGCGCGCCGGCCGGGGAACGCGCCGCCAGGCGCGCGCCCGTGGCACGGTTGTACCACCCGACCCGGACGTCGTAGCGGCCGGGCGCCGCCGGCACGGCCAGGCGCCGCACGTCGACGACCTCCATGGCGGGCGTCCACGCCGTCGCCGGCCAGAGCGCGGCGAGCGCGTCGCCGTCGGCGTCGCCGACCAGCGCGCCGCCCGCGTCGTACACGTGGACGAACACCGTGTCGTCGGGCCCGAGCGGCGCCGCGGTGCGCCACACGAGCCGCAGGTCGTTGCCGTCCAGCGTCGCCTCGCGCAGCCGGACGGTCCCGCCGAACACCGCGGCGTCCGCGCCCTCCGCCTCCGTCCGGCGGCCGGCCGCCCTGAGCCCGCCGACCTCGCGCAGGCCGAGGCGCCCGCCGGGGAGGTAGTCGGTCAAGAGCACCGTCTCGGGCCAAAGCGCCGGCGGGAAGCGTTCGGCGGCCTGCACGTTCACCCCGCGCATGTCGACGCGGTACAGCCAACGGTCGCGGTCGGCGGCGCCGACCACGAAGGCCGCGATCGAGCGGTCCGCGGCGCTGCGGCCCCCCATCGCCCGCCCGTAGTCCGAGAGGTCTTGCACGACCGGCGCGAGCGTCAGGCCCCAGAAGCCGAGCGGGTAGAGCGGGGGGCGGATCTCGATGCGGTCCGGAAAGTTCACGAAGACGAGCCGCGCGCCCGGCCCCGCGGCCGTCAGCCGCGCCTCCGCCGCCGCCATGTGGCCCGTCCCCGCCCGGTAGAGCCGCGCGACGACCCAGAGCTGGTGCAGCGACACCGCGAGGACGACGGCGAGCACGCCCCGCGCGGCCCAGCGCCGGCCACGGGAAGCGCCGGGCGCGGCGGCGCACGCGGCCCACCCGCCCCACAGCGCTGCGATGCCCGGCGTCGCCGGGTACAGCAGCCGCTCCCCCACGGACACGTAGTCCCACGACAAGCCGACCCACACCGGCAGCGCCCCGAGGACGACCCACGCTCCCGCCCAAAGCACCGCGCGCGGCCCGGACGCGCGCCACGCGCCGGCGGCCGACACGAGCCCGAGCGCGGCGAAGCCCGCGGCAAGCAGCGCGACCGGGTGCAGCGCCACATCCGGCCACGCCGCCGCCGCCAGCCGTGCCGCCGGGAACACGGCCGCCTGCAGCGCGTAGGCGAGCACCTCGAGCTCCCAACCTTCGCCCGTGACCCCCTGGGACCGCGGCGCGCCGAGCCACGCGACCATGTAGGCCGCCGCGAGCACCGTGTGCCCGATCGGCCACCACCGCCGGCGCCAGCCGGTGGCCGGGCCCGTCCACGCGGCCAGCCAAAACAACCCGACCAGGGCCACGGCGACCTCCTGGAACAGCAGCGCCGCCGCGTAGCACGCCAGCGACGCGGCCCCCCACGCCCGGCGGCCGGACCGCTGCCATCGACCGGCGGCCACCAGCGCCGCGACGACCCACATCACCGTGAGCGGCTGCTGCGACGCCGGCCAGGCCACCGGCTGGTACGACAGCGGGCACGCCGCAAAGAGCACCGCCGCCCAGCGCGCGTGCCGGGGCGTGAAGCCGGCCTGCGCGAACACCCGCCACACTCCGAGCGCGGCCGCGGCATGGGCGCCGATCTGGATGACATGGGCCAACCGGACGTTGACGACGCCCGCCGGGCTGACGAGCTGCCGGTTCAGCCAGATGGCGAGCGGGCGGTAGAACTGGTAGGTCTCGAGCCCGCCGAGGAGGTCCCGCAGCGACTGCCCGGCGCCCTGCTGGTACCAGCGCGGGTCGTCCCAGATCAGGCCGTAGCGCCACGTCGGCAGGTAGATCGCGAGCACGAGCGCCGCCAGCGCGCACGCGAAGCCGCGGTCGGAGCGGCCGAAGCGCATGGCGGCGTCCCACGCCGGGCGCAGCCCGGAGCGGTTCAAGGGCATCGGCGGGATGGGCGGGTCGGACATGTGCGGAACACGGCTACGGTGCGGCAGGCGCGCGCGCTGGCAACGACCGGACGCCGCTCAGGCATCGTCCGCGCGGTCCGGCCCGAACGGCGACAGCGTGCGGCGCGCCCGGGCCGGCGCCGCCGCCGGCGGGGGCGCCGCCGCGCGCCTGGCGAACAGGAACACCAGCGCCGCGCCGACCATGAAGCCGCCGACGTGCGCCCACCACGCCACCCCGCCGATGTCGCCGTTGCCGGCCGCCGCCGCGCCGGCGAGGAGCTGGTAGGCGTACCAGCCCAGCAGGTAGAGCACCGCCGGGATCTCGACCCGCATGTACATGAACACCAGCGTCGACACGCGCGCGCCGGGGTACAGCAGCAGGTACGCCCCCAGCACGCCGCTGATGGCGCCGCTGGCGCCGATGGTCGGGACGGTCGAGTCCGGCCGCAGGTACACGTGCAGCGCGGCGGCCCCGATGCCGCACAAGAGGTAGAAGATCAGGAACCGGGCGTGGCCCATGCGGTCCTCGACGTTGTCGCCGAAGATGTAGAGGAACAGCATGTTGCCCAGCACGTGCCCGAGGCTGGCGTGGAGGAACATCGACGTGATCAACGTCAGCGACTCGCCGGGCCGCGGCGCGCCCGACAGCCGGTCCGGGATCAGCCCCATCCCGTACACGACGCCCTCGACCCGGGGCCCGAGCTGGATCATCCACAAGAAGATGCCGACGTTGAGCAGCATCAGCATCCAGCAGACCACGGGATCCGAGCGGGACGGGATGTTGTCGCGGTAGGGAAGCATGTGCGGCTCCTCCGAAGACGGATCCACGCGGCGCGCGGCCGCGCCACGGAACGTCGCGCCAGGATGATCGCGCGATTGCCGCGGCGCGTCAATCGCGACGCCGGTCGCGTTGCGCCGGCGAAAAGAACGGTTACAATCACTGCCGTCGCGACGGCCCGTGCACATCCCCCAGGAGCCGCTCCATGTTTCGGGCATCCCCCTCGCACCCTTGCCCGCGCGCGCGCCGCACGTCGCTCGTGGCCGGCGTGGCGCTGGCGATCGTCGGCACCGGTCCGGTGCTCGACCCCGATGCGCGTGACGCAGCCCTCGTGGCGGCCTACGGCGGCGCCAGCGCCCCACGCGCCGCGCGCTTCTTCGTCGCCAACCGCGGCCAACGGCCCGCAGGCGCGCCGTACGCCATCTCCGGGCAGCGCGCCGAGCTGGCGTTCGGCCCGGACGGCGTCGTCTGGACGGCCGCGGCCGACGCTCCCACGCGCGCCGGCCCGTCCGCCGCGGCGGGCGGCCCCCCGCGCGCGCGCGCCGTCACCGCGCGGCTGCGGTTCGTCGGCGCACGGCCCGGCGCGCACCCCGAGGGGCGCGGCCGGCTTCCGACGACCGTCAGCTACTTCAAGGGGCCGCGCGAGCGGTGGCGCGTCGGTGTCCCGACCTACCGCCGCGTCGTCTACGCCGACCTCTGGCCGGGCATCGACCTCGAGTTCAGCCCCACTGCGGCGGGTGTGGCGCACACCTTCCGGGTTCGCCCCGGCGCCGACCCGGCCCGCATCCGCCTGGCGTGGGACGGCGGCGCGCCCGACGGGATCGACGGCACGGTCTGGCGCCTCGACGGCACGACTCGGACCGCCGAGGCCGGCCGCGCCGCTGTCCGCCCCGCGCCGGCGCGCACAGCCGGCCGTGCCCCAATCGACGCCGACGGTGCATCCGGCCTCGCCGCGGTCGCGCCCGCCTATGCCGGCTTCTTCGGGCAAGCCGGCTTCGACCGGGCGCTCGGCATCGCCGTCGATGCCGCCGGGCACGCCTACATCGCCGGCGAGACGACGGACGTCGCCACCGGCGACACCGACGCCTACGTGGCCCGCGTCGCGCTCGACGGCAGCGGCTACGACTACGTGGCCGTCATCGGCGGCGACGGCTACGACGCCGGGTTCGACATCGACGTCGACGCGGCCGGCCGGGCGGTCGTGGCGGGCATCACGATGTCGGGCGAGGGCGACGGGTTCCCGGCCACGCTCGGCCCAGACCTCACGTTCAACGGCGTCGCCGACGCGCTGGTCGCGCGCGTGACGGCCGACGGCAAGGACCTGGCGTTCGCCGGCTACCTCGGCGGCGAGTTGACGGACTTCGCCGAGGGCGTGCGGGTGGACGCGCACGGCGACGTGTACGTGCACGGGATCGCGCTGTCGTCGCACGCCACGTTCCCGGTCAAGACGGGGCCCGACCTCACGTTCAACGGCGAGACCGACGCCTTCGTCGCCAAGGTCAAGGCCGTGCCCGACGCCGGCGTCGTGGCCGACAACCTCGTGTACAGCGGCTTCATCGGCGGCGCGGGATCGGATGTCATCGCCCTGCAGGACGGCACGTTCGCGGTCCTGTCCAGCGGGCAGATCGGCCTCGACGCCGCCGGCGCGCTTTACGTCAGCGGGGCGACGACCTCCGACGAGGCCTCGTTCCCCACGGGCGAGGGCTTCGCCGGCGTGGCCGGCGCCGACAAGACCTATGCCGGCGGCTGGGACGCCTACGTCGCGAAGGTCCGGCCCGACGGCGCGGGCCTGGCGTACGCCACCTACGTCGGCGGCGCGGGCCAGGACTTCGGCAAGGGCATGGCCGTGGACGGCGCGGGCCGCGCCCACCTGACGGGCTACACCCGCTCCGACGAGGCGACGCTGCCGGTCACCGTCGGCCCCGACCTGACCTACAACGGCGGGAGCGACGACGCCTTGATCGCCCGGCTGCGTCCCGACGGGTCGGCGTTCGACTACCTGGGCTACCTCGGCGGCGCCGGGACCGACGTCGGCGAGGCGGTGGCGGTCGATGCGGCCGGCCGGCTGCACGTCGTCGGCTACTCGGACTCCACCGCCGACACCTTCCCGGTCAAGGCGGGCCCCGACCTGACGCAAAACGACGCCGAACCCGGCATCGGCGATGCGTTCGTCGCGCGGCTGAAGGCCGAGCCGTCCGCGGCCGAGCCCGTCGACAACGTCGACTTCGCGGGCTACATCGGCGGCGGTGCCTGGGAGCAGGCCTACTGGGTGGCGGTCGACGGGCGGGGCGACGTGTACGTCGTCGGCGACACCGAGTCCGACGCCGCCACCTTCCCAGACGGCGACGGGCTCGGCGACCTGCCCGGCCCGAGCCGCACGGCCGGCGGCGGCGGCGACGGGTTCGTGATGAAGGTGCGCCCCGACGGCGCGGCGCCCACCCCGCCGGGGTCGGCAACGACCGCGCCGACGCCGACGAAAGGCCCGACCCCGCCGGGGCCCCGCCCGG
>QEVT01000404.1 GCA_003576755.1 bacterium | reverse complement strand
CTGCGGGCACACCGGCCCGCGCGCGACGGGCGCCGTGGGCGCGGGTGTCGGGATCGGCGGCGCCGGCGTCGCGGACGGCGCGGGGGACGGCGTCGGCGGGACGGTCGGCGTCGGCACGGCGGCCGTGGCGTGGCGCAGCACCCACAGGCCGGCCACCATGTCGCTGAGGTAGATGTAGCCCCGCTCGTCGGTCATGACCCCCCACACCGATCCGCGCTCGCCCTTGGCGTTCTGCGTCACCATGTGGGCCGTCTCGCTCGGGCGGGCCGGGTCGGCGATGTCGAGCACGCGCACGCCGCCCGAGTAGTGCGAGAGGTACAGCGTGTCGCCGTCGATCCACGGATTGTGGACGGTGTACGTGCCGGCCGCCGGCGGGTACTGCCGCGTCTCGGGAATCCGGAAGTCCGCGACCTGCCTCAGGTTCTTGGGATCGCGCGCGTCGAAGAACCGGGTGTAGCCCCACTCCCCCGGCAGCACGCCGTAGCGCAGCTTCACCGCCGTCCCCGCCGCCAAGGTCGTCGTGATGGCGTGCCCGTCGTCGTACGCGATGCCGATGGCGGCGATCGTCGTGCCCTGCGCCGGCCGCCCGGAGATCACGGGCCCGGCGCCCTTGACGTTGTTGACGACGACGGCACCGATGGCGCCGTTGGCCTGCGCCTGCTTGACCTTGCCGGCGAACGAGCAGCCGCCGCGGACGATCACGGCGATCTTGCCGACGGCCGGGCTCAGGTACGGGTCGGGCTGGGCGAGGCCGAAGGCCGGGTCGGCGTCGCAGCCGCGGCCCACCCACACGGCGTCGCCTTCGACGGGCGGCTGCCCGATGTTCACCCGGAGGAAGCTCCCGGGGCTGGCCGGCTTCTTGCCGGCCAGCGGCGCGGGCTCGGTCACGACGAACGTGCTGTCGAGCGGGTTGAAGTCCTCGTCGGTGACCACGAGGAAGTCGCCGTTGCGCGTCTCGACCACCTGGTGGGTGTTGCCCTCGTCGGCGGCCGGGTAGCGGGTCTGGCTGATCAGCGTCGGCTTGGTCACGTCGCTGACGTCGAGCAGGATGACGCCGGCGTCCCAGTAGGCCGCGTACGCCACCGTCCCGGCCGCGTTGAGCCATGCGTCGTGCATGAACGTCGAGGCCGGCAGGTCCTGCATCTCGGTGTGGATGTTCCAGCGGCTGACGATCGAGGGCGCGCGCGGATCCGTGATGTCCATGATCACGAAGTCGGCGTCCATGTCCTGCGCTTCCCAGTCCTTGCCGAGGATGTCGGAGTTGTCGGCCGTGTCGGCGAAGTTGTTCGACAACAGCAGGTAGGCCTTCTGCTGCCCGTTCTCGGTGCGCAGGAACGGCGACGCGTTGTGCACGCCGTCGACCGTGACGGTCGACGACAGGAGCGCGGGCTGGCGCGGGTTGGTCACGTCCCAGATGCGCAGCTCGGCCACCGCGCCTGGCCGGCAGGTCTCGTGCGGCTCGACGAACAGGTCGCCCGTGAACGCGGCGGTGTCGATGCTGACGGCGCTAACGTCGCTGGCGAAGGTGCCGGACATCGTGTCGGTCTTGAAGAGCACCGTCGGGTTGGCCGGGTCGGACACGTCGACGATGCTGCTGCCCTGCGGCGCGCCGCAGTAGTAGCCCACGTAGACGGTCTGCTTCTGGTACCAGATCTCGCTGGTCAGGCCCGACGCCTGGCCGAGGTCGTTGTAGCCGACGACCTCGAGCCCCTTGGCCTCGAGCGGGGCCGGCGGAGCGGCCTGGGCATGGGCGGCGCCGCCGGGGACGGCGGCGGGCACGAGCGCCAGGACGGCGATGGCGGCCGCCAGTCCCGCGGAGACGGCGGCGAAGGGGCGGCGTTGCACGGTGGGCATGCTTCTCTCCCGAGTGGCTGGTTGGATACGGTTGGCGTGGTGGGCGGGCGCCGTCACGGCGCCATCGACCACCGGATCTCGTACGGCGCCGGGCTGCGGCCCTCGCTGGCATAGACCCGGACATAGTAGTCGCCCGCGGCGCTGACGCGGGCCTCGACGTGCTCGGCCTCGGTGCCCGGGCGCTGCGACACGGCGAGCAGCTGGCCCTGGCGCGTGTAGAGGTACAGGTCGAAGTTGGTCCCGGAGGGGATGCCCGCGAGGTCGGCCTGGACGAGCCCCGGCCGGGGCGCCTCGAGCCGCCAGTGGTCGCTGGCGTCGCCGGCCGGGATGCTGCCGGTGGCAGGGCGGTCGGCGCACAGCGGCGGGCGGTCAAGGGCCTCGAGCAGCGTGTCGTTCGGCTCGTGCTCGGCGACGATGCACGGCACGGGCGACGCCGTCGCGGGCGGCGGCGTCGTCGCCCGTGCGGTCGGCGACGGCGTGGGCGAGGCAGGCACGGCGTCCGGGGTCGCGGACGGCGTGGCGGCCCGCGTCGGCGTCGGCGTCGCCCGCGGGCGGGCGAGCCCGTTGTACGGCAACCACAGCGTCCGGCCGTCGACCGGCCGAGGCGACGGCGTCGTCGTCGCCGAGGGAGACACGGGCGGCGTCGAGGGTTCGGTCGATCCGGCCGTCGCCGTCACACCGGCCGTCGCCGTCGCACCGGGCGTCGACGGCGATCCGCCGGTCGCGGTCGCCGTCGGGGGCGTGCCGCCCGGAGCGGGGGGCGTGGCAGGCGGCGTCCCGACCGTGGGTGGCGGTGTGGGCGTGCCCGACGCCGCGGGGGTGCCCGTATGCGGCGTCGCGCCGGCCGACGGCGACGCCGGGACG
>QEVT01000403.1 GCA_003576755.1 bacterium | reverse complement strand
CAGGCGGAACGCACGCCGGCCACCCGCGACCCGCTGCGGCTCGAACGGGCGATCCGGGCCGTCGGCGCGCCGCGTCCCCCGAGCGCCGGCGACGCGGCCTGGAGGCTCGAGCTTGCCCTCGCCGCCGTGGCGCGCGACCACCGCGGCCATCCCGCGCCCCGGGCCGGCGTCGCGTCCACGGGCGCACCCACCGACGGCACGGACCCCCTCGCCGATGCCGAGGGACGGGACCCGGTCCGCCGTCACGCCATCCTCGTGCTCGCCGACGACGTCGGCGGCGAGACCGCGCGCGCGGCGCGCGACCGGGCGGCCAGGCTGCAGTCGGCCGGCATCGACCTGCGGGCCGTCGTCGTCGGCGCCGCCGGCGCCGGGCTCCCGGGCGCTGCGCGGCATCCGGTCTCCGCCATCGTCGGCGACGCCGGCCACGTGTCGCACGCCGCCGATCCGGACGCGCTCGCGGCGGTGCTGGTGCAATGGGCACACGAGATCGGCGGGTGCGGGGGGTAGCGCGCCGCCGCGGGCGCGGAGCACACGGGGCACGGGGCAGTGGACGGTGCCACGCCGACGCGCGCCCGGCCGCGCCCACCCCGCGTCGGCCAACCGTCGGGCGAGCGGCGGGCGAATGCGCTTGCCGTATGCATGTCGGGCCGTTATGATTGAACCGTGCCAGCCGTCAGGGCCGTAAGAACACCGCAGACCGCCGCCCCGCGGGACACGGCATCGCCGTGCGCACGGGGCGGTTTGTGTTTCGGGCGGGTGCCCGCCCACCGCCGATCGATGAACACCAGAACGATGAGTGGCGCATGTTGACCAAACCCCCTTCCGGATGGGCCAGCGTCGTGCTGGCCGGCATGATGCTCCTGACCGTGGCGTGGTCCATCGAGGCCGCGCAGCCGTGGCCCGGCATCGGGATCCTGACCCCGGTCGTCGTCGGCGGCGTCGTCGTCGGCGCCATCCTCGGCGCGCAGCAGCGCCTGCCGACCGGCCTGTGCCATGCCTGGAGCATGGTCGCCGGCGTCTTGACCACCGTCCTCGCCGCGGCGTTCGCCGTCCACACCTTCGAGACCGCGCCCGCAGCCGCCCTCACCCAGCTCTCGGTCTACGAGCGCATGGAGGTCGTGCGCGACTGGTACCTGGCCTGGATCGAGCTCGTCCGAATGCCGACGCCGAGCTACGCCGCCATCCAGCCCACCCTCGCGTTTGCGCCGGCCCACCAGAACGACCTGGCGCACCTGTTCTTCGCCGTCACCATGGCCATGCTGATCTGGCTCCTCAGCTATATCTGCACCTGGTTCATCGTGCGCTACATGAGCTGGTGGGGCGCCGTCTTGCCGAGCGGGTTCGCGCTGGTCTTCAACCTCGTCAATGCCCCCGCCGAAGAGCGGCACCTGGTGTACCTGACGTTCTTCCTCTTGTGCGCGCTCCTCCTGGCCACGCAGACCTACCTCGCCGTGCAGACCCAGCGGTGGCGGCGCGAACGCGTCGGCTACAGCCCCGACATCGGGCTCGGATTCCTGCGCGACAGCCTCATCGTGGCCGTGGCCGTGCTCGCGCTCAGCTGGCTCCTGCCGTCGCAGATCGCCAGCACGGGCGTGCGCGACTTCATGCGGCAGCTGACGGCCAGCCCGCAGCGCACCATGGCCCAACGGGTCAACCAGTGGTTCCCGAACCTCGCGTACCCCACCCGCGGCGGCGGCAACGCCTTCGGCAGCGAGATCGGCCTGCAGGGCGCGCTGCAGCTCGGCGATGCCACCATCTTCGACGCCACGCTGGCAGCCGCCAGCCCGGCGCCGCGCTACTGGCGGCAGGCCGTGTTCGACACCTACGACGGGACGGGCTGGAAGCGCACGCCGGCCAGGATCGCCGACGGCAACGCCGCCGGCGCGGACGACATCGGCGTCGACTACGCGCTCACCGTGCCGGTCACGCAGACCGTCAAGACCTACCAGCCGGCCACCACCCAGCTCTACGCCGCGCCGCAGCCCGACCGGTTCGACCTGCCCATCCGCACCGAGGTGGCCGAAAGCGACCTCGACGTCCTGACCGTCGAGAGCGTCGCCCCGTTGGCGGCGCAGTCGCAGTACACCGCCGTGTCGCGCCTGTCGCGCGCCGACGTCGAGAGCCTGCGCAACGCCGGCGATGCCGACCCGGGCTGGATCCGCGAGCGCTACCTCCAGGTGCCCGACAGCCTGCCGCAGCGCGTGCGCGACCTGTCGGCGCAGCTGACGTTCGGCGCCGCCGACCGCTACGACGCCGCCGCCGCCATCGAGGCCTACCTGCGCCAGATCCCCTACAGCGAGTCGATCAACACCCCGCCCGAGGGCGTCGACCGCGTCGAGTGGTTCCTGTTCGACGAGCAGCGCGGCTACTGCGACTACTACAGCTCGGCGTTCGTGATGCTCGCGCGCTCGGCCGGCATCCCGTCGCGCGTCGCCGCCGGCTACGCCACGGGCGAGCGCCTGCCCGACGGCGTGACCTATCGCCAGAAGGCGTACAACGCCCACACCTGGCCCGAGGTGTACTTCCCGCAGTTCGGCTGGGTCGAGTTCGAGCCGACCGGGAGCGCCGGGCACCCGCCCATCGACCGGCCGGCCAACCTCGCCGAAGCCGCCGCCGACGCCGGCCCCGACGCCGCGGCCAACCTGGACGAGACCACCGACTTCCTGCCCGAGGACGAGCGGGTCGACCGCGGGCCCGCGCCGGCGCCGGACCTGGCGGGCG
>QEVT01000402.1 GCA_003576755.1 bacterium | reverse complement strand
ACGCCGACGCCCCCCCGTACCGCCGCAGCCCGAGCCGCCACACGATGCGCGCCAGCGCCAGCAGCAGCAGCGCCAGCGCAGCGGCCCCGAGCAGCGCCGACAGCGTCAGCCGCCCGGTCAGCGCCTCCGCCGGGACCGTCACGGCGAACGCGATCGGCACGAGGAACGTGAGCGTCCGCCGCATCCAGTCCGGGTAGATCCCCACCGGCCAACGCCCGGCGGCATAGAGGCCCTCGAACAGGTTCGTGATGTGGTCGGCGCGGACGATCCAGAACGCCGTCGACGCCAGCATCAGCCAGAAGGCGTAGACCATGGCCCCGCCCAGCCCCAGCGCCGCGGCGAACGCCGCCGCGTCCCACGCGCCCGGCCGGTCCGGGAGGCGGGACACCGCCACGGCCAGCACCGCCAGCCCGACCCCGACGTCGACGAGCTGCCACAGCCGGAGCTCGCGCACGCTGACCAGCAGCTGGGCGTCGGCGGGCTTGGTCAGGACGAAGTCCAGCGTGCCCTCCTGGACGTCGCCGATGAGCCGCAGCATGTTGGGCTGGACGGACGCCCGCATCAGCCCGCCGACGACGATGTACACGCCCATCACCGCCAGGAGCTCGTCGCGCGACCAGCCGCCCAGGTCGCGCGTGTGGCTGAACACCAGCCCCAGCCCGACGAGCCCGGTGGCCAGCGCGACGAACGCCTGGAGCACCTGGACGAAGAAGTTCACGCGGTACTGAAGCTCGTTCAGCACGCCCACGCGGGCGTAGGTCAGCGCCAGGCGCGGCGCCGCCAGCATCGACCGCAGCGATCCCGTCACCGTACCCGCGCCCCCACGCGCCCTAGCCCCCGACCGCCGCGAAGCGCCGGATGCCGACCCGCCACACCGCGCCCACCGCCGCCGTGCCGAGCGCGATCCACGCCACCTGCATCCCGAGCCCGCGCGCGAGCTCGCCCGGCGGCAGCGCGCCGACGAGCGCCTCGATCGGGAACCCGAACGTCCACTGGAACGGCAGCCAGCCCGCCGTGCGCTGGACCCATGCCGGCATGAGCGACATCGGCACGAGGCGGCCCGAGAGCACGAGCTCGGCGGCGAAGAACAGCTCGAAGATCGCGCTGACGCGGGTGGTCCAGAAGGTGATCATCCCGAGGATGGCCAGGAGCAGCGTCCGGATGAGATACGCCCCCCAGATGGCGATGGCGAAGACCCCGACCTCGAGCCACGACGGGTGCAGGTCGGGCTCGAACACCCATGCCAGGAACGCGGCCAGCGGCAGCCACAACAGGATCACCACGACCTTCCACCCCGCGAAGAACGCCACGTCGGCGTGCAGCGGGTGGATCGGGCGCAGGAGCGCCATCGAGAGCTGCCCCTGCCGGATGCGGCCCTCCCACCCGTAGGGCGTGAACACGATGTTCATGTTGCGCACCAGCGTCCAGACGATGTAGTAGGCCGCAAACGCCCCCGGCGTGTACCCGCCCACCGCGCCGCCCTGGCTGCGCGCCACCGTCGACCACACCACGAGGTAGATCACCGGCTCGGCGATCATCCCGACCATGTAGAAGTAGTTGGCCGCGCGGTACTGGAGCTGCTCCTGGATGGCGATCCGCATCAGGACGCGGTAGAAGTCGAGGTGGCGCGTCACGACGGCTCCTGGACCGCCGTCCCCGGCGCCTCCGGCGCCTGCGCCGACTCTTGCGCGAACACCTGCTCGATGACGTCGTCGATCGGCGGGTCCTCGATGGTCAGGTCGTCGATGGCGAGCTCGGCCAGCAGGCGCGCCGTGACGCGCGGCGCGTCGGCGCGCGCGACGCGCAGCTTGACCTCGGCGCCGGACACGCCGACGACCTCGCCGTAGCCCGACAGGTCCGCCCCGCCGTCGCCGAGCGTGACGCCGATGGTCTTGAACGCAGCGAAGCGCTCGACCAGGCCCACCAGGCCGCCGTCGTAGAGGATCCGCCCGTGGTGGATGACGATGACGCGCCGGCAGAGCGCTTCGACGTCGGCCATGTAGTGGCTGGTCAGCAGCACCGTGGCGCCCTGGCGCTGGTTGTAGGCGCCGACGAACGCGCGGATGCGGCGCTGCATGGTCACGTCGAGCCCGAGCGTCGGCTCGTCGAGGAAGAGGACGCGGGGCTGGTGCAAGAGCGCCGCCACGATCTCGGCCTTCATCCGCTCGCCGAGCGACAGGTTGCGCACCGGCTTGCGCACGAGGTCGCCGAGGTCGAGCAGGTCGACCAGCTCGTCGCGCGTGCGGCGGAAGTCGGCCGCGGGCAGGCCGTACACGGCGCGCTGCAGGTCGAACGAGTCGAGCGCCGGCAGGTCCCACACGAGCTGGTTGCGGTTGCCCATCACGAGCGCGATCTGGCGCAGGAACGCGGCCTGGCGGCGCGCGGGCGCGAAGCCGAGCACGTCGACGCGGCCGGCGGTGGGGTGGAGCAGGCCGCTCAGCATCTTGAGCGTGGTGGTCTTGCCGGCGCCGTTGGGGCCGAGGAAGCCCACGACCTCGCCGGGCGCGATGCTGAACGACACGCCGTCGACGGCGGCGACGGTCCGGTGCTGGCGCCGGAACAGGCTGACGAGCGACGCCTTCAGCCCGGCGTCGCGGACCGGGATGAGGAAGTGCTTGACCAGGTCGGTGACGGCGATGGCGGGGGACATGGCGGCGAAGGATACCACCCTGAGGGCGTGACAGAACGTTTGATCGAAGGGCTTCCTGGGAGCGCGGCATCTTGCCGGCTGGAAGCCGGCGCTCCCAGGATCTGCCACCCGCCCGGGCAGCCTCAGCGCCGAAACGGAACGAACGTTCTGTCACGCCGTCAGGGATACCACCTGAGGGCCGTGACACGTCGTGTCGAGGGTGACGCCGTTCCTGGGAGCGCGGGCTTCCAGGCATGCCGGGAATGCGACCGCCCGCGCCGCCGCCCGCCGGTCGCACTCGTGTCGGAATCGTGTCTGAAACCGCTCGCGCCGCCCTGACGACTTCTGGCACACTGCAGTCGACTGCGCGTGCGATTCTCACGGGATGGACCCGCGAGCCGCCCGCGCGCGAAAGGAGCATCGTCATGCGCCGCGACATTCTTGGACGTCTCCGGGCCGGCTGCGATCCCCGCCGGTTGGCCATCGCGGGCCTGATGGCCCTGTCCTTCGTCCTCCCGCCGTCCGGCGCCGCCGTCGCCGGCGGCCTCGGCTCGGTGTGGGCCAGCGACGTGACGGACGCGAGCATCACCGTCAACTGGACCCCGCCACCCTCGAAGTACACGCCGTCGGGATCGCAGCCTTACCGGGTGTGCATGTCCGACGCGCTCGGCATGCTGGACCCGTGCCTCCTGGCTCCCACCCACCAGAAGAAGCTGACGGGCGCGACGTCGATGGTGTGGCCGGGACTCCAGAAGAACAAGACCTATCGGTTCGAGGTCCAGTGCTACTGCAAGCGCTTGATCGACACGCGGTGGCGCCAGATCGGGACGCTGTCGCAACAGACGGCCAACTCGTCAGGGGGGAGCGTGACGGAGTTGTTGGCCGTGACCGACACCACGTCGTCCTCGATCAGCGTCGCCGTGACCTACAAGGGCCCCAAGGTCTTCGAGAAGCTCCGCGTGTGCTACCGCAAGCTCGGCCTCTTCACGCCGGCCGGGCCGTGCGGGATCAACAATCCCGTGTTTTCGATGGGAGGGTACTCCGGTGCCCAGGAGAAGTGGAACCCGGCGACCACCGAGTACTTCACGTTTACAGGCCTGTCGTCGGGCCGGTACTACTTCATCGAGGCCTTCGGCTTCGTGGCCGGCAACCCGTTCGGCACCCACGTCGGCAAGCTGACCTTGGCCAAGACGTCCGGCACATGGAGCCCCTTCGGCCTCGTTCACGTTGTCGACGACGACCACCCCGAGGTGGCGAGCCAGTACCTCGCCGCGGTCGAGTCGCACTACGCCGCTCAGGCTGCCGCCCGCACCGCCCCGTCCGGCGCGATGCAGACGGCGCGCGCCGGCGTCCGCGGCGCCCCCATCCTCAACTTCGAGCCCAGCGCCATACACACGCAGACCCTGCCGACGGGACTCCCCGGCGACGACGGCCCGCCGACGGACGATGCGGGCGGCCGGGACGCCTCGACCGCGCTCCCCGCAAGCGCCGCCTACTTCGTGGCCGGCAACGGCCAGCTCGAGACCGCCAGCCCGGCGAGCTCCACGGCCGAGGTCTACGTCGCCGCGACCGGGACGTGGCAGGCGGTGGCCCCGATGCACAGCGCGCGCCGCGGGCTCACACTGACCCGGCTGCGCGACGGGCGGATCCTGGCGGCCGGCGGCGACGGCGGGCCGGGCCAGCCCCTGGTCGGCCGCGCCGAGGTGTTCGACCCCGCCACCGGCGCGTGGACCGAGACCGGGCCGATGCACCAGCCGCGCTCGCTGCACACGGCGACGGTGCTGGGCGACGGCAGCGTCGTCGTGATCGGTGGCGCGACCCCCGGCTTCGTCGCCGGCGCCGAGCGCTTCGATCCGGCCGCCGGCACCTGGCAGCCCATCGGCAGCCTCGCGGTCGGGCGCGACCGGCACACCGCCACGCTCTTGCCCGACGACCGGATCCTGGTGGCCGGCGGACGCGGGGCAGGCGGTCGGCTCAACTCCGTCGAGATCTTCGACCCCGCCACCGGTACGTCGACCGCGGCCGGGGTGCTCCACACCCCGCGTGCGTTCCACACCGCCACGCTTGTGCCGGAGTACGGCGTGGTCTTCGCCGGCGGCCAGGGCGGCGGCGGGCTGGGCTTCCCGCCCAAGGCCGAGCGGTACCGCCTCGACACCGGCGCCATCGAGGAGATCGGCGCCCTGGTGACGCCGCGCAAGTCGCACGTCGCCATCCCGATGCCGTACGGCCGCTTCCTCGTCGTCGGCGGCGACCAGAACAGCCTGCTGGCGAGCGTCGAGCGCTTCGACCCGGCCACCGGCGCGTTTCACGAGGTCGGCGGCCTCGGCACGGCCCGGACGGACCTCGACGCCGTGCTGGGTCCCGACGGGCGCGTGCTCGCGGTGGGGGGCCGCGGCGCCGGCGGGCTCCTGGCGTCGGCCGAGCGCTTCGACCCGCGCTCCGCGCTGTACCGGCACCTCGCCGCGAGCCTGCAGGTGCCGGCGGGGCCCCCCGCCGCGTGGGCAGGCAGCGGCGACGCACCGTCGGCACGCTCCGGAGACGCCGCCCCGGAGGCGGCCGGC